>JADGRF010000040.1 GCA_017881055.1 Sandaracinaceae bacterium
CACGCTCGGGATTGCGTTCACGAGCAAGAACACTGCGCGGTCGATGTTCTGGTGACGGATCTCGTGGCGCAGGGAGTTCAGCTGGCCGCGCACAGTCTCGGCGAGCTTCTCTTCGAAGTCGTAGATGCGCTTGAGCTCGCCGATCTTCGGGACTTCCTGGCAGAGCACGTGGTGCAGCTTCGGGTCGAGGCGGTAGGCGACGATCAGCGCGTCGACCATGCGGCGCGTGTGCGCGGCGAGGTCGGTCGCGGTGCCCGTGGCGAGCGCGCGTTGCACGATGCCGAGCATGCGGCTGACGTGCTCGTCGACCAGCGCGGACACGAGCGCTTCCTTGCTCGGGAAGTACTGGTAGAGCGAACCGATGCTGACGCCGGCCGCCTGCGCGATGCGGTTGGTGCTCGCGCGGTCGTAGCCGTCCTCGATCAGGACGCGGGCGGTGGCTTGGATGATGGCGTCGACCGTGGCCTGGGCACGGGCCTGACGGGGGCGGCGGCGGGGACGCATGACGGGAATCGCTCGCATGGGTACCTTCTTTTAGGCTCGGGCAGGGTCGGTGTTCCAGGACGACCCGCGGTTCTGATCTGTCGTCGTCCGAGCGAGCGCTTATTTCCGGACGACTGTGAAGATTTCGTGCAATCGAGGTCAAAAAAACCTGCCGTTTGCGGCCACACCTGCAGATTCGGCCACTTTTCGGGCTCGTGACGGCTCACAGGTCCGTGCCCGGCCAGGTTGGGAGCGGACCGCTGGCGACGCCCTCCAGCTGCACGGCGAGCGGGTACGCGCACGCGAGACCGGCGGCGAGACCGGCAGGACGGTGATTTCCGCTGTCCTTGATGCCGCCGAAGGGAAGTTGGCTGCTGGCACCTGCGGTCGAGCGGTTCCAGCTGAGCGACCCGACGCGCAGCTCGTCCGCCGCCAGCTCGAAGCTGTCCCGCGACGCGGTGAAGACAGCGGCACTCAGGCCGAAACGGGTGGCGTTGGCGACAGTTAGCGCCTCGTCGAGGTCGCGCACGACGTACACGGCCAGGTCGGGAGCGAATAGCTCCGTGTCGCTGTAGCTGGGCACGGATGCGTGGGCGTCCGGTGCGCGATGCACAGCGGGGCGGAGGTAGTGCCCGACGTGCCCGGCAACTTCGTAGCTGCCTCCCGGAACGACCGCCCGAAAACCGCCAGCACGCGCGGCGGTCTGGGCTGCGAGCAGGCGCGTACGCGCGTCTTCGGAGATGACCGGTCCCATGAACACGTTCGCGTCGAGCGGATGACCCACGCGCATGCCGCGCGCGATCTCGGCGATGCGGTCGATCAATGCATCCGCGACACCGCGTGTGACCACGAGCCTGGAGGTGGCCGTGCAGCGCTGTCCCGCGGTGACGAACGCCGCGAACGCGATCGCTCGTGCGCTGCGTTCGAGCGCACAGTCGTCGAGCACGATCGAGACGTTCTTGCCGCCGAGCTCGAGCGCGACCAGCCGATCGATGCGCTCACCCTGCGCCTGCAAGATACGGCGACCCACTGCAGCCGACCCGGTGAACATGACCGCGTCGACCTCGGGGTGACTCGCAAGCTGCGCACCGAACGCGCCAGGTCCCTGCACGAGGTTGAACACCCCCGCGGGCAGGCCCGCCGCGTGGAAGCAGCGCGCCATGAACGTTGCTGCGCTCGGTGTGCGCTCACTGGGCTTGTGCACGACGGTGTTGCCGAGCAAGAGCGCCGGCACGATCTGGCCGTTGGGCAGGTGACCAGGGAAGTTGAACGGGCCGATCACCGCAACGACGCCGTGCGGCCGGTGCCGAATCTCCGCCGGCAACTCAGGGAGAACGCGATCCTCGGTGTAGCGCGCGCCTTCGCCGAGCATGATGTCGACCTTGGCGATCATCGCGTCGACTTCAGTCGCTGCTTCCCACAAGGGCTTGCCGACTTCGCGCGCAAGGATCTGCGCGAGCTCGCCGCGCTGCTTGCGCAGTTGTTCTTGGTAGCGGCGCAGGTACACCGCCCGTTCGAGCCGCGAGGTGCGTCGCCAGCTTGGAAACGCATTGCGAGCGAAGGTCAAGGCATCGTGCAGGGCTTGGCTGGCGTACGGATGGATGGCGGTGGTGTCGCTCAGGTCGGCGGGGCTTTGGATCCGCAGCTCCCCTTCGGTTGCGTTCGCCACCCGGAACGCGCCGCCGAGGTAGTCGCCCGGTCGATCGAGACACGCCAGCTTCATCCGATAATTGTAGCGCGAAAAGGCCTTGGCCCACGCCTGCGTTCGTGAAAGAAGAAACCGGTGATGAAAGTCGTAACGACGCGAAGTGGGCGCCTCGAAGGTGATGTCGGCGCGCTCGGTATAAGCATTTTCCGGGGTGTTCCGTTCGCCGCGCCGCCGCTCGGCGCGCACCGCTTCAGGCCGCCGCAGCCGGCGGCTCCATGGCACGGCACGCGCGAAGCCAAGCGCTTCGGTGCACCGGCGCCGCAGGATCGCGGCCTCATGCAGGACATCGGCGAGCCCAACGAGGACTGCCTGTTCTTGAACGTGTGGACGCCCGTGTGCGATGCGAAGCGGCGCCCGGTGATGGTGTTCATTCACGGCGGGGGCTTCACGATCGGCGCGGGCTCGCAGGACATGTACGACGGCGAAGTGCTCGCACAGCGCGGCGACGTGGTGGTGGTGACGTTCAACTATCGCCTCGGAGTGTTTGGCTTTGGGTTTTTCGGGGATCTGCTCGACTCGTCGCTGGGCGCCACGTCCAACAATGGCCTGCGCGACCAGATCGCGGCGCTGACTTGGGTGCGTGACAACATCGACGGCTTCGGGGGCGACCCCGAGAACGTCACCATCTTCGGCGAGTCCGCGGGGGCGATGAGCATCGGCAGCTTGCTTGCGATTCCGTCTGCGCGCGGCTTGTTCCGGCGCGCGATTGCGCAGAGCGGCGCAGCGCATCATGCCACCACGCGCGCGGAGTCCACGCGCATGACCGAGCTCGTGCTGCGGGGTGTCGACGCGAGCGCAGCACACCCCGACAAGCTGTGGAGCGCGAGCACCGCCGAGCTCGTCGTCGCGCAGCGCGCGTGCTTTCGCGAGACGATCCTGCGCGGTCCCGTTGGGCGTCGCTTGCCGCAAGCTGCCATGACGCTGCTGCCGGTCGGCGACGGCGACCTGATGACAGACGGACCTTTCGATTCGATCGCAGCGGGAGCGGCTGCCGGGATCGATCTCCTGGTCGGCGCGACTGCGGACGAGTGGAACTACTTTCTGTTCTTCGTCGAGCCGAACAAGCGGCGTATCGACGCAGCCGCGCTCTCCAAGATTTGCGAAAAGCGCCTGCCCGGTCGCGGTGACGAAGCGATCGCGCTCTACACGCGCGTGTTCGGCGAGAGCCTGCCGCTGTGGCGAATCTACGCCGCGATCGAGTCGGACCGCATGTTCCGCATCCCTGCGCTGCGCTTGGCCGAGGCACAGAGCGCGCGCCACGCGAAGACTTTCATGTATCACTTCACGTTCCGCTCGCCGCTCTGCGAAGGCGAGATGGGCGCGTGTCACGCGATCGAGATTCCGTTCGTCTTCGGCTTGGTCGACGGCACGTTCGGTCGCGCGTTCACGGGTGGCGGCGCCGATGCGTTGGCGCTCGCACCGCGCGTGCTTCATGCGTGGGCGAGCTTCGCGCGCACGGGTGATCCCAGCCACGACGGGTTGCCAGCGTGGCACCCGTACGACACGAGCACGCGCTACACCATGCGGCTTGGGCCCACCTGTGAGCTCGAGAGCGCTCCGCTTGAAGCCGTCCGCGCGTTCTGGGACGACGTGCAGTAGCGTCGCTCAGGCGCGATCACTCCGGAGAGAATACGTCGCACGGGGTCACGCAGCCCAGGTAGCTCAAGAGTCGACGGCGCTCGCGTCAGGGTTGCGCCGCGCGCAGCGCTGCGCGGACCTCGGCCAACAGCTGGGGTCCTGAGCTCACGAGCTCTGCTTTAGCCGAACGCACCCAATCGTGGACTGCCGCGAGATCGCCTTCACGCAGGGCGAGGCGGGGGCGCGGTGCCAGCATGTGGTGCAGCCTAGCCACGACGAACTCCGGGTCGCGATAGCCCTGGGGTACGGGCGCCGCGATCAACCGGGTGATGCCTCGCCGGAGCACCTCATGGTGGTCGGCGTTGCGCAGCACGACGAGCTGGTCGAGCGGCGTCTGGTTGGCTTGGGCAAGAGCCTCGGTGTAACGGCGCCGGGCGTCCTTATCGTGGCTGAGCGTGCCGTCGAGTAGCAGCTCGATGCCGACGTGACCGACCGCGCGCGCGCTTCCGCGCTCGAGACCGCGCGTGGTCAGCGTGTGAATCGCCTCAGCGCACAGGCGCGCAAAGCACGGGGAGCCGTGGAACGCGGCGTCGGTCGCGTGATGATGCGCGACGCCGGCGCGCACCTCCGAGTCGGGTAGCTCGGCAATGCGCGCACCGAGCATTCCGGTCAGATCCGGCAGCATCGATCCGAGCAGAAAGCGCGGGTGCTCGGCACGGTCGGCGGCGATGAACGAATGGGCGAAAAAATTCATGGATAGGGGCCCCGTGCAGGGTACACGCGGCGCGACCCCTCGGCACGGGACCGAGCTCCGGAGTGGGGGTACGACGAGCCGTTTCTCCTAGCCATATCAATATGTTGTGCGACGCCGGACGGCTGGGCACACTGGCCCTAGAAAGGCTTCCCGTGATTGCTATTTCGTTCCGCCATGTCGCGTTCGGCTGCGTGTGCTTTTGCGCGAGCGCCTGTGCTTCCGCCGCGACCAGCGGCAATCAGTCGCCCGAGCGTCCGGCTGCGCACGCCGTCGAAGAACCCCCGGTCGTGTCAGCTGAAGCGAAGGCTCCGGCCGTCAACGAACAGACCCCCGCGGAGGCCGTCACGCCCGCAGCAATTGAGCCGACGCGTGCAGCGCCAACCGTTGCAGCTGCTTCTGTCGAGCCAGCACCCGCCGAGGACGACGCACGGCGCTACGTCGATGTGGTTTCGGAACAAGGTCAGCGCGCGCACGGTCTGTACATCAACGCGCCTCTGGCCCATAAGCTGGGTGCGAGCGGGGTCGCCAAGCTGGTGCACGGAGTCGGCCTCGACGCGGCCGTGATCGACATCAAAGGCAGCGACGGCCTGGTCGTGTACGACACGCAGATTCCCGAGCTCGCGGGCTCGAAGCACATCTTGTTGCGCGATGCGCCCGCGTTCGTGCGTCAGCTGAAGGACGCGGGCATCTACACGATCGCGCGGATCGTGTGCTTCAACGATCCAATCTTGCCCCGCGCGTTTCCCGATCGTTCGATCCAAGACGGGCGTCCCGGGCACGAGGGCGACATCTGGCTCAAGACTTCGCGCGTCAAACGGAACACGTGGCTCGACCCGTACAACGAGAAGAACCACGAGATGCTCGTGGCCATCGCCAAGGAAGCCGAAGCGATCGGCTTCGACGAGATCCAGCTCGACTACATCCGTTTCCCTGTCGACGTCGCCACGAAATTCGCGGTTTATCCCGCCCACACTGACCAGTCGCACGTGGACGTGATCCTCGGCGTGTTGCGTAAGATCGACGCGGCGATCCACATCCCGATCGGCGCCGACGTGTTCGGGCTCGCTGCGTTCAAGAAGGGGGATCCGACCGGCCTGCTCGGTCAGGACCTCGCGCTCTGGACGCAGTACATAGAGGTGTTCTCGCCCATGCTCTACGTGTACGCGATGCGCGATTGGATGAAGCACGTGAAGGACGGTCGCGCGGGCTTGTTGGTCGAGCAGGGTGTGAAAGAGCTGCGGCAGCGCGTCGGCGCCGGTCCGGTGATTCGCCCGTTCCTGCAGGCGTTCTCGAGCCGTGCCGACTACTACAACGCGGAGTTCATTACCGAGCAGATCCGCGGCACGCGCAACGCGGGCGGCGACGGGTTCTTATTTTGGAGCCCGACCTCCACGTACAACATGGTGCGCGTAGGCATGGAGGGTCCGGCGCGGCCCCTGGTGCCGTTTCCGATCGAGCGGCGCGAGGCGTTCCGCGCGAAGCAGTGGGGCGAGACGGAACAGCCTGAGGTCGCCGCTCCCAGCCTGCCGCGGGCGTGGCCGAGAAGCCGGCGAGCTGAGTGAACGACTACTTGCGGTGACGCTGCTCGACCTGCGCGAGCAGCTCGACGCCTGCTGCCCCACGATCGCCGGGCTCTGTGTCGAACCAGGCTGCGAGCAGCTCTTTCGCGAGATCATCGGCGAGCGTGCGGTTGGACAAGCACAGCACGTTCGCGTGGTTCCAGACGCGTGCCGCGGCGGCTTGTCCCGGGTCGGTGCACAGGGCGGCCCGGACGCCTGCGACCTTATTGGCGGCGATGCTGATGCCGGTGCCCGTCCAACAGAAGAAGATGCCTTGTTCGCAGCGCCCACTCGCCACCGCCTCGGCCGCTTGTTCAGCGATCACGGCCCAGCCGTGGGGGGCCGCAGGCTGCTCCGCGGGTAGGTTACTAGCTTCCTCGTTCCCCTCGGCGATCGCGCCGAACGGTACGACCTCGTGCCCGCGCTCCGCGAGCCAGCGCGCGACGGTCGCGTGCACGGGGTACGATTCGTCGGAACAGAGCGCGATCCGCATGCGCCCGTGAGCATAGCAAAGTGGCGCGCTGGCGGGGCATCCAGACCGAACGCCGGTGTCAGCGAGCGTTGCCCGCGGCTGCGCACGCGGTTACAACGTGGCGCCCGGATAGGTCGCGGCGTCGCGGTCTCACCGCGCCCCGCGCCGACCCCTTGGGGCGTAGCCGCCGTCTGTGAACTTCCATTCGCTCGACTACTTCGTGTTCTTGGCGTGCGCGCTCGTGGGCTACCACGCGCTCGCCCGACGCGGCAGCCTCCGTCTAGGCTTTTTGTTCGTCGCGTCGTGCGTGTTCTACATGGCGTGGAACCCGGCGTACATCGCGCTGGTTCTGTTCTCGATCACGGTCGACTACGTCGCGGGCGGTGCGATCGCAGGCGCCAAAGATTCGCGCGGGAAGCGCGCCTGGCTCACTGCCAGCGTGGTCGTGAACCTGGGCCTGCTCGGGACCTTCAAGTACTTCAACTTTTTCGCGCGCGCGTTCGCCGACACCGTTCACGTGTTCGGCGTTCCGATCTCGCCGGCACACCTCGACGTGATCTTGCCGATCGGCATTTCGTTCTACACGTTCGAGAGCTTGAGCTACACGATCGATGTCTATCGCGGGCGGATCGAGCCCACGCGCAACTTCATTCGCTTCGCGTGCTTCATCACGTTCTTTCCGCACTTGGTCGCAGGACCTATCGTGCGCGCGTCCGACTTCTTGCCGCAGCTCGATGGGCCGCGCCGCTTGGACTCGAAGCTCGTGAGCGAGGGCGTGTTCCTGATTGCGACCGGGCTCGTGAAGAAGATCGTGTTCGCGGACTACCTGGCCGTGAACCTGGTCGATCGCGTGTTCGACGATCCGACAGCGTATTCGTCGTTGGAGGTCATGGTCGGCCTGTACGCCTACACGATGCAGATCTTCTGCGACTTTTCCGGCTACACCGACGTCGCACGCGGCAGCGCCATGCTGTTTGGTCTGCGCCTACCCGAGAACTTCGATCGTCCGTACCAGGCCACGAGCCCGGCGGAGTTCTGGCGGCGCTGGCACATGACGCTGTCGACCTGGCTGCGCGACTATCTGTACTTCCCGCTGGGCGGCTCGCAGGTCGCGCCGCTGCGCGCGTACTTCAACCTTTGGATCACGGTGTTTTTGGTCGGCCTGTGGCACGGCGCGGCGTGGACGTTCGTGATCTACGGCCTTCTGCACGCGACCGCGATGGTGATTCACCGCTACTTCGTTCGGCGGCTTGGGCGTGGGGCGCGCCAGCCGGATCCGCTGCATTTGCGTGTGCTCAAGGTGCTGGGCACGCTGCATTTCGTGGTCCTGTCGCGCATCTTCTTCCGGGCTCCCGATGTGCACAGCGCGTTCGGCGTGATTCGCCAACTGGGCGCCGGATCGACGGCGCTGTTCCACGTCACTGCATCGCTTTGGTGGCTCCTGCTCGCCGGCTACTTCGCGCACTACACACCGCGCGGCCTGTTCGACGGTCTGCGCGAGCGCTTCTCCATGCTGCCGGCGCCAGCACAAGGCGTGCTGCTGGCGGGCGTCGCCGCGACGCTGATGCTCGTCGCCACCCAAGATGTTGTACCCTACATCTACTTCCAGTTTTGAACGCAGATGGCTTTGGATTTGGCATTGGCTGCGCAATCCCGCGAAACACCTGAGCAGCCCGCCGCGACGAGCGAGTCCGTTGCGACTGAGCCCGTTGCGCCTCACGACAATACGCGCGTGGCGTTGCGGCGCCTGGCGGTGATCTCGGCGACGATGATCGCGTGCGGCGTCGCGAGCTACGCAGTGCCCGGGCTCGCACGCGTGCGGCCTTGGGTCGCGGGCGAAGGTGTGCCGGTGGTGCGCTTGTTCGTGGCGCCCGTGCGCTCCGAATTGCCCGAGTTCGAAGGCGGCGGCGCGGCCGTTGCCAGCGCTACGCCAGACAAAGCCGCAGCGGGTGCTCCGTCGATGGAACCGGACGACGGCGACTCCGACAGCGAGACCCACGGCACGCTCGCAGGCTCGGGCTTGACGATTGATCCTGCCGAATACGCCGAGCTGACTCAGCCGATTGAATTTCCCGAGGCCCTCGGCGCATTCTATGCCGCACTGCAGAAGAGCGCACAGGGCCAGACCGGCGCCATCACGCGTATCGCGCACTACGGTGACTCGGCGATTGCAGCTGACGAGATCACGCACACCGTGCGTCGCAAGCTGCAGAAACGCTTCGGCGACGCCGGTCACGGCTTCATGCTGATCGCGCACGGCACGATGCATTACCTGCACTACGACATCGCGCACCGCGAGAGCGACGGCTGGGACGTGCTCACGATTGTGCAGCGCCAGATGAAGAACGGCCACTACGGCTACGGCGGCGTCGTCGCGCGCGGAGCCGCCGGTGAGCACGTGGTGTTCGGCACCGTCGCGGATGGGGTGGTCGGTCAGCACGCCTCGCGTTTCGAGCTGTTCTATCAGAAGTTTCCCGGCGGCGGCGACGTGCGCCTGGTCGTCGATGGCACGCCGGAAAAGACCATCAGCACCCGCGCGACGGACGTCGAAGATGCCTGGGAGAGCGTGCTGGTGCCGGACGGCGCGCACATGTTCTCGGTCCGCGCGCTCGGCAATGAAGTGCGGCTCTATGGCATCGCACAAGAGCGCGAAGGTCCGGGGGTCGTGTACGACTCGATCGGCCTGGTCGGTGCGCAAGCCGTGCGCTTGCTGAACGCCGATGCCGAGCATATGGCCGCGCAGATCGCGCATCGCAAGCCGGACTTGCTCGTGCTCGGCTTCGGCGGCAACGAGGCGGGCAACGAGTGGCTCGACACCGACCGCTACGCCGAGGGGCTCACGCGCGTCGTGAAGCTGATGCGCGCGGGTAACCCTGGCATGTCGTGTCTCTTGTTCGCTCCGCTCGATCAAGGTGAGCGTAACTCACGCGGCGATCTCGTCTCGCTCAAGGTCTTGCCGGCGATCGTCGAAGCGCAACGAAAGATCGCAAAAGAGCAGGGCTGCGCGTACTACGACACGTTCCAGGCGATGGGCGGTCAGAACTCGGTCGCGCGTTGGTTTCGTAAGCATCCGCGGCTGATCAGCTCGGACTTCCGGCACGCGACGCCTGCCGGCTACATCGCGGTGGCCGACCAGTACTACAAAGCGTTGATCAAGGGCTTTGCGGACTACCTGGCGCAGCGTCACTGAGCGGCGCAGGGGCATCGGGTCGCTCCGCGGCTGCGGGCGCGGGTTGCGTGGGCGTCGCTGGCGAAGGCGTTGGATCTTCGTAGCCCGCGAGTAGCGCATCGTGGAGCGTGTGCCCGAGCGCTTCGTATCCGTGTCGGGTGAAGTGGATGTAGTCCTGGGCGCCGAGCGGCGGCGTTGCGTCGACCCAGCGGACCATCGACATCGGGCCGCCCATGAAGGTCACGAGATCGAAGAAGCCGCAGCCGTCGGCGGCAGCCACGCGTCGTTGCGCGTCGATCACTTCCTGCGTTCGCGGACGCGGCGAGAACGTGTGATCGGGGTTTCGAATCGGGCGATCGCTTGGACCGATCAACAGGCACGACGCCTCCGGCGCGACCTCGCGGATGCGCGCCACGACGTTCTGCATGTTGGCCTCGTAGGTCGCCATCGGGAAGTCGTCGTCGCCCGCCTCGTTGGTCCCGTACGCGAGCACGACGAGATCAGGCTTTCTGCGCGCGAGCTGTTCGCGATACAGCGCGTCGTCCCAAAGCAGCTGGTAACCCACGCGCGCGCCTGGGATGCCCAGCGTGTCGAGCACGACGCCCGGTGTCTTTCGCTCGACGGACACACCGAACACGCGCGTGGGGCCGTCGCCTTGGGCGTGCAGCTCGAAGTGGTGTGGGCCTTCCGGAACGTCGAGCGTTTCGTAGCCGGTCGTGAAACGCGCCGCGCTCGTGTGCAGCGTACGAGTCTTGTCGTCGACGCTCATCACCAGCGTGCCGCCCCCAGGCTGCTTCGCGTAGTACAGCTCGAAACGCGACGCGTCGCCGGAGTGCCCGGCGTGTGCGCGCGTGAGAAACCCAGCCGTCGCCGCCTTCTTGTGCGTGTGCAGATAGCTGCCGGCGAGCCCGTAGCGATCGGGCAGCTGGGTCTTCACCTTTACGTCGACGCCGAGGAAGCCCGAGCCATGATCGAGCTGAATGCCGGCGTTGCGGTACGACTGGAACGACGGCGCGGGCAGCACGAAGCCGGTCCCTGCGTCGCCGAAGCGGGTTTGCAGCTGCGTCCGGACCACGTCGGTGTAGAGATCGGATGCCACGTGCGAGGCGCCGTAGAACACGATGCGAGCTTGACCTTCGCCGCGGGCCGCGCGGGCCAGCGCACGATGGAACCCCGCGAGCGCGTGGCCGGACGCGTCCTCGATCGTGCTCTCGAGCGGACTTTCGCCGGAGTCTGGCGCAGCGTTCGAGAGCGGCCCACCGGCAGCGCCGGGCTCACCCGTCTGCGCTTGGGCGATCGTTTCGTCGTACTTGGCCGACGGACTGCCGTGCGCTGGGTGACGCCGTGCGCGATCGCCGGTGGCGCCGTGCGTCGTGTGCGCAGGGGGCAACGTCTTGCAGCCAACAGCTGCAGACGCACAGAGCGCGAAGATCGAGACAGCGCAGCTCGTGCAGCGCACAGTGTTACGGTTCCGATGCGCGAGGGTACGCGTCAGCCGCCGTTGCCCGCCGTGCTGCCGGCCGTGCCGCCCGCCGTGCTGCCGGCCGTGCCGCCCGCCGTGCTGCCCGCCGTGCTGCCCGCCGTGCCCTGCGCGTGGCACATCGTATCGTCGTACACGCACATGGACGGAACGCAAAACAGCGGGCCGGTACTGCCGGCGGCCAAGTCACCGCAGGTCTTGTCGTGCACCAAACACGACTCCTTGGCGCCGGCTTCGCACTCACACAGCTCAGTTCCCTCGAGCTTGCCGTTGCCGCACATCGGCGCATTTCCAAGTCCTGCGTCTCCCTTCCAGGGGAGGACAGTCGCACCCTGAGCACACGATGCCGCAAGAGCGGATAGAAACAGCATGACCACAACTTGGCGGGCGCGATTGATCATCTTTGGTACTCCGACAGGCAATATAACGTGGCCAGGTCGGGATTGCCAACGGCCACCTTGCCCGAAGACGCCATAAAAGGCGGCGATATGTGCATCTATCGGACAATGCGCGCCAGGGCAAGAGCCCGGCGCCCTTTCGGGCTGCCTAGCTAGGCTATGCAGGCGAGCACAAACGGCTCGCGCACGTGGTCTCCCATGTCGGGATACGACGCATCCTGCGCGGTCGAGCAGCCGCGGAAATGAGTTGATCTGTCGCGCGCTGCGATCACGCTCTAGGATGACCGCCGACATGAGCGTCGCACGCCATCGAATCTCGAGTCTCGTCGCATGCATTGGCTCCGCGTGGCTTGCGAGCTGCAGCTTGCTGGTCGATCCCGGGTCGCTCGAGATCAAGTGCCAGCCGGCGCTCGGCGTCAATGACGTGGATCCATGCAACGAGCCGGGCCTTCACTGCGTTGCCGGGACGTGCCAGTCGTGTGCCGGTGCGCGCGAGCTTTGCAACGGCGTCGACGACGACTGCGACGGCAAGATCGACGAAGGATACGATCCGGACGGCGATCACTACACGTGGTGTGGCGGCGGCGTCTCCGAGCTCGCCGACTGCGCCCCGAACGATCCCACGATCCACCCGTCGCCGACCAACACGCTCGACGGAATCGCCAACGCGGCCGCGATCGAGCTGTGCGACGGCAAGGACAACGATTGCGACGGCAAGGTGGACGAATCACCGGAGTGCATGCAGACCCAGAGCTGTACGCAGACCGGTTGTCGTCTCCAAGGCCAATACTGCGATGCGCAGAGCGGTCGCTGCATCACGCCGCGTCCGGTCGGCTCGGGCTGCAGCAACGACGCCGAGTGCGAGGGTGGATTCTGCGTGAATCCCAGCATGTTTCACGTAAACGGCGACGCGCAGGCGAAGCGCTGCGCGCGCGCATGTTGCACGGATTCGGACTGCGCGTCGGGGACCGTGTGCGAAGTCGGCAGCTCAGGCGTGCGTGCGTGCTTGCCGACGGACATCGTGACGCGTGGCGATGCGCGTGCCGGAGCACTATGCAGCGACGCGTCCGACTGCGCTTCGGGCGTGTGCGTGCTTAAGACGTGCCGCGCACGCTGCAAGAGCGAAGCGGATTGCTCCGGAGAAAGCTGCGTGCTGAGCCCGTCGTCCTTGAACGGGCCGCAGACATGGTTGTGTGGAGCTGCTGCAGGGCGCGGCAGCACGGGCGATCTCTGCACGGTGTTCGATCCGACGGCGTGTAAGTCGGCGCTGTGCCAAGGCACGAACTGCGCAGGAGCGTGCGGTCGCACGAGCGACTGCCCGAGTGACGAGGGCTGCGGGCTCGTGGAGATCGCCTCGTTGGTTCCACTATCCACCTCGGCCCTCGCGATCTGCGCGAAGAGCAAGGACGCCACCGATTCGCTGTGCTGCACGACTCAGGATTGCGCGTCCGGACAGCTGTGCAAGCCGAGGGCGCTCGGCATGCACTTCGGAATGGCCTGCCAGGCGCCTTGAGTCAGTCGCTTCACGTCGAGGCTCCGGCGCCTTCTTCGGCGTGAGCTCCCACAGGCGCGCGCGCCGTGACAAGACTGGGACGCTTTGCGCTTCGTTCGGAGCGAGGTTAGCCTTGCGACGGTGCACGCGATGCAGAGCAGTCCCGTAGTTCTTCTCCTGGCGCTCTTTGGTTTCTTCATTCCTGCGCAGACGCGTCACACGAGCCACATGGCGTTCGAGACGCATCAGGATGCATGCACGGGCCTCAGCTCCGGCGAGTGCTGCGCACAGATGCTGGAGATCGCGGTGTTCCGCGCCACGGGCGATCAAGTTCCGAAAGCTGCGAAGACGCCGGTGCGCTTGAGCTGCGCCGCTCCGAGCTCGGTGGTTCCGGAAGGCGCGTGCCGCAGCATCGCGATGGCGCGTGGCTTCGCCGTGAAGGACGTCTCCGGGCTGTGCGCCGTGGACAAGATCGGCAAGCGTTGCGAGGACAACGCCGGCTGCAAGAGCTGCGCACGGGAGCTCGTGAAGCTCGGGTTTCAGAATGCGGAGCGCGCCTGCTTGGCCGCCACGTATGTTCCCGCTTCAGCTGACGGAGGCGATACCGTGATCGTGCTGCACGACGGCAAGTCGGATGCCAGCGGTAGCGGCATCGAGGTTCGCAAGCGTCGCACCGTGGTGCAGAAGTAGCTCAGGCGCCCGCTCGCGCCGGCCTTGGCACCGAGTGCTCCCAGTCCGAGAGCAGAGCGCGCAGCGCCGCGATGAACGCCAGCGGTTGATCGAGGATCAAGTGGTGATGCGCCTCGGGGATCTCCACCATCGGCGCGTTGCGGTTCAAGAGCTCGTACATGTACTCGCCGGTCTCGGGCGGGACCACCAAGCTGCGCTCGCCGCGCATCAACGCGATTCGGCAGCGCACGTTGGCGAGGTAGTCCGAGAGCAGATCGTTCGAGACGTTCATGAACACCCTTGGGTCGAACTTCCAGGTCACCCCGTTTTCGACTTCGCGTAGCGAGTGATCCGCGATGTAGTCGAGGATGAATTGGTTCTCGCACGGCTGGTTGGGCACCAAGCGAAAGCGCGCACGCGCTGTTGCGCGATCCGGATACACCTTGGGGTTACGAAACTCGGCGCCGCGGCGCGCGCTGTCGCTCTCGGGATCGGGGCGACGTACGGGCGCGTCCACGATCACCGCACCCGCGAGCTTGTCGCCGTGGAGCGACGCCGTGACGATGCCGACGATGCCGCCCATGCTGTGACCGACGACGATCGGCGGGCCGGGAAAGCCTGCGGTCTCGGCAACCGCCATCACCTCGTCGGACCAAATGCGCCGCGGATACTCGTTGCGTCGACCGCTGTCGCCGTGACCGCTCAAGTCGAGCGCGACGACCGAGTAGCGGTTGGTGAGCAACGGCGCGAGGAAGCTCCACCAGTGCGCATGCGCAGCGCCGCCGTGCACGAGCAGAAGTCCGGGCAAGCGCAGGTCGCCCCAGACCAGATAGCGGATCGGGCAGCCTTTGACCTCGACCACGCGGCTCTCGGGCTGGACGGCCACCGCGTCTTCAAACCACTTGGGTGCTTGGGTCATGCGCGCAACTTTTTTGGGCAGGGTAGTGGGGCAATGTAGCCTTCATCTTACACGAAGCGGAGGGCAGCATGCTCGAGACCACTTTTCATCGTCGCGCCGTGCGTAGAGCCGTTCGTTCCCGGTGTCACGCTGTTGCGAGTCGAGAGTTTTCGCTGCTCGGCGAGCGCATGTTGGATCTGTCGCCGCGCGGCATGTTGATCGCGTGCGATGGTCCGGCGCAGATCGGTGACGACGTAGTGGTGAGCTTTCGAGCCCCCGGCCTCGACGGTCCGTGGCTCGATGCGGAAGCGACCGTTGCGCGCATCATCGAAGGACTTCGCCCGGGCGATCCCGGGTACTGCATTGGCTTGGACTTCACCTACTTCGAGAAGTGCTCGCGGGATGAGCTTTTGACTCGTCTGGCGGGGCTTCCGCCTCCGGTTCCGCAGCGGCGTCTGCGCACGCTCGCCGAGCGCGTGAGTGAGCCGCGGCCTCCCGCCGTGCTCGTGCACAAGGTCGTGACGCTCTGGGACGAGCCGGTGTTTCCGTTGACGCGCCGCCGCTTCGTGCACCCGAAGGGCGTGTTCGCGTCCGCATAACTCGCAAAATTAGCTGGGAAAAGCAGGTCCGTTTGTATACCAGACATATGTCTGGTATGGTTCGTTCTGCCATGCCCCGCACCCGTCCTGGAGAAACGCGCGCCGACGTCTACCGCTTCGTTCGCGAGCGCTTGGTCGCCGGCCGCCCGCCCACGTTGCGCGAGATCCAAGCCGAGTTCGGCTTCCGCGCCGTCGAGACTGCGCGTGAGCACCTCACGGGCCTGGTGACCGAGGGCAAGCTCTTGCACGAGCCCGGTCGCTCGCGCGGCTACACGCTGCCGGGTAGCGCGAGCACGCAGGCCATGAAGCTGGTGCCGCTGCTTGGTTTGCACGAGCGGCTGGTGCCGCTCTTGGGACGTGTACAAGCCGGAGCGCTCGTGACCGCAGTCGAGGAGTTGGAAGGCTGGATCCCCGTGCAAGCGTCGGTTGCGCGCGGCAACAGCGAGGATCTGTTCGCGCTGCGCGTACGCGGTGAAAGTATGACCGGCGCCGGCATCTTGCCTGGTGACATCGTGGTGGTGCGACGCGGTGCTGCCGCCGTCAGCGGCGAGATCGTGGTGGCTCTGGTCGACGACGAAGCCACCGTCAAGCGTCTGCGTAAGGGCGGGCGTGTGCCGCGCGGCAGCGTGGAGCTGCATCCCGAGAACCCGGCGTTCGAGGTGATCGTGCGGCCTGCGCGCGCAGTCACGCTGCTCGGCAAGGTGATCGAGGTCCGGCGTTACTTGGAAACCACGCAGCTCATCAAGACGGCAGAGTAGGAGCAGAGTAGGAGCGCTCATGGTCAGTACCGCACACGTGGTTAGCCGCCTTCGCCGCGTGAGTCGCACGCCTGTAGAGCAGAGGCCGGCGCGCTTCTGTCTGCCGGAGCTTGCGGGCCGCTTCGTGGAGCTGTCGGGCGAAGGCGCTTCGGCCGTGCTCACCTACGCGGTGGGCCTGGTGCTCGATGCGCAGCTGCGCTCGGAGCCCGTAGCGTGGGTGACGCTCACGGATAGCGTGTTCTATCCGCCGGATCTCGCCGACAGTGGTGTGGATCTCCACGCGCTGGTGGTGGTGCGTGTGCCTGTGCTGCAGGGGCCCGTCCACGCGCACAAGCAGCAAGCCATCGCGGCCGAGCGGCTGCTACGTTCGGGAGCGTTTGGCCTAGTCGTGATCGATTTCGGGCAGAACGCCGTGCTCGCACAGCCGCTGCAAACGCGTCTGCTCGGTCTCGCGCAAAAGCACGACGCGGTGCTTTTGTGTTTGACCGAAAAAGGCGCCGACGTTCCGTCGCTCGGCTCGCTCGTGTCCTTGCACGTGAACGCCAAGCGCCACTGGCTCGCGGAAGATCGCTTCGAGTGCTCGCTGCGCGTCCAGAAAGACAAGCAGCGCGGGCCGACCTGGAGCGAGAGCGAGGTGTGCCGTGGACCGCTGGGCTTGCGTTAGCGTCGCAGAGCTTCCGTTGCAGTTGCTGCTGCGTCGGGAGCGTAGCTGGGTGCGCGAGTCGGTCGTCGTGGTGAGCGAGGACAAGCCGCAGGGCACCGTGCTGTGGGTCAATGCGCGGGCGCGAGAGCGCGGTGCTCTGCCAGGTCAAAGCTACGCGCTGGCGCTCTCGATCGTGCCTGGCCTACGTGCGGGAGTCGTGGCGGACGTGGAGCTTCGCGAGGCGCGCGAAGAGCTCATGATCGAGTTGTGGCGGTTTTCGCCGCGCGTCGAAACCGCAGAAGAGCAGGGCGTGTTCTGGCTCGACGCCAGCGGGCTCGGTCTGTTGTTTCCGAAGCTGTCCCGTTGGGCTCACGAGCTGCGCGTGCGTCTTTCCGTGTGTGGCTTTGCGGCCAACGTGGTGGTCGGTTTTTCGCGTTTTGGAACGTACGCAGTCGCGCGCGCCGGCCGTGACAACCGCGTGTTCACGAGCGCTGACGAGGAACGAGCCTCGTTCGTGGGTGTCCCGCTCGCGTGCCTCGACATCGAGCCGGAATTCCGCGATGTGCTGCACAAGCTCGGCGTGCACAGTATCGCGGATCTGTTGCAGCTGCCGGCTGCAGGGCTCCTGCAGCGCTTCGGCAAGATCGCGCATCGTCTGCATGCGCTCGCGGCGGGCGAGCTGCTCTCGCCATTCGATCCCACGCGCTGGCTCGAGCCGCTGGCCTCGTGCGCACACTTGGATGACGCCGAGACGAGCTCTACGGCTCTTCTGTTCGTGATCAAGCGTCTGCTCGACGCGTTACTGCCCAAGCTCGTCGTGCGCGGTCAAGCGCTGTCTGCGTTGCGGTTTACCTGCAAGCTCGATCGTGCCGCGGGGCAGCTCGGGCCCGAAGAGCTACGTCCGGCGGTGCCCACGCTTTCGAGCAGCGAGCTGATGGACCTCGTGCGCTTGCGCTTGGAGACGCTGACGCTTGCCGCAGGTGTGATGACGGTGGAGCTCGACGTTACGGGTGTCGAAGCTTCCGCCGAGCAGCTCAGCGTGTTCGTCGAGCAACCTCGTCGCGATCTCGCCGCAGGCTCGCGCGCGCTGTCGCGTCTGCGTGCCGAGTTCGGAGAGGCTGCAGTCGTAGCTGCCGTGCTCACGCCGGGGCATCTGCCGGAAGCGTGCTTCGTATGGAAACCGATCGCGCAGCTGCGCTTGCCGCGCTCTGCGGTACGCGTCGCCAGCGGGAATCGTCCGCTGGTGCGACGCATCCATGCCAAGCCGGAGACGTTGCACGCGCCACCGCGGCACGTACGCGACGACGGCTGGCTGGTGCGCGGAGCCCTATGCGGTCCCGTCACGCATCAAGCGGGACCGTTCATCGTGTCGGGTGGTTGGTGGGTGCGCGAAGTGCACCGCGACTATCGAATGCTGCTCACGCGGCGCGGAGATCTGTTCTGGGTCTTTCACGATCGTCGCCGTCGTCGGTTTTTCCTGCATGGCGAGGTGCAGTGATGGTCCACGCGTGCGCACCGCTGTGGTGCAAGAGCAACTTCTCGTTTCTCGAGGGTGCGAGCCACCCCGACGAGCTGATCGAGGAAGCGCAGCGGCTCGGGTTTTCGTCGCTAGCGTTGACGGACCGCGACGGTGTGCACGGTGTCGTGCGTGCGCATCAGAAAGCTTTGGAGCTCGGCATGAAGCTGATCGTCGGCTCCGAGATCACGATCGATGACGGTTCCACGATCGTGCTGCTCGCGAAGGATCGTGCGGGCTACGCCAACTTGTGTCGGCTGATCACACGCGGTCGCTTGCGCCACGAAAAGGGTAAATCCAGCGTGAGCTGGGCCGAGGTGTGCGAGCACGCGCCTGGGCTCATTGCGCTGTTCGGCGGCGACAGATCGCTGCTGCTAGCGCCCGAAGAGCCGCTGCTCGTGACCAACCAGCTGCGGGATGCGTTCGGCGAATCGCTCTACGCGCTGTGGACGCGCCACCGACGTGCCAAAGAGCCAAACGTCGAGGCGTTGCTGCGCGAACGCGCCGCTCGCTACGAGTTGCCGCTCGTGGCTGCAACCGAGATTCTCTATCACACACCCGCGCGAAGGCCGCTGCAGGACGTGCTCACTTGCATCAAGCATCGCGTCACGCTGCAGGAAGCGCGTACGCTGCTCAAGCCGAACGCGGAGCACGGGCTCAAGGGCCCTCATGCGCTCGGCGCCTTGTTCGTCGATGCGCCGTCCGCGCTCGAGCGCAGCGCCGAGATTGCAGCGCTCTGCAGTTTCTCGCTCGGTGACATTCGCTATCGGTATCCGTCCGAAAACTTGCCGGATGGGTCCACGTCGTCGTCGTGGCTGCGCAGCCTGGTGTCTTCCGGTGCACGCAAACGCTACGGGAACGAGGTTTCTTCGGCGGTTCGGCTGCAGCTGGACAAAGAGCTCGATGTCATCGACCGGCTCGACTACTGCGGCTACTTTTTGACGATGTGGGAGATTGTCGAATTCTGCAATGCGCAGGGCATTCTCTGCCAAGGTCGAGGGTCAGCTGCAAACTCTGCGGTGTGTTATTGCTTGGGCATCACGGCGATCGATCCCGTGCGCATGGGCCTTTTGTTCGAGCGATTTTTGTCGATCGAGCGCGCCGAGCCGCCGGACATCGATCTCGACATCGAGCACGAACGTCGCGAAGAAGTGATTCAGCACGTTTATGCGAAGTACGGACGCACGCACGCAGCGATGGTCGCAAACGTGATCCGCTATCGTTCGCGTTCGGCGTTGCGGGACGTGGGTAAAGCGCTTGGCATGCAGGAGACTACGCTCGATCGCATTGCCAAGTTGCTTTCGCACTGGGATAAAGCGGACGGCGAAACGCTGCGCGTGGCAGGCCTCGACATGGACGCGCCGCTGACTCGGCACTTGGTCGAGCTGTCGGAAGAGATCCACGGGTTTCCAAGGCATCTGTCGATTCACCCAGGAGGTTTTCTGCTCGGGCACGAGCCGGTGCACGACCTCGTGCCGATCGAAAACGGTGCGATGGTCGATCGAACCGTGATCCAGTGGGACAAGGACGACGTCGAGGCGATCGGCCTGTTCAAGGTGGACTTGCTCGGGCTCGGTGCGCTCACGCAGCTGCACATGGCGTTCGACCTGCTGCGTGTCGAACGTGGGGTCGAGCTGTCGATGGCCACGATCCCCCCGGAAGATCCCGCGACCTACGCGATGATCCAGCGTGGCGATACGGTCGGAGTATTTCAGATCGAGAGCCGTGCGCAGATGGCGATGCTGCCGCGGCTTCGGCCCGAGAACTTCTACGATCTCGTGATCGAGGTCAGCATCGTGCGCCCAGGCCCGATCACCGGCGGCATGGTCCATCCCTATCTGCGTCGTCGCAAAGGCGAAGAAGAGATCACGTACCCGCACGAGTGCCTGATCCCCGTACTGAAGAAGACTCTGGGCGTTCCGCTGTTTCAGGAGCAAGTGATGCGCTTGGCCGTGGTTGCGGCCGACTACACCCCCGGCGAAGCGGATCAGCTACGGCGTGACATGGCTGCGTGGCGAAAGAGTGGGCGGATCGAGTCGCACCGTGAACGCTTACTCTCGCGCATGCAGAAAAGGGGCATACCAGAGGAGTTTGCCGATCGCGTGTTCAAGCAGATCCTCGGCTTCGGCGAGTACGGCTTTCCGGAGAGCCATGCGGCGAGCTTCGCGTTGATCGCATACGCCACGGCATACCTGCGCTGTCATTGGCCGGCCATCTTCACGTGCAGCCTGCTCAACGCGCAGCCGATGGGCTTCTACTCGGCTGCGACGATCGTCGACGACGCCAAGCGACACGGCGTGATCGTTCATCCGATTCGCGTCCACGACAGCGCCGTCGAGTGCACCTTGGTAGAAGAGAATGGTGTGCGCATGGGTCTGCGTTACGTGAAAGGGTTGTCCCGCGAGCAGGCGCTGCGCATCGTGAAAACGCGCGAGCTCGAAACGTTTGCGTCGCTCGAGGATTTCGTGGAACGCACTGCACTCGATGCCAAAGCGCTGTCGGTGCTGTCGGAGGCAGGCGCTTTCGATGGCTTCGGCACCGCGCGCCGCGATGCGCTGTGGGATGTGCGCTCCCTTTTGCGCGAGCGCGACACGACGCTTTCACTCAATCGGTTGGCCAGCAGCGCGAGCTTCGCAGCGCTACTTCCACTCGAGGAAATCGTCTGGGACTACCGCAGCACGCAGCACAGTCCGCGCGCCCATCCGTTGTCCATGCTGCGGAAGGAGCTGCGTAAGCAGGGGTTGCCCAATGCGTTTGACATCGGCGCGCTGCGCCACGGAACGCGTGTCCGCTACGCGGGCCTCGTGATCTGTCGTCAGAGGCCAGGCACGGCGTCGGGCGTGACGTTCATGACTCTCGAAGACGAAACTGGTTTCGCCAACGTAGTGCTCTGGAAGCGCGTCTTCGATGCGCAAACGCTGCTCGCTCGCACGGCTTCGTTCCTCGGTGTGACGGGGAAGATTCAAACCGAAGGCGGTGTGGTTCACATCGTCGCCGAAGAGCTCTGGGAGCCGCACGTACAAGACGCGCCGCTTTCACCCAAGAGTCGCGACTTTCATTAGCGAAAAGCCGAAGGCTGTTTCGCGTGTATATAATCAAGCGCCGGAAGTGATCTCGTCGGTCACGTTGCGCGCGATCGCCTCGAGCACGGACTTCCGAATGGGCCGAAGCATCTCGCTGCCGATGCGCAAGGCCACTGCGCCGATCAGCTTGCTGCTGCGGCCTCCGGTGGCGAGCATGATCGTCGCACAGCGTTCGTCGTTGGTACCGCCCTCGCTGCCCGGTGCGACGACGGCAATCTCCATGGGTGCATGCGCGTCGCCGGGAGTCGGCGGGTCGATGTTCGCACGCGTGGCTTCGAAGCGCTCCGAGAGCAAGCGCTCGACGTCGTCGGTGGCTTCGCGAGCCGAGAGATTCGCGACGAGCCTCAAGCGCTCTTCGCGCCAAAGATACAGATGCCCCGACGTGCCCGCGCACTGCTCGACGATGATGTGCAGCGCACGCGCCGCGCGCTCATCGAGGTTCTTGCAGTCGTCGAACAGCTCGTCGATGCTGGCGATCTGTCGCTGGGTCGTGACCCGCGTCACGGCTTCTTGACTCGGAGGAATCGACGGTGCGTGACCCTCGCGGGTCTCGAGCTCTCTGAGCCCTTCTGCGACTCGCTGTGCGCGCATCAGTAACGACGGGTTACGCGTCAGCGCGTACCAGCGCTTCATGAGGTCGACGTGTGCGTCGCGACGTCCACGATCGCGAGCCTGGTCCGCGACCTTCGCGCCAACCTCGTGCAAAAGGCCGACCATGACGGGCTGGTCCGCGTCCTTCATCTGCTCCATGAGCCGATCGATGCGTGCCAGCGCGGACGCCGTGTCGTGAAGCTCGGCCTCGGCGCGAGCCAGCTGCAGCTCGAGCGTCAACGTCATCGCCGAGGGCACCGCCTCCCGCGCGGCATCGCTTGCCAATGCGGTTTGCATGAGCTCACGCGCGCGATGCGGATCTCCGACGGCGAGCAGCATGTCCGCGTAACTCGTGTACAACGAATCCCAGCCAGCGATGTCTCCGGGCTTCACCGCCGGAATCCACTTGGCCATGGTCGTCAGCGCTTCTTGCGGTTTGCCGAGGCTGAAGCTCAGGTACGCACGCGACTGATCCAAGAACGGCGCCAGCACCGGATACTGCGGCGTGAGCTGCACCAGTAGCTCTCCGCTGCGTCGCAGAGCTGCAAGATCCATCATGCGTTGCGCAACGCGCAGATCGATCAGCGTGCGCCAGACATCGAACTGGAACTGCAGCCCGGTCTGGATCGTGTGCATGTGCAGCTTGTCGCGATGGGCCTCGGCCTTCTCGCGCTCGCCGCGCATCAGGTGATAGACCATGCGAATCTGATGCGCCGCCATCGTCAGCTCCGGCGTCGTGATGCCGCCTTGCTGCGCGATCTCGGCGCTGCCGGGCTCGAGCACGCTCGGATCGCTCGTCAGCTTCGCCAGCTCGTCGATCATGTCGAGCGCGCGCTGTCCGCGCACCGAGTACTGCGTCTCGATCATGCCGAGGCCGATGTAGATGCTCGCGATCACGCCGCGCCGCGCCGCAGAGCCGATGCGACCACCGAAGTTCTGCGAGGCTTTCGCCAGCTCGAGCGCCTTTTGCTGGTGGTTGCGCGCTTGCTCGGGCATCGAGCGCAGCGTGAATGTCGCACCGCGCAGAAACAGCGCCGTCACCTGACCCATCGGACCCGCTGCCGAGAGCATCTCGGCCTGCGTGGTCAGTCGCTCCATTCCCACGATGTCCATCGTGGACGTGCGCATAGTCATCAGCGCATAGGCGGTCCGGTAGAACGCTGCAATCGCCGTCAAGGGGCGCGGTCCGCGCTTGCTGTGTGGGGTGAGCCAGCGTCGCATCGTCGCGAGCAACACCGCGATCACGAGGCTTGCGGTCGCGCCAAACAGCGGACGCAAGGTCTCCGCCATGGGCGCGCCTGCATAGTAGAGCAGGGCGATCGCCGTCTCGTCGCCGTAACGTGCACAGATTCGTCGGTCCAACGAGCCAACCATCGTCGTGCGTAACCGCAAGCACTCGCGCGGCGCACGCCCCTGTTTTTCATACAGCTCGAGCGCTGCTTCCAGGGCCGGCAGTGCAGCTGACGTTGCGATTCCTCGGCCCGCGAGCTTTGGTGCCGCTTCGGCTAGCAAGTCGGCGCCGCGTCGTTCGTCGCCGCCGCGCAGCACGTGCCAGCCCGCCTCGACTCGTTCCTCCGGACGTTGCGCGCCGCCTGCGAGCAGGGCCTCGCCGAGGCGCCGGTGCAACAGCTGGCCGCGCTCGGGCGCGAGCTCCGACAGCAATACTTCGCGCAGCGCTTCCTGGCCGAAGTGATAGCCATCGGGTGCGTCCGCGAGCACACCCTTTGCGACCAGCTCATCGATCGTCCGAAATACATCCGCCGGGGTCTTCTCTTCGGCTAACGCGAGGCAGAGCTGCAGCGGGATTGCACCGCGGCGGACGCATAGCGCTTCAGCCATTCCGCGCTCGGCCGGTGAAAGCGCCGCGGCCCGCGCGCTCATCGTGGCCGCGAGGCTCAACGGGAGTTGATCTTTAGGCACCGATGGCGGCAGCACCCACATGCCATCCGAGAAGCGAATCAGACGCTTGTCCGCGAGGTGCCGTGACAGCTCGATGATCTGCGTCGGACTGCCTGTGGTGATGTCATGGATCCAGTTGCCGAGCTCGTCGACGTTCGGCACGTCACCGAACATCGAACGGATCAGCAGCAACGTGTCCTTGCGGCGCAAGCGATGAATGCGAATGCGACGCGACTGATCCGCGATGGCAGCTACCGCTTCCGGTGCCGACACGGAGCTCGCCAGACGGCGCGTCGCAATCAGCAGCACGCGCCTATGCTTGGCTTCTTGCGTCAGCACGCCCAAGAGCGCGGCCGAGCCTTCATCGACGCGATGCAGATCGTCGACCAGAATCACGAGCGTGTGATCTTCACTGACGGCCAAGAGCCATGCTTGGAATGCCGCATGCAGCTGCGTTCGCAGCACGCCTGGATTGCCGGGCAACGATGCGCGCGGCTGATCGCTCTCGAAGGCATCGAAGAAGTGCGCGAGCACCGGAGCATGAGGGACAGCGGCTTCTCTCGCATCGTGGGGTGCGGCATGCATGATGCCCTTGGCGATGGCCTGCGCGACCGCGTTCGGCCCCCGGTTGCTGCGCGCTTCGACGCGAATCGTGAGCGCCCCGGTGAGCTGTGCTTGCAATGCAGCTTCGTCGAGCAACCGTGTCTTGCCTACGCCGGGATTGCCCTCGATCAGCACGGCTCCGCCCTGCTTGGCATGGGCTCGCGCGATCCGCCGATGGATGGTCTCCATCGGCCGCGAGCGACCGATCAAGCGCGAGCTGAGCAAGTAGCTCTCGGCGGTGCGCACGAGGTCATCGTCCGGTGGCAGCTCCCCGATGGACGTGAGCCGGTCGATCACCTCGGACGTGCTCACCGGTCTGTACACCGGGTCCAAGCTGAGCATCGACATCACGAGGTCATCGAGCTCGACCGGCACGTCTTCGACCAGCTCGGAAACGCGCGGCGGCGGCGTTCGCCACAGCTCCGGCAGGTCTTCCAGCTGACGCGCGCGATATGCATGGCGCGTGGTGAGTAGCCGGTACGCGAGCGCGCCCAGCGAATACAGATCCGAGCGATGGTCGAGAGACATCGCACGCAGCGCTTCGGGTGGCACCATCGGCGGTGTGCCCACGATCTCGTCGGGTACGCCGAAGTTCGCCATCGTGCCGAAGTCGAGCAGCTTGCAGCGACCATCGCTGGTGATGCGTACGTTGCGCGGACTGAGATCGCGGTGCAGGCGCTTGCGCGTATGCAGAAGCGCGAGAGACGACGCGACGTCACGCAAGTAACGGCACGCATCCCGGTAAGGAATGGGTGCGAGCTCGCTCAGGTCGCGCCCGTCGAGCAGCTCCATGGTGTAATACGGGCCGACCTCGTCGATGCCGTAGTCAAATACCTCGACGATGCGCGGATGCTTGAGTCGCGCCAGCGTGTGGTACTCGCGCTCGAACAGCGCGGAGATGCGTGGGTTGTTCGAGACCGTCGGCGAGAGTCGCTTCAGCGCGACGTGACGATTGGTGGACAGATCGAACGCGCGATACACGACACCGACGCCGCCGCGCGCCAGCTCGCGCTCCAGGCGGTAACGGCCCACGACCAGCACGGGGTCCGCGGTCTCGGTTGCGGCGTGCTCGGTTTGCACGGCGCGCGGCCGGGCATTGTGGGTGGGCCGATCCGTTGGGCCGCTGCCTTGTCGATCCTCGTCCAGAACGATCCTTTCCCCGCGTGAAAAGTATGCGGGATGCGCCGTTTCTTAGTGATGATAGCGGGAGAAACGGCGTCGAAGGCCCAACACGTGCGAGCGTCGCGTTTTCGGTGAGCCCGGACCGCGTAAGTAGCCAACTGTGGGCGGCACACACGTAACCCGGAGGATTCGAATGCAAAAGTGGGCGTCATTGGTGCTGATCGTCGCTGCCCTCTTGGCTCTGCCCGATGCCCCCACGCTGAAGGCCGAGGGTGAAAGCGCCCCGCAGCTCATGATCAAGATCGCGACCATGATTCCGCGCACGCCCGAGGTCGCCGTGCAGGAGAAGCGCTACAACCAGCAGCTCGCCGACGCCACCGCCGGTCGTATCCAATTCAAGACGTATTACGGAGGAAGCGCGGGCGATGACAACACCGTCATGCGCAAGCTGCGCTCCGGCCAGATCGACGCGGCGCCGCTCGGCACCGACGTCGTCGCGCAGTTCGTCCACCAGTGCACGATCCTGATGGCGCCACAAACCTTCTTCAACTACCGGCAGGTCGACGCCGTGCGCGAGGCGCTTCGCCCCGACTTCGACAAGGAAGCCTATCAGGGCGGCTTCAAGGTCATGTCGTGGTGGGATGCGGGTCGCGTCCGCATCTTCAGCAAGAAGCCGGTCAAAACCTTCCAGGACCTTCGCAGCGGCCGGCCGTGGCTGTATCCGCAGAGCGTGCTGCTCAAAGAGTTCTACAAGATGACGGGCGTCAGCGGCGTGCCGCTCGATCTGCCCGAGGTCTACGGTGGTCTGCAGACGAACATGATCGACACCGTTTGGATCTCCTCCGTGCTCGGAGCGGCGTTTCGCTGGTCGGGCCTGACGCAGTACGTCTCGGCGACGCCAGTGAACGTGATTCAAGGTGCGTTCTTGCTGCGCAAGGAATCATGGGAATCGCTGAGCAAGGACGACCAGAAAGCGCTCGCCACCGTGATCGACGAGCAAGCCGCAAAGACCCAGAAGCAGTTTCGTCAGGACGACGACCGAACATACGACAAGCTCTTGGCGCACGGTGTGACGCCGGTCAAGTTCGACAACGTCGCCGAGTGGCAGGAAGCGGGGCGCAAGCTACGCGAGAAGATGGTCGGTCGCGTCTACACGAAGCAGCTGCTGGACCGCGTCGAGTCGATCACGAAGCAGTACCCCGGCGACAACTGAGCATCGTGGACTCAGCCGTGAAAACGGCGCAGCTCGAGCCGTGCGATCTGATCCATGTGCACTTCGTCGGGCCCGTCAGCAAGACGTAGCGTACGCACGTTGGCCCATGCGGCCGCGAGGAACGTGTCCTGACAAACGCCCATGCCGCCGTGGATCTGAATCGCGCGGTCGAGCACCGTGAGTGCCATGCTCGGGGCAACGACCTTGATCGCTGCAATCGCCGTGCGCGCATTCTTGTTGCCGACGGTGTCCATCATGTGGGCGGCCTGCAGCGTCAGTAAGCGCGCTTGCTCGATCTCGATGCGCGACTTGGCAATGTCTTGGCGCACAGAACCCATGTCGGCGAGCTTCTTGCCGAACGCGAAGCGCTCTTCGGCGCGCCGGCACATCAGCTCGAAGGCGCGTTCGGCCACGCCGATCGTGCGCATGCAGTGATGGATGCGCCCAGGCCCGAGGCGACCCTGTGCGATCTCGAAGCCGCGGCCTTCCCCGAGCAAGATGTTGCTGGCGGGTACGCGTACGTTCGTGAACTCGATCTCGGCGTGGCCGTGCGGCGCGTGGTCATAGCCGAACACGCTCAGCGTGCGCTTGATGTTCACGCCCGGCGCGTCACGCGGGACTAGGACCATCGACTGCTGCAGATGCGGAGCCGCGCGCTCATCGGTCTTGCCCATGAACACGAAGATCTTGCAGCGCGGATCGCCGGCGCCCGACGACCACCACTTGCGGCCGTTGATCACGTACTCGTTGCCCTGCTTTTCGATGCGCGAATGGATGTTGGTCGCGTCCGACGAGGCGACGTCCGGCTCGGTCATGCAGAACGCCGAGCGAATCTCACCCGCCAGCAACGGCTTCAGCCACTTCTCTTTGTGCTCGTCGTTGCCATAGCGCACGAGCACTTCCATGTTGCCGGTGTCAGGCGCGGAGCAGTTCGTTGCCTCGGCTGCGAGGGTGTAGTGCCCCATGATCTCGCACAGCGGTGCGTACTCGAGGTTGCTCAACCCTGCACCGTGCTCGCTCTCCGGCAGGAACAGGTTCCAAAGACCCAGCGTCTTCGCGCGCCTCTTCAAGTCTTCCACGACCGGCACGGGCGCCCAGCGATCGGCGGCCGCTTCGTGCTGCGTGGCGAATGTCGCTTCCGCGGGCAGGCACTCCTCCACCGCGAACTTCTGTAAGCGTGCGTGGAGCTCTTTCGCCTTTGCGGACATTTCGAAGAACATTCGTCGACCTTCTTTCGGTAGCAGCCCAGTTGGAGTCGTGACTCAATCGCGACCGGTGGTGATGACGCACTTGCCTACGACTTCGCGGTTGATGATGGCGTTGAGCGCATCGGCCGCGCGCTCGAGCGGAAACTTGTGCGAGACGATGGGCGAGAGCTTGCCCGCCTCGTACCACTCGAACATGCGCTCGAAGTTCGTGCGATTGACGTGCGGCTCGCGTCCGAGCCACGCGCCCCAGAACACGCCGACCAGCGAACAGCCTTTGAGCAGCACCATGTTCGCGGGGATCTTGGGGATGTCACCGCCTGCGAAACCGATCACCAGGATTCGGCCGTTCCACGCGACGCAACGAAGCGATTGCTCGAGCACATCGCCTCCGACAGCATCGTAGATCACGTTCGCGCCGGCGCCGCCGGTGAGCGTCTTGACCTTGTCTTTCCACTGGGGGTCGGTCTTGTAGTTGAGCACGTGCGCAACGCCGTAGTGCTTGGCGACGCGCGCGAGCTTGTCGTCGTTGCCGCCGGTCGCGATCACCGTCGCGCCGAGGTTGCGAGCGATATCGATGGCTGCGGTGCCCACCCCGCCTGCAGCACCGTGCACGAGCAATGTCTCGCCGGGCTGGAGCTGGGCGCGTTGCACGAGAGCGTAGTAGCTCGTGCCGTAGGTCATGGAAAAGCCTGCTGCCGTGGCGTAGTCCATGTGCGGCGGCAGCTTCATGCATGCGACCGCAGCGGCCACGGCTTCGTCGGCGAACCCGTTCGCACCGACCATCGCCATCACGCGATCGCCGACCTTCACGTTCTGCACGTCGGCCGCGACCTCGGTCACCTCACCGGCAACCTCGGCACCGGGAGCGAACGGGAAGGGCGGCTTGAACTGATACTTGCCCTGGATCATCAGCACGTCCGGGAAGTTCACCCCCGCAGCGTGTGTGGCGAGCCGCACCTGTCCGGGCCCGAGCGCCGAACGCGGTACTTCCTCGAGCACGAGGCTTTCCGGTGGCCCGAACGCTTTACACAGCATCGCTTTCATCGGCGGTTCTCCATGTGCGCGGCTTGCTTACGGGTCTGTCAGCAGTCCGCGTGTATACCGCACGTCGTCAGCGCAGTGAAAGGAGGCCGTGCGCGATCAGCTCTTCGCGTAGCGCGGCCACGTCACCGGAAAAACGCAGGCTGGGCATGCCCAGGGCACTGGCCGCCTGGCAGTTGATCTCGCGGTCGTCGATGAACAAGCACTCGGCGGGCTGTTTTCCGAGAGCCGCACACGCACCGAGGTAAGCGCCCGGCGATGGCTTGCGCACACCCGTCTTGCACGACACGAACGACAGCTCGACGTAGCGCGAGAGCTGCAAGCGCTCCTCGATCAGCTCGTACCAACGCGGGTAGTTGGACAGCGCATGCATGCTGACCCGCGCGCGCTTAAGCTCCGCAAGCAGCGGCTCCACGCCCTCGATGAACGCATACGCATCGCGCATGCAGCGCTTCAACCCCGGACCGTCCAGCACGGACCCGTCGTTGAAGAAGCTGGCGTAGAGCTCCGCCTCGTGCAGCTTGCCCAGCTCGAAGTCGCGCCACGCCGTCGGGTGCTTCTTCGCGATCAGCTCGTCGAACGACAGACCGAGAAAGCCCGGCATGTGTGTGAAGAACGGATCACGCACCAGCGTGTCCATGATGTCCCAGAGAATGACGCTCGCCATGGCGAGACGGACGTTAGTTCAAGCGACGGTAGATGCCCACCACGACGCCCATGATCTGTGTCGAACGCCAGTCGTCCTTGCTGATGATGATGTCGGTCATGCGGTCGTTGGCGGGCACGAGGCGGATGCGGTCGCTCTCGGGGTAGTAGTACTTGCAGGTGGCTTCGTCGCCAACGAGCGCGACGATGATCTCGCCCTTGCGCGCTTCCAGCTGCTTCTTCACGAACACGTAGTCGCCGTCGTGGATGCCGGCTTTGATCATCGACTCGCCCTTCACGCGCAGGCCGAACACGTCACGTACGCCGCCGACCAACATGCGATCGATGCGCACGGTGTCCTCGCGCGTCTCGAAGGCGTCGGTGAGAGCGCCCGCTGCGACGCGACCGATGATCGGGATCTCGATCATGTTGTCGTTCGCGACATCGGAATGCTCGCGGCTGTGGCCATTCGCGCCGTTTCCATTCGCGCCCGTGACAGCATTCCCTTGCTGCGTCGGCCGCAGTGCGCGCGACTTCATGTCTTCCCGCGTCAGGTAGCCTTTGCGTTCCAGCGCGCGCAGGTGATCGTTCACGCCGTTGGTGCTGCGAATGCCCATGAAGTTGCCGATCTCCCGCAACGTTGGCGGGTAGCCGCGGTCGACGATCGACGACTGGATGTACTGCAGGACCATTTCTTGGCGTTGCGTGAGCTTCTGCACGGTGGGCCTCGTGCGCGGGATGGTCGTCTGCGAGGGCGTTCCCCTAAACGGACTTCCACTGTGCGCGTGGATAGGTGAGTCACGTGATTACAGAACGTGCGACCAGATGTCAAATTCTATGACGCACCTGTTCGAGGCGCGCGTGTGCCTCCTCCGAGGTGCCTGTAAGAACACGAGAATTGGCGTGCAGGGGGGTCGCCTACTCGGCGTCGCGATGCTCTTTGGAGCGCAGGCGTGCTGCTAGGACGTGCAGCGGATTCCAGCCCAGAAGGCCCGTGACGCTCGCAACCTGCGCGACCTGCTGTCGGATCCCGCGCGCGAACGGCTCGAGCCAAGACAAGAAATCGATCCCACCGAGCCACTCGCCCGTCTTCTTCGCGGAAGCACGCATGGCATCGGCCGAGACTGCAACGTGTACGTACGCGGGCGCCGGATCGATGATCACTTCGCGCAGCGCCACGGCTTTGGCCCAGGCACCTGGATGCGGATCGCGCAGCAAGCTCTGGAAGCGCTCGCGCTGCGCGAACAGACCAATGTGCACGGGCGCGATCGCGCTGCTCACAGCGCTGCGCAGCGCACGATGATCGCGCCGGTAGTCGCCACCGAGCGGTCCGGTCACATCGAGCACCGCATCCGGGCCCGCGATCAGATCGATCTGGCCCGCGCGGCGACGCAAACAGAGCGCGGACCAAATCTCCGAGCCGTCCCAGAGCACCGCGAGAAAGCAGTGCTCGTTTGGCAGCACCAGGTCGAGAGCGCGGCTGAGCATCGCGCTATTCGGCAGGGGAATTTGCGCAGCCTCCGGCCAGAAGTAGAGCAGACCTTCCCGGGTGAGCTCACGCGTGGCCTCGAACAGGAGCAGCCACTGCGCTGCGAAATCATGCTCGGCGACGATGCGCGTCGCGACGCGCTCCGTCAGCTCTTCGACGGCGCCGCGCCGCACGACCACACCGCGCCGTGCCAGCTGACGCTCGCACAGCGCCGGTAGGTCCGAGCGCGAGGCGTAGCCTTCGGGGTCGATCCGACCGAGCAAGGTGTGAAACGCGGCGCTCGGCAGGCCGTCGGCATTCTCCACGATCACGAGCGTGCCGCGCTTTTCGGCCGTCGTGGGCTCGGTCTCGCTGCCGACACCGAAGAGCGAGAGCAGCCGCAGCCACGACTCCGCGGAGAACCCATGGACTCGCAGGTCGAGACTCAGCATGGCGCGCTGCTCCTGCGCGCCGAAGGCGGCTTCGAACGCGTGCCGGTGGAGGGCTCGCTCTCCGCTGCCAGTGCACTACGCGGCTCGCACGCGAACATGCGACAGCTGCAACCGGGCATGGGAATCGTGACCGATGCCTCGCCTTCGTAGCGCTCGTCGTTGAGCAGGTCGACGAGCGTCATGGGTTCGGGCAGCTGGATCTCTGCGGCGCAGAGCGTGCGCTCCGGCTGAACCACGAACAACACGCGCGCGCCCGACGCATCTTCGTGAGCTGCGGTGCCGCAGCTGCGCGGTGAGCACGGGAAGGGGCGGGCAAGGCCGTGTTCGGCGACCAACCGGTGGACCAGGTCGTCGGCGTCGACCTGCTCGAACGACATGATGCGCAGCGCGTTCGGCGGCTCGCTGAACGCGCGCGGTTGCAGCGCGCCATCGAGCGTCGGCAGCTCGGGTCCGTAGAGCACGCGAACTCCGCGAACGCCTAGGTCGTGGAGCAGCTGCCAGCGATCGGACTCGGCGAACTCGTAGCTCGGCGCGATCACCAGCTTGAGATCGGCGTAGCGCGCGAGCCCAGCATCACTCTCGATGTACACGTAGGGCACGCCCGCGTATGACAACGCCTGCGCGAAGCGCGCCACGAGCTCGGGCCATTCGAGTTGAATCGGGCGGCCGAAGCCGAGCGAATCGTGGAGCGACGCCGCGCTCGCACCGATGCCGGAGAGGTCGAGCAGCGTCGGGCTGACTGCGCCCAACGTGTGGGTCGCTCGTGATAGGCGCGCGTACTCTTTGGGCAAGACGATGGCGACTTCCGTCTTGCGCGTGAGGTCGTGGAAGTTGACTCGCGCCATCGCTTCGAACAGACGCTGGAAGGTCGCGGCTTGCGGGCGTTCGTTCCCGTCTTCGTCGATCGGAGCGCCGTACCAGCGATCGCGATCCACCGCCATGTAGAGGTTCATTCCACGCACGCCGTACGCGCACGCGCACAGCACCGTGTGCAGCGAGTCGTCGTCCGAGCGCGGGGCGAACCACGGGGGGGCGCCCACGCCCATCTCCGGCGAGTACGCGACCTGGGCTGAGCCCACTAGACGAAGAGTACGCTCACGCACCGCGTGCAGCTCATGGCGGCGGTGGTAGTAGTCGAGGCCGACCAGGTCGAAGTCGCGATCGATGCGCGCGAGCATCGCCGGTAGGCCTGCTTCTCCCAGCGGAAGATTGTGCGTCATGGGCAACGCACCAAGACCGTGCGCGCGCAGGGACTCCCGCATGCGCACGAGCGCGCCGCAGATCAGCTCTTCCTGAAAGCGCATCCAGTCGAGCTGTCTGCGGAGCTCGCCGCGGCTTGCGCTCTCGAACCGCACGGGCGGATCGATCGTGTCCCACTCGGCGTATTCGGCCTCGTAGGCGTCGCTGAGCTCGTGCAGCGAGCCGTACCGCGCGCGGATCTGCTCGCGAAACTTGCTGACTGCGTCCGGGTGGTAGTCCTGGTCGTACGGCGCGTCGCGGAAGTAGAACGCGGCCTCGTTGTCGACCTGAACCATGACGATCGGGCCATTGGGCCAAAGTCTGGGCCGCATCACACGCGCGACTTCGCCGAACCAGGCGTCGGTCTCGCCGAGGAACCGCTCGCTCGCGTACGAGGGCACGGGGAACATGCGCGGGGGCGCGACGAACGGAACCGGATTCCCACGCGGTGAGCGGGCTTGGCAGCTCTCGTCGTAGATGATCCGTGCCGGCAGCCCGAAGTAGGTGAGCTCGGCGTTGATGTTGGGGCCGGGCCGGACGAGCGCGTACATGCCGAGCGAATGAACGAGGTCGAGGAAGGCGCCGAGGTCTTTGCTTGGATCCTCCTGCCCCCAGTCGAAGCGGCCGTCGAGGGTTTCGTGCACGCCCCAAGGCACGTACGTCTCGATCATGCCGAGGCCCATGCGCTTCATCGCGGTCAGGGCCGGAAGCCAGGCGCTCGGCTTCAAACGGAAGTAATGGATCGCGCCGGAGTGGAGTGGAACGTGCTCCGCGCCGAGCGCGAGCGAGCGGCCGGTGATCTTCGGAGTCACGGCGGCGGGGCTCGTGGAGGCTCGTGCCGATGTGCGCGCGCGGCTCATGGGCCGGCGAGGATAAATCATTCGCGCCACCACGTGGTGGGCGCATTGGGCGCATCCCTGATCTCACGCGTCTTACGCCGCGCGCGGGACGATGCTCGGCGGTGCTTCCCGATCCGTGAAGTCGACGCGAAGGATCGTGGCGCCCAGCCGATGCAACACATCGCCGAGCGTCCACGCTGCCGTATCTGCGTCGGGCTCCGCTCCGTCGAGCGCGTAGCTGGGCGTGATACGCACCGCCGGGCGACGCCACTTCTCGAAGCAGAAGCCGAGCAGGTCTTTCCGCCAGACGCGGTCTGCTTCGACACCGAGCACGAGCGCAGCAAGCTCGTCGCGATCGAACACGATGTGCGGAGCCAAGGCCGGCTGTTCGTGTCCTCGGTCGCCGGCAGTCGCGGCTGTGGTCACACAAACCGGAACCGGCGCACCGGGCACGTCGACCCAGACGGTCACGGGCAGCGGTAGACTTGGTAGAAGTTTTGCGTTCAAGAGGCTGATTTCATGTATGAATTTGACCTGCTCACGCTCTTGTGTCAGCCGATCCGGAGAGCGTGGGCGGCGCGCTGTGAAGCGTGCGGCGGAGCGCTTCTGCCGCTCTGGCGCGCGTAGGGCTGCGTGCTGCTCGGAGCGCTGTTTGGGGCTCGTGGTCCGTTTTGCCGTTTGTTTTACGGTGGCCATGGCTGCTCTGTCGTTCAGTATAATCCCGCAACGACATTGCGCAAGCTTGCGCGTGACAAATGTTCAGCTATTTACTGCGGCCTCGACTGAGGGCGAGCGCGACGCCGCTCGAGAACGTGATCAGCGCGGCGAGTCCGAACATCGAGCCAGCGATTAGGGTGCGGCCGTGATCGAGCAGGACCGTGCCAGAGATGATCAGCGACGATACGACGAGACCCGAGAAGATGCGGCGGCCCAAGCGCTCGTTCGCTGTCGCATGCGTTGGCTGACGGATCTCGACGCTCATGCGGCCTTGGCGGAGGTCCTCGAGGATGTCGTCGGCGCGTCCCGGGAATTCCGACATCGCGTTCGCGAAGCGCGTCGCCACGTGAAGCAAGTCGCTGGTCAGCCGCTCCGGTGAGTAGCGATAGCCGACGATGTCCGTGAGGTACGGGCGGATCTCCTCGACCACGTCGAGGCTCGGATAGATCTGACGGGCGATGCCCTCGACCGTCATCAGCGCCTTGCCCACCATCAGGAACTCGGGGGGCGCCTCGATGCCGTACTTCACGGCGTTGGTCGCGAGGTCGCGCAGGAAGTCGGAGAAGTCGACGTCACCGAGCTTGCGGCCCAGGTACTTGTCGGCGAGCCGAGCGACCTCGGCTTCGTAGGCGACCCGGTCGATCTTCTTGGTGGGCCGGCCGATCGCGAAGAGCGCATCGGCGATCACGCGCGGGTCCTTGAGACCGATCGCAATCACCAGGTCGACCAGTCGATCGCGAAAGCGTGGGCTCAACCGCCCGACGAGCCCGAGGTCTACGAGGCCCAGCACGGGCTGCTCCGCGGTGCCCAGAATCAAGATGTTGCCGGGGTGGGGATCGGCGTGGAAGAAGCCGTGCTCGAAGATCATCTTCACGACGATCTGCACGGCGTTCTTGGCGATGCGTTCCGCGCTCGCGCCCTGCGCCACGGCCGTGAAGACGTTCTTGCCGGGCAGGTACTCGAGCGTGATCGCTTTGCGCGACGAGACCTGCCTGTAGACCTTCGGGAACGCGACGGTCGGCAGGTCGGCAAAGTTCTGCGCGAAGCGCTCGGCGTTGTCCGCCTCCTGCGCGAAGTCGAGCTCGGCGCGAATCGCGCGATCGAACTCCTCCACGAGGCGCGCCGGGCGATAGATCTGCGACTCGGGGATTGTGCGCTCGACGCTGCGCGCCAAGAAGTAGAGAAGGTCGATGTCGCGATCGATCGTGTGCGCGATGTTGGGGCGCTGAGCCTTCACCACCACGTCCAGCTCGCCATCCTCGATGCGCAGGCCGGCCCGATACACCTGTCCTATCGATGCGGACGCGAGCGGCGTCTCGTCGAAGCGTGTGAATAGCTCCTCGATCGGCGCACCGAGCTCCGCCTCGATGGCCTGCTTCATCTCGGGCCACGGGGCAGCCGGCACGTTGTCTTGCAGGCGCTGCAGCTCGTCGATGATCTCGGCGGGCAGAAGGTCCGCGCGCGTGGACAAGAGCTGCCCGAGCTTCACGAAGCTGGGCCCAAGCTCTTCCAGCACCAAACGCACGCGCACGGGCAGGCGCAGCTCGGGGCTCTCCGCCTTCTTGCCTGGAACTAGGCTCGCGAGGCCGGTGCGCTGCACGAGCTCGCCGAAGCCGTGCTTCGCCAACACGAGCGCGATCTCGCGCAAACGTCCGAGATCGCGCACCGTGTCGAGCAGGAAAGCCATGCGGCGACCATCTTGGAGGTAGCCGAAAGGTCCGTCAATTCTTGACGGGCATTGCCGAGGCGGGAGCCGTCGGGGCTGCAGCTGCGGGGAGCGCAGGCCCAGCCGGTGTGGCCGTGGTCGCAGTCGGAGCCGCAGCGACCGGCGTCGCGGCGGCAGCGGGCGCAGCCGGCTTCTTGCATTCCGTTTGTACTTTGATCGTACGCGTGATGTCGTTGAACGGCCCGGGCACGGGCGCACCGTTCGCATCTGTCAGCTGCAAATGAAGCGTGTGTTCGCCCTCGGTCAGGTTCTCGATGTAGTGCGGCGTCCAGCCGAGCATGTCGCCACCGGAGGCACCGTCGATCGTCACGTGCACGCGGTCGCCCTGCGCGCTCAGCTTGTCGTTCGCGACGTAGAAGTCGAGCAACGCACGCTGGCCGAGCTCCACGCAGCCCTTCGGGCGACTGTACGTGAGCAGCTTGGCTTTCGGATCGAAGCTGAGTTCCGCTGTCTTCTTTTTGAAGTGAAAGACGACGAACGCGAACGCGCCGGGCTCTTTCACCGACTCGTGATGCCCGCGACTCGGAAATGCGCGCAGCACGTGCGTGCCTTCCGGGAGATCATGACCAAGCTCTTTCTGCATCAGCGCGCGCAGATCGATTGGCTTCGATGCATCGCGAATCGCCATGTACGGCTCGTTGTCCACGATCAGATGCACGTGATTGCCGGGATCGGGCGCAAGCGCCCAGCTCTTGAGGGCCAGCGTGACTTCGACTTTGTCGGTCTTGAGCACTTGCCCGTTCTTCGGCGCGCGGATCTGCAGCGTCGGTGCGGGGCCTTCGATCGGCGTGTTCTCGCCGGCCACCACTTGTACGGGGGCCGCGGGTACCGGCGGAGGCGGTTCAGGTGCGGGCGGCGCGGCCGCCGGTGCAGCGACGAGCGCCGGCGTTGCTTCGCGCGGCGCGTACTCGGCAGCGGGTGCCGGTTCGCTGGCACAAGCGCACAACAAGAAGGGAAGGATCGCGGCGCGGGATACGGTGCGGGGGAACATGTCTCACCTCGGGTGCGTTGGTAGGCGACGGTGATAGCCGAGACGCCAGGCAACCCGCAATCCGGCCTGGAAAGCGTAGCAACTTCCCCTCCGTGGCATTTTTACTCGTCGGAAACATTCTCGAAATATGCGATGGGTACGTCACTGGTACGCACCTCTGCGTCAGGAGAGAGCTCACATGAAGAAAGTCGAAGCGATCATCAAGCCGTTCAAGCTGGACGAAGTTAAAGACGCACTGGGCGAGATCGGCATCCAGGGCATGACCGTCAGCGAGGTCAAAGGGTTTGGCCGTACGGGCGGCAAGAAGGAAGTCTATCGCGGGTCTGCGTACGTCGTGGACTTCGTGCCCAAGGTCAAGATCGAGCTCGTCGTCTCGGACGGACAGGTCAACCAGGTCATCGAGTCGATCGAAAAGACCGCCAAGACCGGTCGCATCGGCGACGGCAAGATCTTCGTCGTCGGCGTCGAAGAAGCGATCCGTATCCGTACGGGTGAGCGCGGCGAAGACGCGGTCTAGCGCGCGCTGGTGGCATTGGCCCGCGGAGTGGGCGAGGCTGCGGTCCGCGGATCGCATGACCCCACCATCCGTGGGTTGTGACTGAAGCGGCGGTCCAGGCGATCGACTGCACAAGCTACTGAAGCGCCGGTTGAAGTTTCGGCGCTCCGGCGATTCGGCACCGAGAAACGAGGGTTACGTGGGAGATTTGAAGCATGGCAATTAAAGCTGAGTACATCTGGGTTGACGGAACGGAACCGACCAAGCAACTACGCTCGAAGACGAAGATTCTGCCGGGTCCCGTCAAAGACGTGAAGGCATTGCCCGTCTGGGGCTTCGACGGTTCGAGCACCAATCAGGCCGAAGGCCATGCCTCCGACTGCATCATGAAGCCGGTGTTCATGTGCCCGGATCCAATCCGCGGCGGTGACAACATCCTCGTCATCACCGAAGTATTCTCGGCCGATGGCAAGCCGCACTCGACCAACACGCGTGCGCCGCTGCGCGCCGTGGCGGAGAAGTACGCTGCGTTCGAGCCGATGTTCGGCATGGAGCAGGAGTACACGCTGCTCGGTGAAGACGGCCGTCCGCTCGGCTTCCCCGAGGGTGGTTACCCCGCGCCGCAGGGTCCGTACTACTGCAGCGTCGGCGCGAGCACCGCGTTCGGTCGCGAGATCGTCGAAAAGCACATGGACGCATGCTTGGCTGCCGGTCTGAAGTTCGCCGGCATCAACGGCGAGGTCATGCCGGGTCAGTGGGAGTACCAGATCGGCGTTGCCGGCATCCTCGAAGTTGGCGACCACCTGCACCTCGCGCGCTGGCTGATGCAGCGGATCGCGGAAGATCACGGTGTGTCGGTGACGCTCGATGCGAAGCCGGTCAAGGGCGATTGGAACGGCACCGGTTGTCACACCAACTACTCGACCAAAGAGATGCGCGCCGACGGCGGTATGAAGGCGATTCTCGCGGCCTGCGAGAAGTTCGGTCCCCGCGCCGACCTGCACATCGCGAACTACGGTGCCGGCATCGAAGAGCGCCTCACTGGCAAGCACGAGACCGCTTCGTACAAGCAGTTCTCGTTCGGCGTCGGCAACCGTGGCGCTTCGATCCGTATCCCGCTCGCGTGCGAGCAGGAGGGGAAGGGCTACCTCGAGGATCGTCGCCCCTGCGCGAACTGCGATCCGTATGTGGTGGCTCGCCTGATCGTCGAGACCACCTGCGGGTGACCTGGGGATGACATACGCGCAGGTCGTCTCGACGACCTGGGGATGACATACGCGCAGGTCGTCTCGACGACCTGGGGATGACATACGCGCAGGTCGTCTCGACGACCTGGGGATGACATACGCGCAGGTCGTCTCGACGACCTGCGGCTGACCGACACGCTCGGTTAGACAGCGGCCTCCGGATCGGCACTTTGCCAGTTCGGGGGCCGTCGTCGTTTCGCTCGTGTTCGTACGCGGCTGGCTTTCAGTGGCAGCGGATCTCGCGCAAGTCTGTTTGACGCCCTCCGCGCGGGTCGGCTAGCATCGAAAAATGTGTCCGCGCGGGCCGTTTTCGCAGGCCTCGGCTCGGGGTTCGCTGCTGCGGGCTTCATCGGTGAACGCGCGGCGCGGCTAAACATGCCTATTCGTCCCTCTCGCGTCGCTGCCGCTTCGCTCAACGTGTTGCCCCGCAAAGGCATCAGTCGAGTGCTCGGCAAGGTTGCACGGGTTTCCGCACCGAAGTCGCTCCTGCGCGCGGCCATGCAGGTGTATTGCCGTGCGTACTCCGTGGATCTCGCCGACTTCATCGTTCCGGCGCAGGGCTTCGCTTCGTTCGACGCGTTCTTCACGCGTCAGCTGCGCCCGGGTTTGCGCCCGCTCGACGCCGATCCGCACGCGCTACTGTCACCGGCAGACGGCCTGATCGCCGAGCTCGGCCCCATCGACGTGGGCTGCACGCTGCGCGTAAAGGGGCGTAACTACACGGTCGGTGAGCTGATCGGCGACGAACGCGCCGCCAGCGTCTATGCCGGCGGCAACTTCGTGATCGTGTACTTGTCGCCACGTGACTACCACCGCGTGCACGCGCCGGTTACCGGGCGCGTGCGTTCGTTGCGACATGTGCCTGGGACCCTGTTCCCCGTGAACGACATCGGCCTCGAGCACGTGCCGCGCCTGTTCGCGCGCAACGAGCGCGTCGTGGTCGAGCAAGAGAGCGCGCAACACGGTGCGGTCGCCACGGTGATGGTCGGCGCGATCGGTGTCGGCCGCATCACACTGAGCTTCGACGACGACGTCGTGACCAACGACGGCACCGAGTTCGGCGAGCGCGTGTACTCGGAGCACGACGCACCCGTGCTGGAGCGTGGTGCGGAGCTCGGAGCGTTCCATCTCGGGTCTACCGCCATCGTGTTCACTGGTCCGGCGTCGGGATTGTCGTTCGTCCGGCATGTCGGCGAGTCCGTGCGTTTCGGTGAGGCGCTGCTTCGTCAGCAGCAAACACGGAGCAACAGCGAGGTATGACGGACGACCTCGGCATGCGCAAAGCCGGGCGCAGACGGCGTACGACTCGTCGCTTGACGCGTCGTGCGATCCGCGTGCCCGGTGATGACGTGCCGCGTCAGAGCAAAGTGGGCGACGACGAGACTGGCCTCGACGGCGACGAGCATGAGCACGACGCTCCGGCCACCGAGACCGCCGACAGCGGCGACCGTCCTTCGGTCGACATGTTGGACGTCGATCTCGAGGTCGACGGCGAACAACCGTTCTCGGGCGTAGTGCTGGCGCCGCCGCGTGCGCCGATTTCGCTGGCGCCCCCGCTTGCTGTGAGCCTGCCGAAGGCTGTCGCGATGCACGCCAGTGTGCCGTTTCCCGTGCCGGGACCGGCGACAGCTGCATCGCTGCCACCGCCGGCGCCGTTGTCCGTGCCGCCACCGGCGACGACGTCGGTTCCTCCGCCGGCTCTCGACGCGTTGCCGCCCGAGCGCGAACGACGTGACTCGGTGCCCGATGAGAAGACCAATCCGCAGATTCGGCTCGCGCGCTCGCATCCGCCTGCGACGTCGCATCCGCCGCGGGTCCCGAACGAGGAAGCCGATCTCGACACCAATCCTCGCATCCCGATCGAGGTGGAAGAAGAGTCGTCGGTGATCGTGACGCGCTCGCGGGTGATCACGGACCGACTCGCTGGCGAATACGACGACGATATCGTGCCCACGCGGCCCAGCAGGTTGCCACCGGCGTCCGTCGAAGTCGACGACATCGAGCCGATCGATCTCGACGACGAAGCTGCGGGTAAGCTCGAGCTTCCGGCGTTGCCGGGGCAAGGCGTTGCGGCCCGGCCCGGCGAAGGGCAGCGTTCGTCGAAGGCGCCGCCGCCGCCGATGTCGATTGCGCCGAGGCTGCCTCCGCGTAAAGCCGGCGCGAATGTGTCCGTCACCCCCATGCCGCCGGCAGCTGCATCGCAGGCTCCGCAACCTCCGGCGATGACGCAGAAAGCGCCGCCGCCCCCGCCACCCGGTACGCCGAAGAAGTCGACAGCACCCGTGGCGCCGGCCGCCGGGGCGCCGAAGCAGAAGCGGCGTTCTTGGTGGGAAGACTTCTTCTCGGACGACTACCTGCACAGCGTGATCCGGCCCACGGCGGCTCAGATCTCGGGGCAGGTCGACTTCATCGAGAGCAGCCTCGGCCTCAGCAAAGGGCAGACGGTCCTCGACGTTGGCTGCGGTCTCGGGTTGCATGCGCTCGAGCTCGCGCGGCGCGGTTACCTGGTGGTAGGTCTCGATCTTTCGCTACCCATGATCACGCGCGCCGCCGAAGCGGCGCAGCAGGAAGGCCTGCGCATCAACTTCCTGCACAGCGATCTTCGCGAGATCGGCTTTCAGGGAATGTTCGACGCGATCGTCTGCGTCGGCACGACGTTCGGATTCTTCGACGACGACACCAACCGCGACGTGCTCGCGCGCCTGTGCGCGTCACTGAAGCCGGGTGGTCGGTTGCTGCTCGATGTCGTGAATCGTGACCACGTGATCTCGTCGCAACCGAACCTGGTGTGGTTCGAGGGCGACGGCTGCGTCGTCATGGAAGAAAGCGACGTCAACTACTTCTCGTCGCGCTTGGTCGTGAAGCGCACGATGATGCGCGACGACGGAAGGCAGAGCGAAGCCGAGTACTCGCTGCGCTTGTACGCGCTGCATGAGCTCGGTCAGATCATGCAGCAGGCGGGCTTCCGCGTGAACGAGGTCAGCGGTCAAGAAGCGACGCGCGGCGTGTTCTTTGGTTCGTGCTCGGTTCGCATCATCATGCTGGCCGAGCGTCGCGCGAAAGTGCCGAACGGATCCGTCGTTGCGGCGCCTCCGGAAGAATCCAGCTCGGACAGCGGCAAGTCGTAGCCGAATCGTAGACGAGGCTACTGCTTGCTCGTGGAGTCGCTCGGGTCGAGCGTGCCTTCGAGCGAATAGTGCGCCATGCAGGGCAGAGTGAGGTAGCTGCCGCCGTTAGCTGCAAGCACGGCCGAGCAGTCCGCGCCCGCGGCGACCGTGACTTCGATCGTGTTGTCGCCCGAGAGATCGGCGCCGCGACCCGCGTCTTCCTCGACTACGCCGCCGTCGATCGAACGCATGCGATGCAGCGTGCCGAAGATGCTCTCTGTCGTGAGCAGCGTGCAGTTGGTCTTCTTGAGATCGAAATCGGGTTGATTGGTGAAGAAGTCCGACGGCTGCAGATTCGTCTTCGCCATCGTCTGCGGGCCGAGGTTGTTCGAGGCTTCGGTCACGAAACGATACGAGCCATCGTCGCGCAGCACGCCGGTGGACGCGGGGCCTTTTGCGATCTGCCAGTTGATGACGCCGTCGGAGTCACGGATCGCCGCGGTGAACGTGAGTGGGTTTTGCGTGGGCAGCCCGGCGCCGCAGCTGTTCTCGATCAGCGTCCCGGTGATCGCGTATTCGCCGACGAGCACACCCGGCGCCGTCTCCTGCTTCTTCATGCAGCCGAGGGACGACAGCGCGAGTGCGGTGAGCACGATCGCGAGAATTCGGAAGCGAATGCTGCGGCTGGGCATGTCCGAGAGCTAAACGCTCCCGGGCTCACCCGTCAAAAAATGCGCCGCTCCGCCGAGAGCCGCAGGCTGCTCGGCGGGTATTTCGCTACTTGGCCGAGAGCCGCAGGCTGCTCGGCGGGTATTTCGCTACTTGGCCGAGAGCCGCAGGCTGCTCGGCGGGTATTTCGCTACTTGGCCGAGAGCCGCAGGCTGCTCGGCGGGTATGTGATTAAGGTTTGCCAGCCGCCTTGGGCGCAGTAGCACCGTGCGTCGGAGCGGGAGGGCCGCCCTCTTCGGGGCAGCCGTCGTCGTCCTCGAAGCCGTCTTTGTCTTCGGCTTGATCGGGACACTGATCCTGATCGTCGGGGATGCCGTCGCCATCGAAGTCGACTTCGGGGCAGCCGTCGTCGTCGCCGAAGCCGTCGGTGTCCTCGGGCTGGTCCGGACACTTGTCCTTGGAGTCCTCGATGCCGTCGCGGTCGCGGTCGTCGTCGGGGCAGCCGTCGTCGTCACGATCGCCGTCTTTGTCTTCGGCTTGATCGGGGCACGAGTCGTAGCCGTCGAGGATGCCGTCGTTGTCGTTGTCCTTGTCGGGACAGCCGTCTTGATCTTGGAAGCCGTCCGGATCCTCGGGATCGTTCGGACACTTGTCCTGCGCGTCGGGGATGCCGTCGCCGTCGTTGTCGGTGTCGGGACAACCGTCGTCATCGAGGTAACCGTCTTTGTCTTCCGGCTCGGTGGGGCAGGCATCGACGTTGTCACCGATGCCGTCGCCGTCGCTGTCGATGCCGGCCGGCTGGTACGCAGCACCCGCGATGATGCGGAACACAGGTGTACCGACGCCGGAGAGCACGCCGGCACCGCCGCCCGCCTGGAACACGAAGTCCCCCTGCGTGAGCTTGCCGCCGAGGCGCCACTCGATCGGATTGCCGTCGGTGTTGCGGTTGAAGCGCGTCGCGCCCGCGACTTCGCTGACGACTGCGAGCAGCGAGGTCACGTCGAAGCCCGCTGCGACGCCGTACGTCATCTCCGAGCCGGTCGTCGTGGAAAGCAGCTGACGCTCCGGGCGGAACGCGCCGCCGAGGTTCGCGCCGAAGCGAAGACGAGCCATTCGATACTCGGCCGCGAGATTCGCGCCGGCCGTGACGCCGTCGTCGCCGATGTTGTGACCTTTGGCGATCGCATTGCCGAGCGGCAGCGTCATGTAACCGATGCCAGCGAGCAGGAACCCTTTGGTGCCTTCACCGGCCAAGCGCACCTTCGCGGACAAGCGCGGGTCGCCGACGCCGAACGCGCTGCCACCGCGGATGTCGACGTACGGCTGGCTGAGCGCAGGACCCGTGCTCGCGTGGTAGCTGTCACCGGTCGTGTACACGAGCGGCAGGAGCAGACCGAACTGCACGCGCTGCCACATGGTCAGCGTGCCGCCGAAGTAGCTCGCCAGCTGCATCTTCACGATGTCGCGCTTGGAAGCTTCGAGCGAGCAGTTGCTGGTGTTGCCACCTGGGCACTTCGCTTCGTAGATCACGAACGGGCGATGCGCGTAATCGACGACGATTTCTGCGCTCGGCGTCACGTGACCGCCGACCATCGCGCCATCGACCTGCAGATAGTTGCCGGCACCGACCGCTGGCACGAAGCGGTTGGTAGAGACCTGTTGATTGGGGACCTTCTGAGCGTGCGCGGTACCGGTCCCTGAAGGACCGAGCATCACGCAACCCAGGCACAATCCGATTAGGAAGCCGAGCCTTCCGCGCATCCGTTTCTCCTGCCGCAGCCGTCCGATGGAATGGGAAAGGCGAACCCCGCAGAGGGCCGTGCTCGCCCACGCTTCCCCACGATTTTATGGACCGCGTCGGCGGTGATAGTCGCACCGAAACCTTCGCGCTTGCAACGCAAACCGGAAATTCCCGTAGCTCCGGGCGGCGACGTGCGAGGATCTGCACCGGACGTAAAACCTGCTGCGGTCAGCGCGTCACGGGTGGGTAACTCGCGCTCAGTACCCGACCTCGAAGTCGCAGTCGTAACGGATGTCGCTTGCCACGGGTTTTCCTTCGCGATCGAGCGGCGGTTGCCAGCGGCGCATGCGGAGGATCTTCGTGCACGCGGCCCCGAAGCCGTAGTCGCCCGTTTCTTTGATCACATGGATGTTACCGGTCTGGCCGTCGGCTTGGATGCGCACGCGCAGATGCGCCGAGCCCGAGACACCCTGCGCGCGAGCACGCGGCGGGTAGTTCTTCTCGAGCAAGTCGTTCATGTCGCCCGGAGGAATCGGTTTGCGTGACAGCGAACCTTCGGGCACCACGACTGCTGCCACGATCGGACCGCCCGAGCCGGCGCGATCGCGACCCGTCACGGTGGCGATTCGGCCGACGGGACCATGCAAGGCCTGACCGTTGCCGACAGCCGTGCTCCATGACGAAGCACCTGCCGTCTCGGTGAAGCCGCCAAAATCGACGGGCGCCTCGGCGGCAGCTGCCTTGGGCGGATCGGGCGTGGGTGTTGGTGTTGGTGGAGGCAGCGCTGCCTTCGGCGCAGCGCGCGGCTTTTCCGGCTCGGGCTCCGGCGCCTTGGGTTTCTCGGGCTCCGGCGCCGGAGGCGGCGGTGGCGGCGGTTCCGGCTCGATCACCTCGAGCTCCACCGGCTGATGCGCAAAGATCTGCTGGGGCGTGGGCATGTAGCCGAGCACGCCGAGCACCAGCATGTGCGCGCCGATGCTCATGAGCGCGATGCCCACGCCGCGTGCAGCTGATGGCTGCGCTGCCGATACGGTGCGCGAGCTCAGGGTACTCACTTCGTGGATCACTTCGCTTCTTTGATCTCGAGGGGGCTCGTATTGATGGCGAACTTCGTCACCTTCTCGCGCCGCAATAAGTCAATCACCGCCACGACCTGCATGTGCTTGACCCGACCGTCGGCCGATAGGATGGCTTTGACGTCGTGATCCTTGGTGTAGGCCTCGCGGACCTTCGTCTGCAGCTGGGATTCGGTCACGACTTGGCCGTCGACGTAGAGCTTGCCTTCGACATCGATGGAGATCGAAAGCGTGGGGGTGATGGTCTCGCCCGTGGAGGCCTTCGGCAGCTCCACGCTGATCGACTTGTTGACCAGGTAGCTCGACGTCACCATGAGCACGATCAAGAGCACGAGCACGATATCGACCAACGGCGTGACGTTGATCGCCGAGATCGTCTCGTCTTCGTCGCCTGACTTCCCGGTGCCTGCCATGGACTACTCCGCCGCCGACGGCTGCGTGCCGTTGTGCTTCTCGGCGAGCAGGTGCGAGACGACGTCGCTGCCGAGCGCGCTGCCGCGTGAGATGCGCGTCTTGATCACGCGCTGGAAGAAGTTGAACGCGGCGACCGCGGGCAACGCGACGAGAATGCCGATCGCGGTGGCGACTAGCGCCTCGCCGATGTCCGACATGAGACCCGCCGTCACCTTGCCCTGACTCTGATCCAGGCTGTGGAAGGAGCGGATGATGCCGATGACCGTGCCGAGCAGACCGACGAACGGCGCGTTGTTGCCGACCGTACCGAGGAACACGAGGTTCCGTTCCATCGAGACGCGCGCGATCTTTTCCTCGCCCGAGATGCGCTCGGTCGCGGACGCTGCGCCGTCTTCCGCAGAATCGAGGCCTGCCATGGCGAGGCTGGCTTCGATCGAGGGTGAGGTGCGCAGGCGCTTCTTCGCGCCTTCGAGGTCGTTCTTACGAAGCAGCTCGAGCAGGTCTTTACGCAGCTTGGCGATATCGTCGCGCGTCGAGACGAAGAAGTACGCGCGTTCGAGCATGATCGCGACTCCGAGCACGGAGAGGCCGACCAAGAGCCACATGACCCAGGTGGCGCCGAGCATGGCGAAAGCTGTGAGGCGGTGCTGAATATCCATCGAATCTCCGTCGAAGCTGCTGAGGGGCAACAAAGTACGCAACCGCTCGTTGCCGAGCAAGGCATCGGCGGCTGATCCGTCGTTCATCGCGAACGACCGGGTTCATGTGTCGTTCCGGGGCTGTCGATCAAGTCTGCGCGTCGTCGAGGACTTCGGGGACTTCCTGCTGGCTGTGCGCAGGCGACGGCGCATCGAGCTCGGGTTTGCAGATCTCGCGCAGGATCATGGTCGCGTAGGCGCCGCTGGGTAGATCGAAGCGCAGCACGAGCGCGTCGGGCTCGGTGTCGACCTCGACCGCGCGAGGGCGGATGCGCGCGACACGCCGAGTGCCTTCTCCGTACTTCGCGTGCTGCGCGAGCGTATCCATGTCGATCTCCGAGCGACGCAGCAGGTCGCGCTCGTGATCCCCCGCGGCGCCTTCGGGCCAGCGCATCTTGGCGCCGAACATGGGACCCGTGGGGCTCACCTCCCAGGTTTGCATGCGCCGCGCGGCGTCGGCTTGGTCCTCATTCAAGAACATGCCGCCGCTGTCTTCTTTACGGAGCAGGTCACCGGGCAGCGGGGCTTCGTAATGGCCGTTGTCGATGCGCTCGGCCAGCCAGGTGTTGAAGAGAGTCGACTGCAGGGTCGAAAATAGGAGCTTGCGCTCGAAGCGATCGCGGGGAGCCCGACCCCCAGCGAGGATCCAGGCGCGGGCGCGGTCGAGGTTGCGGGCGTCGATTCCGAAACGTTGTTCTCCGTAATAGTTGGGGGCCCCGACGCGCTGCATTTGCTCGAGCACAGCGCGCGCCGCCTGCGCGTCGATTCCTTCGCCGCGCAAGCGCAATGTGAAGCGGTTTTCCCGCAGGTGGCCGGTGCGCAGCTTGTGCGGGTGCAGCGCGGCCTCCAGGATCTGGATTTCAGGCAATTTCAGAGCTAACGCCGCTTCGGGCGTAGCGCCGAAAAAACTCGCCCATTGAGTCGTGACCGCGTGCCGGTCTTTGAGGCCCGCAAAGCCGGCCTCGCGAGGGTTTCCGCCGAGGGCCAACGCGATGCGTTCCACAGCGTCGCGCGTGGTCAAACCGCGCTTCTGGAAACGCACGAAGAGGTGGGTCCCTTGACCCGTCGGGACGTAGGCGGGGATTTCATCGACTACGAAATCCTCCGGTACACTACGAATTTTTCCGATTGTCCTCAGCGATTTGGCGGTAGCATAAGGCAACTCGCGGAACGGGGCGTGCATGGTGCGCTCAGGGGAAGTGGGCCGGAGACGGCGTGAAAACGGCGCCCCGCCTGTCGATAGAGACGAAGCTACGTGAGCGCAGAAGAACTCAAGCAGCGAGTGCAGCGAGAAGCCGCACGCCTGATGGACGCCGGGGTGGCGGGCCAAGCTTTCCCAGGTGGCGTGGCTTGCGTCAACTGGCGTGAGGGCGATGCCGTCCACACGGTCGAGGTTGCGGCTGGGCGCCTGCGCGCGGGCGAGGCCGAGGTGCGCAGCACGACGCCCTACGACCTTGCGTCTCTGACCAAGCCGATCGTCGCGATGTCGGCGTTGCGCCTGGTCGCGAGCGGCAGGCTCTCACTCGACGTCCGGACCGATTCGGTGGTGACCGACGTGCGTGGCGGAGTGGGTGGAGCCGCGACGCTCGAGATGCTGCTCACGCACCGCTCGGGCCTCGCCGACTGGGGCGGTTTGTACCTCGACGTGCCGCACGATCCCGGCACTGCGGCTGCGCGCCGCTGGATCTTGAGCGAAGCCTCGCGCCGTCCGGCTGAGGGCGAGCTGAAGGGGCCGCTCTACAGCGATCTCGGGTATTTGATCGCTGGCGAGGTGATTGCTCGGACCGCGGGTGAAAAGCTCGATCGCGTCGTACAGCGCGAGGTCACCGACCCACTCGGCATCACGCCCGATCTGTTCTTCCCAGGCGCGCTGCCGCCCGATCGGCGCGCTGTGATCGTGCGCGAAGCGGCTCCCACCGAGTGGTGCGAGTGGCGCGGTCGGCTGATTCGCGGCGAGGTTCACGACGAGAACAGCGCGGCCTTCGGCGGTGTCGCTGGCAACGCGGGCATGTTCGGCACGGCGCGTGGCGTCGCTACGTTCGGTCGTGCGGTGCTCGACTCGCTGCTCGGTCACGGCGACTTTCTGCGCAAGGATCTGATCGAGCACGCGCTCGCACCGATTCCCGGCACGTCGATTCGTCTCGGTTGGGACGCGAAGAGCTCCGAGAACAGCTCGGCGGGTCGCCGAATGAGCGCGAAGACGTTTGGTCATCTCGGCTTCACCGGCACGTCGATCTGGTGCGACCCGGAGCGCGACCTGGTGATCGTGCTGCTCACGAACCGTGTGCATCCGAGCCGTGCGAACGAGCGAATCAAGGGGTTTCGCCCAGGCTTCCACGACGGCGTTATCGCTGCTCTCGGTAAGTAGCGCGTCGCGGTGAGCTGATCGCGTCGCGCTTTGGGCGCATCCGCGGCTTACGTCCTCGCTCGGGTCGGTCACGTACGGGAAGTACGCTCCCTCGCCGAGCTGCGGGCGCGCTCGCGGCTGCATCCCAAATCGCGACGCTCGCGTTGTCGAGAGGGTGAGCGCGCGCGGCCCTTCGGGCGCGCCCGTGGTTATTGGGCGGTGAGGCGAACACGGAGGTGGGTGTTCACTTTGCGTTGATCGGCGTTTTGGATGGCTCGGGTTAGGGCTCTGGGGTCGCCGATGATTACGGCTAGTTTTCGGGCTCGGGTTACGGCGGTATAGACGAGGGCTCGGGTCAGGAGCATGTGGTGCGAGCCGTGTAGGACGATGATGACAGCTGGAAACTCGCTGCCCTGAACCTTGTGCACGGTGCAGGCGTAGGCGAGGGAGATGGCGTCGAGCGAGTCGGGTTCGTAGCTGACATCGCGGGTTCCCATGCGTACGAACGTGATGCCGGCGTCGATGCGGGTGACTTCGCCGAGGTCGCCGTTCCAGACCTCGCGGTCGTAGTCGTTGCGAAGCTGCATGACTTTGTCGCCGACGCGAAGGCGGCGGGAGCCGGTTGGGGCGGGTATGCCCGCTAGGCTTGCCGCGGGGTTGTTGGCGTTCTGCAACAGCTCGTTCAGGGCTTCGGTGCCGAGCGGGCCGCGCCGCATCGGCGTGAGGACTTGTACGTCGCGCATCGGATCGAGCCCGTAGGCGGTGTGCATGCGCTTGAGCGTTTCGGTGAGGCGTGCGTGGATTGCGTGCGGATCGCTGGCGCGGATAATGAAGAGATCGCCGCTGCCGCGCGTGCCAGGCGTCGTGGGCGTTGGCGTGTGTCCAGCCAAGATGGCGTGCGCGGCGCGAACGATCGCGCTCTCTTGCGCTTGTCGAAACACTTCCGTGAGGCGCACGACCACGCAGACTCTGCTGTCGATCAGCTCGCGCAGAACCGGGCCGGCGCCGATCGGTGGCAGCTGATCGACGTCGCCGACCAAGACGAGCGTGGCGCTCTGCGGCAGCGCGTCGAGCAGGCGTTCGGCGAGCAGTACGTCGAGCATCGACGCTTCGTCGACGAGCACGAAGTCGGCTTCGATCGGTGAGCTGGCGTTGCGAGCGAAGGTGCTCGACGCAGGGTTCCACTCGAGCAGGCGATGCAGTGTCTGCGCGGGTAGATCCGTGGCGTCGCTCAGGCGCTTCGCGGCGCGGCCGGTGGGCGCGCATAGGATCACCCGGCGACCGACGGCTTGCTGCGCTCGCACCAACGCGGACGTCGTGGTGGTCTTGCCGGTGCCCGGGCCGCCGGTGAGCACCATCAGGCCCGCTGCGAACGACGCACGCACCGCGTCGCGCTGCGCGCTCGCGAAGAATTCCGGCAGTGCGTCGCTGATCGCGGCGTCCATGTTGGCCGGCGGTTCGCGTTTTCCGGAGAGCGCGCGCAGGCGTCGTGCGACTGCGAGCTCGGCGTGATGCAACGGCGGCGCGTACACGCGGTCGTCATCCAGGATCACCATGCCGCGCAGCGAAAGCTCAGTCAGCGCGGGCAGGATGCGCTGCTCGGGCACATCGAGCGCGCGCACCCGGCCATCCAACTCGCGTTGCAGCACGAACGAATGGCCGTCATCCGCGGCTTGACCGAGCACGTGCAGAATCGCGCCTGCGGCTCTGCGCGGATCGTCGTGTGCGTAGCCAAGGGCGCTGGCCATCGCGTCCGCCGTGCGAAAGCCGATGCCGGCGACCTGCTCGGCGACCAAGTAGGGATCCTCGCGCACGACGCGCACGGTCTGTTCGCCGTACTTCACGCTGACACGTCGCGCGAACGCGGGGCCGAGGCCGAGGCCTTGCAGGAATGCGAACACTTCGGCTTCCGCGTGCCGACTGCGCACGGCATCGGCGATCGATTGCGCGCGCTGCGGGCCGATACCGGCCACATCGCGCAGGCGCGAGGACTGCGTGGTGATCACATCGAGCGTGCGGTCGCCGAACTGTGCCACCAAGCGCTTCGCGATCTCCGGACCGATGCCGGGAATCAAGCCCGAACCGAGGTAGCGTGTGATGCCGAGCGCGGTCGTAGGCGTGACGGGCGTGAAGCTCTGCACGCGAAAGCGTCGCCCGAATGCGCGGTGATCTTCGAAGCGACCTTCGACGCGCAGCGTTTCGCCGGGTGCGCTCTCGCGCAGATCTCCGACGAGCACGATCTTCTCGTCGCGGTCCTCACGCGTCGTCGCGAGCACGCTGAAGCGGCCGTCCGGGCTGCGGTAGAGCAACTCGTCGACCGTGACACGCAGTGTTTCGCCACGTTCCTGTTGAGCCATGAGCAGGCATCGCTGCGACACGCGCGTTGGTCTTCACGGATCCCGAGCGCACGTACCGCTGGCATCGTAGCCGAAGGTCCCCGGCTCGCCGCTACGCGGATCATCGACGATTCGCTGGAGACACACACCGGGCTTGGGGCGCGGTGTAGCCGGCGCGGCGCTGACTCGGCGGCCCCGCGGGTCTCGCAGGTAGACAGAACCCCCCGCGTTGGAAAGGCCGCGTTTGCCGAGACACGGGCCGACGTGGACCAGCAGGGCGCCCGCGGGCGGCGGTGAATCGCGTGGATCGCTCGGGTCGAATGCATCGGGGACCAACAGCACGCGCGCCTGCGGATACGCGATCGCATCGCTCCGGATGGGCGTGCCCGCTTGGTCGGGCTTGTCGCTCAAGCTGAAGCCCGCGAGCGGCACCGGCGTGTCACCGTAGTTGCGAATCTCCACCAGCTCTTGCGCGGGCTCGGGGCCGAGCGGATCGGCACGCACGTCTGTGATCGAGAGCGCAGCAAGATCGGTCTCGGTGGTCAGCGCGAACGAGTCGCGAGCTTGGTTGCCGGCAGCATCGATCGCACGCACGGTCAGGTCGACGTTGTCGCCAGGCGCGAGAGCGTTGCGGCTCCAGGCGAATGCGCCAGCCGGCGCTAGCTGCGCCCAGGTCTCCGTACCGTCATCGATCAGAATGCGTGCGGGTTCGTCGGCCTCCGCGCGTAATGAGACGTGGGTGTCGTCGACGAGCGCGCAGCCGAACGGCAGCGCTTGCTCGTCACGTGCGCAGGGTAGGGTTCGCCAGCCCGGTGCCTGCTGGTCGACGTGGTCGCCGGCCGTGAACGTCGAACTCCACGGTTCGAGGGCCGCGCCGTGATCGTCGCGCAGCTCACTGCCTGTGCGCAGCGCGTAGCGCGCGAGCGGTTCAAGCGCGCCATCGGGCACGAGCGCAATGCATGCAACGCCGTTGGCGTCGAGCTCGTGACAGTCGAAACGCAGCGTGTGCGCAGGCACGGCGAGACCGCGCGAGTCCTCCAGCCAGATGCCGCGGGCTTCGCCGGACACGGCACCGTCGAAGATGAGCGCGCAGAAGCGCAGGTTGGGTGGCACGCTGGAGCTGCCCTCTGCAGGAAACGCGCTCACGACACTGCCGCCTGCGGACGAGGCGGCGGACACGCCGAGCGCCGCGTGGAACGCCGAGCCGTTCCCGTTCACCTTCGAGCCGTCGCTGAAACGAGCGAAGCCTGCGACGGCGAAGACGTAGCTGCCGCCATTCTGGAGCGGTGCGCTGGGCGTGACCGTGACGCTGGCATCGTTGTCGTACGCGATGCGGCTTGGCACGACACGAGCTGCACTCTTGGCGGTCAGCGGGCTGCGTTGGAGGTCTTCCGCGAGGCTCGCGTCGTAGTCGCCTTCGAAGAGGAAGATGGCTTGGCTCTCCGGATCGAGCGGACGTGTGGCGTGCAGGACGAGTGTCGGTCGGCGTGGCAACGCCGTGAGGTCCGCCTGTTGACCCTCGAAGTCGCGACCCTCGACTGAAAGCCCTGCGTCGCCGTGTGCTGCCGAGCGAGCCAGATCGCGCGCAGGGGACAGGCATGCGCTCAGCCATGCGCCCAAGCTGCACCACAGAATCACGGGAAACGCGGGGCGGCTGGGACGTGCGCTCATGCCGGTGCATCGACCGGAGCAGGCTTCGGTTGCCCCCGTGCGGCGGGAGGCTCGAACATGCGCTACGCTGAAGGTCGTGTAGCGCCGCGTGTGTGCGAGGCACGCGGGGTCTTCGTGAGTAAGGTGGTCAGAAGAGGCTCTTCGAAATGCCTTACGGGCTCGATGCACCGGTTCTGGTGCTCAACCGCCATTATCAACCCGTGCGCGTGACGCCTGCGCGTCGCGCGCTGCTGCTGCTCTTCGGCGGTTCGGCGCGGGCACTCGATCACAAGTTCGACGCCTACGATTTCAGTACTTGGATGAGCACGCCGCCGCGGCATGGCGACGAGACCATTGGTACTACCTCGGGCCCTTTGCGTGTGCCGCGCGTGCTGCTCCTACACCGCTACGGACGCGTGCCGATGACCACGCTGCGCCTGTCGCGGCGCAACGTGTACCTGCGCGACGATCACACCTGCCAGTACTGCGGGCGCAAGCCGCCAGTGAAAGACTTGAATCTCGACCACGTGAAGCCGCGCTCGCAGGGCGGCACGTCCTCGTGGGAAAACCTCGTCACGTCGTGCCGGCGCTGCAACTTCAGGAAGGGCGGGTTCACGCCGGAGGGCGCAGGCATGCACTTGCTGCGTGAGCCGACGCGCCCCAACTGGACGCTGGCCGTGGCGCTGTCGGCTGCGCCGCGTCACTTCGCAGAATGGGAGCCGTTTTTGCCGTCCATTTCAGTGGCGGCGACCGGCTGAACCCCGATTGGGCGCCGCCGGAAGGGGTGGTTTGCTTCGCGGCAGCGTGCTTGGTACAGAGCCCGTCCCATGTCTGCGGAGCAACCCAGAAGACCGCCCGGCGGCGCGGACGAAGAACTCGACGAGACCGCGGACGACGAGCTGGATCTGTACGAAGAGCCGGACGCCGACGACGAGAGCGTGCTGGCGGCCGAAGCCGAGCTGCGCGCTTTGCCCGAGCCGCCCGACGCGCCATCCATCGACGTGTCGTTCGACGAGACCGCCGAGGCGCGCACCGGCCGACCCGTTCGCATCATCGCGATCGGGGGGGCCCGCGGCGGAGTCGGCAAGACCGTGCTCGCGAGCAACCTGGCGCTGTACCTCGCGACCATCGGGCGCCGCGTCGTGCTGGTCGACGCGGATCCGAGCGGCGCGAACCTGCACACGTGCTTGGGCATGCGCAAGCCGGGCTCGCTCGCGCGCGCAGGTCGCATGGGTGTGCGTCGCGACGGCACCGTGATGATCGAAGAGGCGCTCGTGAAAACGCCGTTCCCGGGTCTGCGCCTCTTGCACGCGGGCCTCGATGACCCGGGCCCCACGACCGCGAGCACCGAGCGCTTGGTCAAGCTGTTCGCGAAGCTGCGCTTGCTCGACGTCGAGTACGTCGTCGTAGACATGGGCCCGGGCTGGAGTCGCGAGGTAGTGGACGCGTATCTCGCGTCCGACCTGCCGATCCACATGACGGTGCCCGAGCCGACCGCGCTCGAGAATACGTACTTGTTCCTGCGTGCGGCCTTCGCGCGTTTCGTGCTGCACGATGTGAAGGACCCGGCGGATCGCGAGGCGCTCTCGAAGCTGCTGAAGGCGTACGGCTCTGCGCCGCCTCCGCTCGACCTCTTGCGCGAGCTGGACCGACAGAGCTCGCCGCTGGCAGCTGTCGTGCGCGCAGCGATGGAAGCGTTTCGGCCGCACGTGGTCATCAACCAGACGCGTCTGCGCGCGGATCTGCAGCTTGGCTTCGACATGCAGAGCGCGGCGCGACGCAGGCTCGGTCTGGCGATCGAGTACATGGGGCACATCGATCACGACGACACCGTCTGGACGTGCGTGCGTAACCGTCGACCGCTGTTGCTCGAGGTGCCGGGCGCGAAGTCGAGCAAGAAGCTCGAGAAGATTGCGCGGCGTGTGCTGGCGCTGGAAGCTCCGCGCTCCACCGGCGGTCGCAGCTCGGCTGTGCCTCTCGACAATCACCTCGATCTCTTGGAAGTCGAGCGCGGTGCGACCGACGAAGAGATTCGGCGCGCGTACAAGCGCTGCCGCGAGCTGTACGCGCACGATTCGCTGGCGTGCTACGGGCTGCTCGAGCCGCATGAAATCGAGACACTGCGCGTGCGCTTGGATGAGGCGTTCGACGTGCTGCTCGATCCCGCGCGTCGGCGTCCGTACGAGCTGTCGATGTTCCCTCCGGGCATGCACCCCGAGCCGGAGGTGGCGCCTGCTGTCGTCGAGGACGACTCGCCGCGCGCGCTGCCCGAGATCACGGCCGACACGGTGTTCACGGGCTCGATCCTGAAGCAGGTACGCGAAGCGCAGCGCGTGACGCTGCGCGACGTCAGTCAGAAGACGAAGATCGGCGTGCCGTACCTGAAGGCGATCGAAGAGGACGACTTCGCGCGCTTGCCAGCGGTCGTGTACACGTCCGGCTTCGTCGGCGAATACGCGAAGGCGCTGAAGCTCGACTCGCAGCACGTGAGCCGCACCTATGTGCGCCGATACAAGCGCTACTTGGAAGACAAGGAGCGCGGACTGCCGCGCTAGGGGTGGGCGATGCCCAAGCAGAAGCGAGCGTTGGTGTTGGCTTCGGCGTCGCCGCGGCGTCGCGAGATCCTCGGGCAGCTTGGCGTCGAGTTTCGTGTGCTGCCGAGTGGCATCGACGAAACGGCGCTTCCGGCTGAGACGCCGGATGTGCACGTACGGCGTCTGGCAGCGGAGAAGGCCGAGGAGGTGACGCAGCGCTTGGCCGGAGAGCCCGAGCAACCGCTGGTGCTGGCCGCGGATACCATCGTGGTGATCGACGAGCTCATCCTGGGCAAGCCGACCGATGACGCCGACGCCGAGCGCATTCTCCTGCGCTTGGCCGGTCGCACGCACCGCGTGATCACCGCGCTCAGCTTGCGCGACGTCAGTGGCTTGCGGCGCGAGGACTTCGCGCTGTCCACCGAGGTGCGTTTTCGCACGTTCGATGCGCAGGTGGCGCGCTCGTACGTGGCGTCGGGCGAAGGGCGCGACAAGGCGGGCTCGTATGCGATTCAGGGTTTGGGCGCGGGCTTGGTCGCGGCGATCAATGGCTCGTACACGAACGTCGTGGGGTTGCCAGCTGTCGAGACGCTCGAGCTGCTGACGCGTGCGGGGTTGATCGAGGCGTGGCCGTGAGCGATGACGACGCTGGCGTGGCCATCGCGGAGCGCTTGGCAGGCGTGCGTGAGCGCATCGCAAGCGCATGCCGGACGGCGCGACGCGAGCCCGCCAGCGTTCGCTTGATTGCGGTGAGCAAGCGCCATCCCGTGGCGGCGATTCGCGCGGCCTATGCCGCGGGGCAGCGCGACTTCGGCGAGAACTACGTGCAGGAGCTGGCCGAGAAAGCCGATGCGCTCGTGGACTTGCCGGAGCTCAGGCTGCGCTTGATTGGCCGGTTGCAGCGCAATAAATGCAAAGACGTGGTGCGTGTGCAGGCTGGCGTCGACACGGTGGATTCGCTGCGTGTGGCGCGGGCGCTGGCCGAGCGCGCAGCAGCTACGGGCTGCACAGTGCCGGTGCTGGTGCAGGTCAACATTGGCGACGAGCCCCAGAAAGCGGGCGCCCCGATCTCCGAAGTGGCCGAGCTGGTTGCCGCGATTCGCGCCATGCCGGCTCTCACGCTGAACGGACTCATGGCGATTGCACCCGCGACCGAGCGGCCCGACGAGGCGCGCCCATTCTTTCGACGCTTGCGCGAGCTCGCACAAACCCACGGCCTGCCCGAGCTGTCGATGGGCATGAGCGACGACCTCGAGGTCGCGATCGAGGAGGGCGCCACGATGGTCCGCGTCGGCACGGCGATCTTCGGACCACGTCCCGGTTGACTCAGGAACCCGCGCGCAACTTCGCGCTGGCCTCGCGTCCGAGCTCGCGCCCGCGGTCGCGTGCGGCTTCGATGCCGGCGCTGCACGCTTCGCGCAGGCCCTTTCCCTCCATCGCGGCGATGCCAGCCTGTGTCGTGCCGCCAGGGCTCGTCACCTTGCGCCGCTGTTCGCTCGCGGATTCGGAGCCGGAGGCGAGTAACTTGCCCGCGCCGAACACAGTCTGTGTCGCCAGCTGCGTCGCCTGTTCGCGCGAGAGGCCGACGTTCACGCCGGCGTCGATCATGGCTTCGGCCATCAGAAACACATAGGCGGGTCCGGAGCCACTGAGCGCGGTGACGGCGTCCATCAGCTCTTCGGCGACGGTCACCGTGACACCGACGCTTGCGAAGATCTGCGAGGCAACCTGGAGGTCGCGCGCGGTTGCGCGTGAGCCGGCGGACAGCGCGGTCGCGCCTGCGCCCACGAGCGCGGGTGTGTTGGGCATCGCGCGGACGACCCGCGCGCCGGCTCCGAGGCGTGCTTCGATCGCCTCGAGCGGCACGCCTGCCGCGATGCTGATCACGAGCTTCTTGTCATCGATGTGCCCCGCGATCTCCGGCAGCAGCACCGGGAAGATCTGCGGCTTCACGCTGAGGACGATGACGTCGGCAGCGCACGCGCGTGCGTTGTCGCGCGTGGTCTCGATCCCGTGCTGTGCGCGCAGCGCAGCCAGCGCCTCGTCGCGTAAGTCGCTGGCGCACAGCTGGTCGGGTCGTGACGTGCCTGCGCGGAGCAAGCCTTGGATGAGGGCGCCGGCCATGTTGCCGCCGCCGAGAAACGAGATGCGTACATCGAGCGCCATGCGCGGCAGCCTACGACCGAGCGGCCGGCTCGTGCAAACGGTTCGAAAGCGGGTCGATTTCCTGCGCACACCCCCGCCGGGGGCACGCGCTCGTGTAGATTGCCCGAAGCATGTCACGCGCCGTCCAGCCGCTACGCGACGCAATTGACGCGTTCCATCGCCAGCGCTCGGCGGCGGACATCGCCTACTTCGGGCGCGGCGAGCTGGACGAGACCTGGCGCTCGACAGCGGACAGCCTGCTCGGCGAGCGTGGCGACGAGCTGTTCTACGAGGCGCGCGGCTCGCACGAGCTCGACGCGGAGCAGCACGCGGCGATGTTGCGTCAACGTGCTTTCGTGGCCGCTCACGTCGAGCTTGCAGGCGTGCGCCGGAGCCTGCACGCGTTCATGAGCACGAAGTTGCCCTGCGCCTCTTCTGCCGTTCCGCCTGCGGCACTGCTCGACTCCCTGCTCGGGCCGGCCGACACGCACTACGGCGTGCTCGCGATTCAAGCGCTCGCGGATGCGCTCGGGGCACGGGCCGCGGATCTGTGCGAGGCTCGTGGTGCAGCTGACGACGCATTGCTGCTCTTCGGCGGCGATCCGAAGGCGCCATCGAGCGCTCTGGCCTGCGCCGAAGCGTTGCTGCGCGCCACCGATGACGCCGCGCAGGATCTGGTGCCATGGCTCGTGCGCACCGTTGCGCCGCGCGCGGGCGCGCCTGCGCATGCGCTGCTCTTGGCACTGCGCCAGCGCGAGCTCGATGGCTTCGCGAAGGCTGATCGCCGCTTCTTTCGCTTGGCGGCGGGGCTGCGCGGGCTCGGGTTCGAGCGCGACTTGAATGCGCGCGTTCGTGTGGAGGGCGCGCCACACGCCGCGTTCATCGGTGCGGCGCGCAGTACGCCCAACGCCGTGCCGCGCGATGTGCGCTTCGTTTCGCCTACGCGGAATTTCGGCGTGCTCTCCGACGTGGAAGGCGCTGCAGCCGTGGGCGGCGGTCTTGCGCTCGCTCTGGTGTCCCCGGCGTTGCCCGTCGAGCTGCGCTGGCCGACTGGTCAGGGCGTCCCCGATGCGCTTGGTGCGCTGTTGCAACGACTGCGCGCGGACCGACTTTATCTGCGCCGTATCGAAGGGCTCAATGCCAGCGACGCCGAGAAGGTCGCGCGTCACGCCGCCATCATTCTGCTGCTCGCGGTCCGTGCCAGCGCTGCGCTGGAGCTCGCCGCCGGCCTGCACGCACGCAACAGCGCCGAGCGCAGCGAAGCGCTCACGGCCGGGCTATCGCGTGCGCTCACGCTCGATCTCCCGACCGGGTTCGCCGTGCTGGCGTGGAGCTCGTTACCGGTCTTTCAAGCCGATCTGCGCGGCCGGCTCGCAGGGTTCGCGCTGCATCCCGCCCTGCGCGACCACTTCGACGAGGACTGGTTCGAAAATCCGCGGGCGGCCGAGCCCTTGCGCGGTGCCGCTGCCCGCGGCAACACGCTCGCTGCCGAGGGTTTTTGCGCCGAGCTCGGTACCGAGCTTGGCGCCGGTGTCAAAGGCCTGCTCGAGCTCCTCGCTTGACGGATCGCGCGCCAGCAGCACAATCGCTGCATGGTCACCCAGGTTGAATTCGCCGAGCGCCGTCGTCGTTTCCTAGAGAGCATGGGGCAGGGCGTCGCGCTGATCGCCTCGACTCCGGTCGCGATTCGCAACAACGATGTCGAGCACGATTTTCGGCAGGATAGCGACCTGTTCTACCTGACGGGCTTCGACGAGCCGGCGAGCGTCCTCTTGCTCACGACCGAGCACGCCGAGCAGCGCATGGTGTTGTTCGTGCGTCCGCGCGATCCCGAGCGCGAGACCTGGGATGGTCCGCGAGCCGGCGTCGACGGCGCTGTGCAGCGCTTCGGCGCCGACGCAGCGTTTCCAGTCGCCGAGCTCCAGAAGCGCTTGCCGGAGTACTTGCAAGATGTGAAACGTCTGCACTACCGGCTCGGTCACGACCGCGCGTTTGACAGCGTAGTGCTCGACGCTATTGATAACGTTCGTGCGCGCGCACGCGCAGGCATCACGCCGCCGCGCGAGATCGTCGACCCGGGCGTGATCGTGCACGAGATGCGTTTGCGGAAGTCCGAGGCGGAAGTCGAGACCATGCTGCGCGCGGCCGCGATCACCCGCGACGCCCATCTACGCGCGATGCAGGTCGCGCTGCCGACGCGCTACGAATACGAGGTCGAGGCGGAGCTATTGCGCGTGTTCCGCGCGCATGGCGCCGAGCGACCCGCATACGGCAGCATCGTCGGCTCCGGCGTGAACGCGACCGTATTGCACCATCGTCGCAACGATCGCCAGATGCAGGCGGGCGAGCTCTTGCTGATCGATGCCGGCGCCGAGTACGGCTACTACGCAGCGGACGTGACCCGCACGTTCCCGATCGGTGGACGGTTCAGCGCCGAGCAGCGCGCGGCCTATCAAGTGGTGCTCGATGCGCAGCTGGCGGCAATCGACGCGGTGCGGCCGGGCGCAACGCTGCCCGGCATTCACGCGGTAGCGCTGCGCGTGCTGGTGCGCGGCTTGATCGCGCTCGGTGTGATCGAGGGACCCGAAGACGCGGCCATCGAGAAGGAGACCTACAAGCCGTACTACATGCATCGCACGTCGCACTGGCTCGGCATGGACGTGCACGACGTCGGCGACTATCACGTCGGCAAGAACCCGCGTCCGATCGAGCCCGGCTTCGTGCTCACGATCGAGCCCGGTCTGTACTTCGCTCCGAGCACGCCTTGCGATCCCAAGTGGCACGGCATCGGCATTCGCATCGAGGACGACGTCCTCGTCACCGCCTCCGGTTCGCGCGTGCTGACCGACGGCATCCCGAAGACGATCGACGAGATCGAGCGCGTGCTGGCCGCGCGGCAGGCGGCTTGAGCCATGACTTCAAAACCACCCGCAGTCGTTCGCCTCTACGAGTCCACGATTCCCTCAGGCAACGCGTACAAGGTGCGCCTTCTGTGCGCGCAGCTCGGCCTGTCTCCCGAGATCGTGGAGCTCGACATCCTCGCGCAGCCCTCGCAGACGCGCACGCCCGAGTTTCTCGCGAAGAATCCGAACGGTCGCATTCCGGTGATCGAGCTCGAAGACGGCTCGTTTCTCGCCGAGAGTAACGCAATTCTCTGCTACTTGGCCGATGGCACGCACTACCTGCCGAGCGAGCCGCTCGCGCGAGCACGCGTGTTGCAGTGGCTGTTCTTCGAGCAGTACAGCCATGAGCCGTATCTCGCAGTGTTGAAGTTCTGGACGCACTGGGGCGGGCTGGATCGCAAGCGTCCGGACGAGATCGCCCTCTGGAAGACGCGTGGGCAAGCGGCGCTCGGCGTGATGAATCAGCAGCTCGAGCGTCAGCCGTGGTTCTCCGGCGCGCACTACGGCATCGCGGATATCGCGCTCTATGCGTACACCCAAGACGCCGACGACGTGGGCTTCGATTTCACCACGCTCGCCGCGCTGCGAACGTGGCTCGAGCGCGTGCGTGCGCAGCCGGGCTACGTCGCGATGAAGCCCGATCCGCTGGGTAAGAAGCCGACGCTTCCCTGAGCGACGACCTCACGCTTCGGGAGGGTCCGTTTCGAAGATGAGCAGCTTCGTACCCTTGACGGAGCGCTTGCTCGTCGCGTGGTAGCCCGCGTTTCGGATGCTAGCGAGTAGGTGTCGCGTGGTCGTCGCGTCGATCTTCACGCAGATCAGAAACAGTCGGCGATACGCCTGCTTGGTAAGCGGGTTCTTGCCGAGCCGTTGCTGCGCGGGCACCACGCGCGGCAGCATGATCACACCGGGCTCTCGCACGCGAATGTCGTAGCCCGAGCCAATGCCGGGCCTGCCCGTGATCTGGACGTTCCAGTGCGTGTAGAGCGCAAACACGTAGCGGTCTTCCGGATAGACCAGCGCGGCATCGTCCGCGGTCTTCTCCTGCTCCATCACGGCGATCAGGTCGGCAGCTCCCTGACCTTCGGGATAGGTGATGCGCGGTGCGCCGATCCCTGGCAGAAAGCGCGCCGCGATCAGCAGTGTGAGTAGCGAGGTCGCGAGGGCACGGAACCGTTCGTCACGCACGTGCTCGAGCAGGTACGCGAGCCCACTCACTACGAGCAGGAGGTGCACGGGGTGCAGGTAGATGTCGATCCGGTAGCCGCCCAAAGGGTAGAGCCGCAGCGCGGAGAGCACGAGCGACTGCGCGTACAGCGCCAGCACAGCCAGGCCGAACCAGCGCTGCTCTGTGCGCCGGAGCGAGACGACGAGTCCGAGCGCCGCCAGCGCGGCGCAGATCAAGAGCACGACCTGGCCGCCCTGGGGGAATGAGCCGGCCAGGAAGTTCCGCCACACATGATCACGCAGGAACAGCACCCAGTCCTTGTGCGACTCGCCCAGCGGCATGAAGACGTGGCGCCCCTCCCAGTAATGCTCGAGCGAGCCGGTCTTCTGCCGACGCAGAAGCAGCGCGTAGTACAGCGCGAGCGCGAGATCGAACGCGGCGCAGCACGCGACGCTGAGCGCACGCCTCCCACGAAGCGAACGCGTCGCAGCTTCGTGGCGTTCCTGGTGTTCGCGCGGGGCAAGCCAGAGTGCGAGTGCGCCGAGATGGATCAGCACGACGGCGACGAAGCACACGCTGTGGCCGAACGGCTGCAGCAACACGCTCACCGTGACCAGCGCCGCCAGCGGACGCAGCGCGCGGGTGCTGATCACCTGCAGGAAGATTCCCAACAACAGAAGTGTCGCGAGTCCTTCGAGCGTGTATTGCTTCACGTGCGTCGAGTACGTGACAATGGCCGGCGACACCGCGATCAGAGCCGCTGCCAAAACGCCGAGGCTCCGACTGCGGAACATGCGCAGCACGAGCAGTCCGAACACCGGAATGAGGGCCAGGCCCGCGGCGAACGGCAGCGCTTGGCCCGCAAGCTCGACATCGGTGCCCGCATCGAGGATCACTTTCATGATCAGCGTGAAGCCCACCGGCGACGACCGGCCCGCACCAAGCACGCCCTCGTGCCAGCCGACCTTCCTGACCAGCGCGACCCAGGCGTCGTCGTACCAGAGGGCTCCGGGGTCGAGTCCGGTGCGCCGCGCCCAGGCCGCGGCGACGCAGATCGCGGCCAGTCCGACTGCGAAGCCGATTCGTGCAGTTCGCGACGCGGCGGGTCCGTTGAGCGAAGGCGTGTCCATTTTGGGCCTAGCGAGCGCCGCTTTCTAGCGCGCGCACGACTCGGGGGATAGGGCGGCCCACATGCACGCACCCGAATGGGGGCGGCCGGGCCCAGCGCCGACCGCTCGCCCGGCCCGACAAGCGTTGACACCCGGATAGCGTACGACTAGAAACGGGTGGCACTTTTGTGCGGGATTTACGAACAATTCCGCGATGGTTACGGCCCGCGAAACAGCCTTCGGCTTTTCGCGGAGGTCACACACCCGCGAAACAGCCTTCGGCTTTTCGCGGAAGCGAAATTCCACGGCATGGTCAGCACCTACCTACCAGCGTTCCTCATGCTCGCGGTCGCCACCCTTTTCGCGGTGGCGATCTTCACGCTCACGTCGGTGCTTGGCACAAAGCACATGACCGCGGAGAAGGCGATCCCGTACGAGAGCGGATCGGACTCCGACGGCGCGAATCACATCCGGTTGAGCGTCAAGTTCTACCTCACGGCGATTCTGTTCGTCGTGTTCGATATCGAAGCGGTCTTCCTCTATCCGTGGGCCGCCACGTTCCGTCAGCTGGGTTGGTTCGGCTTGATGGAGATGTTCGCGTTCATCATCAGCTTGGTAATCACGCTGGTCTACGCGGTTAAGAAAGGTGCGCTCGAATGGGAAAAGTGACGACCGTGCTCGGCGAAGGCCAGACGGGCTTCGCCACCACCAAGTTCGACGCGCTGCTCGGTTGGGCTCGCAAGTTCTCGCTGTTTCAGTACCCGTTCGTGACGGCGTGCTGCGGCATGGAGCACATGGCGACCGCCGGTCCGCGCTACGACGTGGAGCGCTTCGGCGCGGGTGCACCGCGCTTCAGCCCGCGCCAGAGCGACTTGATGTGGGTGGTCGGAACGATCACGCAGAAGCAAGCGCCTGCGCTCAAGCGCATCTACGAGCAGATGGCCGATCCGAAGTACGTGATCGCGTTCGGCACCTGCGCGTCGTGTGGCGGCTTCTACGACAACTACACGACCGTCCCCGGTATCGACAAAGTGATCCCGGTCGACGTGTTCATTCCCGGCTGCCCGCCGCGCCCTGAAGCGGTACTCGACGGCCTGATACTGCTGATGGAAAAAATTCAGAACGGCGATCGCGAGCCGGCCGTGTTGCCCCCGCAGAAGATCGAGCCGCTCGTGCAGCTTCGCGCCAAGCAGGCGCAAGACGCCGCCAAGACTGCGAAATGAGCAGCGTTAGCGGTTGCCGTAGCTCGAGATCAGGAACTTCGTCATGAGCGTCAACGTACTCAAGCGCCTGCAGTCTGCGTTCGGCGCGCGCATCCTCGAGACCTCGAGCTTTCGCGGCGACGACGAAGCGCTCGTCGCTCCGTCCCACTGGCTCGAAGTGGCGCGCTTCCTGCGCGACGACACCAGCTGCACGATGAACCAGTTCATCGATATCACGGCCGTCGACTACCCGGAACGCGAGTTGGGCCTGACACCCGTACCGCGCTTCGACGTGCTGCTCATGGTGCGTTCGATGTCGACGAACGCGCGCGTGCGCCTGAAGACGCGCGTCGCGGACAAGCAGGAGCTCGACTCGCTCACACCCTTGTGGCGCGGTGCGGATTGGACCGAGCGAGAGGTCTACGACATGTTCGGCGTGATCTTCCGCGGTCACCCCGACCTGCGTCGCATCCTGATGTACGAAGAGTTCGAGGGCTATCCGCTGCGCAAGGACTACCCGATCACCAAGACGCAGCCGCTCGTGGAGTACCGCGACGTCGGCCCGTCGAAGCTCGCGCCGTTCGGTCCCGAAGAGGGCAACCCGTACGGTCGCATCGATTGGCTCGCGCGCATGTCCGGCCGCAACTTGCAGGTCTCGCCGGCGATCGGCGTGCAGCAGGGCCAGCGCCCTGCGATCAGCATCGCCTCGGAAGACATCGGTAGTCATCCCGTCGCTGGTCACATACCCGCCGAGCCGCCTTCGGTTCTCGGCGTTGGCGGCAAGAAGTAGCCGGTAGAAAGAGTCTCCATGGAGCCCATTGCCGAGTACGAGGACGAGACTGCGCTCGAGCTGCCCGCCGAGCCGATGCGCTTGAACATGGGCCCGTCGCATCCCGCGATGCACGGCACGATCCGTATGGTGCTCGAACTCGACGGCGAGATCGTCAAGAAGCTCGACGTGCAGCCTGGCTACTTGCACCGCGGCTTCGAGAAGAGCTGCGAGCGCGGCACCTGGTCGCAGGTGTACCCGTACGCGGATCGCTTGAACTACGTCTCGCCGATGCTCAACAACGTGGGCTTCTCGCTCGCGGTCGAGAAGCTGATCGGCATCAAGGTGCCTGAGCGCTGCGAGATCTACCGCGTGATCCTGGGCGAGCTGTCGCGCATCACCGATCACCTCAC
>JADGRF010000271.1 GCA_017881055.1 Sandaracinaceae bacterium
CCTTCGAGCTCCATCTGCTCATTGTCGATCAGAGCACCGACGGCCTTCTTGGCCTTGCCGGCAATTTCTTCGACGCCGCCTTTGACGCGTTCACCGGCTTTTGCCACGCCTTGCTTGGCATCGCCATGAAGCTCCGCGGCTTTGCCCTCGACCTCCATACGTTCATTGCCGATCACGTGGCCGACGGCGCCCTTGATCTTGCCGCCAATCTCTTCGGCCTTGCCTTCGATCCGCTTGCTTGCATTGCTCATGATTCGTTCCTTTTTTGACCGCAGCGAGAGCGCTGCCGTATCCGGGTTCAACTAGAGCAATCGCCGTGCCGCAAAAAAACGCCGCAAATTCCGCCCCCCGGGGACGATCGGTGGGGCAGATTCGCGCGCTGAGACATTTGTGCAAGCGCTTCGGAGCCGCCGGTGCCCGGGGGGGGGTCCGTTGCTTTGGCCCGAAATCATTCGCCTTCCAGGCGAACCCAAGCCGACACGAACGCCGAAGCTCGAGAGCCGAAGGCTGCTCGGGCGGGTCTGTAACTAAAGCATCTCGTACAGGGGGCTCGGGTCAACGAGATCTTCGACCACGCGATCCGCGCCCGCGGCACGAAGCTCGGCCACGCTGTGTCCACCTGTCGCCACGGCCAGGCAGCGCGCGCCATTCTCGTGGGCGCAATGCACGTCACGTGGCGTATCGCCGATCACGATCGTATCGTGCGCCAACGCGCCGACCTGACTCAACGCAGCGCGCACCAGACCCGGCCGATCCGGCGCGGCGTCACCCCAAATCGTTGGCGAGAACCAGTCGGGATCGATCCCCACCCTACGCAACTTGATGACGCCGGTCTCGGCGTAGTTACCCGTCAGCATGCCGACCTGCGCGACCTGCTCCACGCGCAGCCGCGCGAGCAGCGTGAGCACACCGGGCGTGGCCTCTGGACGCTTCTCGCCGCGCTCGATCTCTTCTTCGATCAAGCTCGCATACAGCCTGCGAAACTGTTGGTGAAGCGCCTCGCTCGCGTCGTAGCCGCCGTGCGCGGCGATCTGCCGAAAGATCCACGGGTCGAGCGAGCCCCCGAAGTTGATCTCCGCGCCCTTGCAGCGCTCGCCGAGCGTAGTCTCGGCCGCGCGCAGCATGGCACGCACGCCCGCTCCGTGCGTGCGCAGCAGAGTCCCGTCGATATCGAACAGAAGCAGCTTCATCGGGCACGCAGCATAGCGGCATGCGCGCTAGACTGCACGTATGCGCGATACAGACAGCCTGTGCAAAGCGCTCGGTGACGACCGTTACCTGGTCGACGGCCGCGAGCTGTCGCTGCCGATGGCGATCGCCGATCTCTCTCTGTTCGCGCAGGTGTTCGCGATCCGCACGAGCGCTGCAACGGCGCTGCTGGCCGAGACCGGTGCCGACCTCCGGCCGGCCGAGCTGTGGCCGGGCACGAGCGCCGTCACGTTGATGGCCGTGCAGTACCGCGACAATCCGCTCGGCAGCTACAACGAGGCGGTCGTGTCTCTGCCCGCGTATGCGCCGGGCGAGCGCTCGGTTCCGCTGCTTGGCGGTCTCGACATTCTCACACGCCGCGCCAGCCACTTCGTACACGCCATGCAGGTCGACCAAGAGTTCGCCATGCATGCCGGTCGCTTTCTGTGGGGCTACCCGAAGGTGCTCGCGCAGATCGCCGTCACGCTCGGACCCGACAACGGCGCAGCCCGGCTCGCGTTCGAGAACGAGCTAGTGTTCCAACTGACCGTTCCGATGCGCAGCACGGGACGGTTCTCTGGTCGTGCGCACAACCTCACCCTGCGCGATGGCGTGCTGCGCCGTGTCAGCGCGCAGTTCGACGGCGAAGGCGTGGGCTTTCGTCTCGGCGGAGAAGTACCGCAGATCGGCGAGCGTCATCCGCTCGCGCAGACGCTGCGTACGCTCGGCCTACCGAAGCGACCGTTGGCGTCGCTGAGCTTGCACCGCGCCCACGCGACGTTCGCCAGCCCCGAGCTGCTGCCGTGCTAGACAAGCTCTAGCGCTCGGCTTCGTGGCGCGCGACGGCCTCGATCGTCCAGTCGGCGCGGCGCCGGTACCAAGAATCTGCGGCGTGGTGTAGCGCAGCCTTGCGCGCCTGCCGTGAAAGGCGCGCGAGCTCCGCACGATCACGCTGCAGAGCCAAAAGCAGCGTGGCCGCCGCGCTCTCATCATTCGCCGTGACCGACCGCGCCGCCCCATCTTCGCGCTCGCGCTCGCGGACGTATTCGATGCCGTACCCGAGCAACGGCAAGCCCGCCGCGTAGCCGTCGAAAATCATGCGAGGCGTGTCCTCGGCGAGCGGCGTGAACAGCAGCGCATCGTAGCGACCGAGCTCGTCCAGCAGGCCCGGTCCGTACACGCGGGCACCAAGCAGACGCACGTGCGCCGAAAGACCACGCTCGCTGATCAGCTTCTCGAGCGCCACGCGCTCGGCGCCGTCACCGATGATGTCGAACGTCACGTCTGCACCGCGCGCGCGCGCCTCGGCAACCGCCAGCACCGAGTGATCCACACCCTTCCGCGCGTCGAGTCGCCCGCAATAGACCAAGCGCAAAGGGCGCGTTTCGGACAAGAGGCCCGAGAGCCGGTCTTCGAGCCGCTGCGGCGCGATCACTTCGGTCGACAAAAACGACGTATCGTGAAAGTTCTTCGGGTTCTTCGCGTAGCGACCGTAGCGCGCGTGCAGCGCCTGGCCCTTGAGCAGCGACAGTGACGCGGTGCGCACCCCATAGCGCACGCAGCGCTCGAACGCCATCGCGTACGCCTTCTGTTCCAGCTTACGCCCGAGCGAAGCGTTGCGCGTCAGCTCCGCGATCTGCAACACGCGATCGGTGTCCTGCACGAAGACGGTCGCCTTGCCCGCGTTCACGCCCATCAGGTGTCCTGTGAACAGCATCGGCCGATACACATCGCAGAAGCCCGAGTGCACGACCTGCGTCGCTGACAGGCGTGCGGCGATGTCGCGCCGCCAGGTTTGCAAGTGCACGGCCCAGAACTCGCGCGCGCGTGTGTCCGCGGCGAACGACGGGAAGAGATCGATCTCATCGCCCGGTGTCACGGCTTCGAGTAACTGATCGATCGGCTTTTCGCCGACCACGATCGAAGGCGCGACGATCTGAACCCGCCCGAACCGCCCTGCGAACGAATCCCGCAGCAGCAGCACGGAGCGCTTCCAGTCAGTGGCCAGCAGCAGCTCGTTGCCGTTGACGAAGATGGGTACGTGAATCGTGATCAGGTACATCGGCCGGCCGTACTATGCTCATAGCCGTCGCCTTCCGCCAACCCAAGACGCCCCACCCCACTCGGTGCATGCCATGACAGCCAAGACCCAGACCGAACACGTCGGCAAGTTCCGCCAGATCGTGCGCGTGGACGCCCATACGTTGGCCGCTGACGTCGGTCCGAAGCTCGGCGGCGAGAGCTCGGCGCCCAGCCCGCACGACTACTTCGACATCGCGCTCGCCACGTGCAAGGCGCTGACCGCACACATCTATGCCCGCGCTCGCAACATCGCCCTCGATACCGTGATCGCCGAGGTGGAGCGCGACGACTCGCAGGAGCGCCAGGGCAAGTACCTGCTCACCGTGAAGCTGTCGTTCGAAGGCGCACTCAGCGACGACGAGAAGCAGAAGATCCACGA
>JADGRF010000272.1 GCA_017881055.1 Sandaracinaceae bacterium
CGGTAGCGCTCACCCAGGACCGGGTCGGTCCACTTGAACGCGACGGCGCGCGAGGTTTGCACCTGACGGCCATCGATGGTGAACACGAGCTGCGCCTCGAGCGGCGCAGGCCCTTCCGGGACGCCGATCATGTTCGAGTCCCGCAACGGGTAGCGCCCGGCCTCGGGCGGAAGCTCGAGCCAATACGGGTTGGCGAGCGGCGCATCCGGCGCAATCGCGAGCGAGTCCGCCTGCTCGAACGGCTCACCTGCGGTCAGCGCGCGAGCGGGCGTCAGCGTCTTGCCGGGCAGGCTCACCGACTGCAGCGTGATCGCCACCGGCCTGCGCACGAGCGCGGTCACGTTGATGGGCAGCGTGCCTGCTTGCGCGACCGAGCGCGCGGCCCCGGTGACCTCCGTGAACAGACCGGCACACGCCAGCACCGCGGCATCGAGCTCCGCGCGCTTCGGTGCTTTCCAGGGGTTGTCCGGCAGGCGGTCGAGTTCGTCGCGCGCTTGCAGAAGCGCGGGGATCGCCAGCTCCGGCATAGCGTTGCGAAAGCGCTTGCGTGCGTCGCGCAGCGCCGCCACGAGCTTGTCGCTGCCGGGCACACGCGACCAATCCGTGACCACTCCGTCGAGCGGTGAGCTGGTGATGGGCTCGCCGGCCAGCACCTTGAAGTACTCGAGCACCGGGCCGCGCTGACGCGCCGCACCGAAGCCTTGGCTGCGATGCATGCTGCGGCTGTCAGCTGCCAGCTCGCCCCACGAGAGCCCGCGTGCAGGACTGTAGCCGCCGACGTCGAGCTTCACGAAGCCGCTCCAGTCGCGCGCGGGCGCACCCGGAAACTGGGAGTCGTTCCAGACCACGCGACGCGCACGAAACGCGCCGTACCGCTTCACTTGCTCGGGCAGATACGTGGGATCTGCGGCTTTGTCGAACGCTTCCAGTGCGAGCTGCGCCGACGCCGTGTGGTGGCCGTGCGTCTCGTGATCGTTCGGAGAGAAGCGCGTGACGATCACGTCGGGCCGAAAGCGCCGGATCGCGAGCACGACGTCGGCGAGCGTGTCGTCGTGGCCCCAGATCGCCAGCGCTTCGTCGGCGCGCTTGGAGTAACCGAAGTCGCGCGCGCGCGTGAACCACTGCTCCGCGCCGTCGAGGCGTCGCGCCGCGAGCAGCTCTTGGGTGCGAATCAGGCCGAGCAGCGGACCTTGCTCGGAGCCGATCAAGTTCTGACCGCCGTCGCCGCGTGTCACGGACAAGTAGCCCGCTCGCACGAGCCGTTCGTTTGCGAGGTAGGCGAGCAGGCGCGTATTTTCGTCGTCCGGGTGTGCAGCCACGTAGAGCACGCTGCCGAGCACCTGCAGCTTGTCGATCATCCGCGCCAAGCGTGCGGCATCGGGCTGCAGCGGCGGCGCAGCGGGTGCGGCGCGTGTTGCTTCGGGCATGATCACGGCGAGAAGTAGAATGCCGAGCAGGCAGCGGATGAACAGGAAGGCAAAGGTGCGATGCATGATCGTGGGCTCGCACTCTAGCGCGCTGCAGCGGCGACCACACCTGCTACGCTGGCCGGCGTGACGGATTCCGTATTCAACGCCCTGCTGCAGGGTCGCCCCGAAGCACTGGCCCTGCTGCCCGGTGCGTTCAGCGACCCTTCAGCGTTCTGCACGGCGGCCGATGCCGCGGGGACGCGCACGATCTCGCCGGCACTGCTGGCAGAGCTCGCGCGGCAAACGCACAACTTGCCGCCGTCAGCTGCACGCCTGGCGCAGCTGGAAAAGCTCGCTCGGCCCGGCGCGAGCGTGATCGTGACGGGACAGCAAGTGGGTCTCTTCGGCGGACCGCTCTACACACTGCACAAAGCGGCGACCGCAATCGCGCGCGCACGCCTGGTGGAAGAGCGGACCGGGCGCCCGTGCGTGCCGCTGTTCTGGCTGCAGACCGAAGATCACGACTACCCCGAGATCGCGCACGTGGCCGTGCTCGGCGCCACAGGACGCATGGTGCTCGCGCTGCCCAAAGACGCCGAGCCCTCGCGCGTATCGGTCGCGCACCGCAGCTTGCCGCCGGAGACGAGCGCCTTGCTCGACCGGCTGACGCACGAGCTAGGTCAGCTGCAACATGGCGCCGAGCTGCTCGCGCTGGTGCGCACGCACTACGTTCCCGGTCGCCCGCTCGCCGCGGCGTTCGCGGGCATGATCGCCGAGCTCTGGAGCGAGCAGGGACTGCTCCTGCTCGACCCACGCGCAGCGGCCGTGGCGCAGCTGGCAGCGCCGCTCGTACGGCGCGTGCTCGATCGCCACACCGAGATCGAAGCGGCGCTTCGGGCGCGGGCAGCGCAGATCACGCACACGGGCTGCGAAGTGCAAGTTCCCGTACGCGAAGGTACCTCGCTCGTGTTCTTCCACCCCGAAGGTGCGCAGGGCCCGCGCTATCGCCTGCAGCACGACGCCGAAGGTTTTTCCACGCCCGCCGGCCGCATCACGACGCAGGCGCTCCATGAGCTGCTCGAACAGGAGCCGCTGCGTTTCAGTAGCTCCGCGCTGCTGCGGCCGCTCGTTCAGGACACGTGCCTTCCGACCTGCGCATACCTGGGCGGCCCGGCCGAGGTCTCGTACTTCGCAGAGCTTCCGCCGCTCTACGCGCTGCTCGGCGTGCCCATGCCGCTCGTCGCGCCGCGCGCTCGGCTGCGCGTGATCGATGCAGGCACGAGGAGCCTGCTCGAGAAGCTCGGGCTTTCGCCCGCCGAGGCCGACGTGTCGCGTGATACGCTGCTCGCCCGCGTGGTCGGCACGGAAAGCGGTGCCACGCACGGTGCTTCGTTGCGCGACCGGCTGCTCGCGGCGCTGACGACAGAGCTAGACGCCCTCGCGCAGCTCGGCTTGCACGGCGTCGCGGGTCCGCTCGAGCGCACGCGGGAAACGTGCTCGCGCTCGATCGAGAAGCTCGCGGAGTCGGTCGATCGCGCCGCGCTCGAGCGTGACGGAGTGCTGGTCGCGCGCGTCGATCGCTTGCTCGCAGCGCTCCGGCCCGGCGACGCTCCGCAAGAGCGCGCCTACGGCTGGATCTCGATGGCCGCCCGCGTCGGCCCTGGCGCGCTCACTCATGCCGTGCTGAACGCTGCAGCGTCGCTCGACCCTGCGGTCCGGGATGTCTACGCATGAACAGCCTGCGCATCGGCATCGCTTGCTTTCCCACGCTCGGCGGCAGCGGCATCGTCGCGACTGAAGTCGGTGCGCGTCTCGC
>JADGRF010000273.1 GCA_017881055.1 Sandaracinaceae bacterium
AAGATAACTTCTGCGAAGCCGAGTCTTCAGGCAGCCCGAGGACGCGCTGGCGCATAACTGGGGGACGTTGCGGAAGCGTAGCCGGAGAGCGCGCGCCTTGGCAGCGGAATGTTGCACCTTGCGGGCGGCTTTGGCTGCAGGTCGGCGTCGTCGGCTCGCGGGAGACCGATCAGGCGACGTCGTCGAAGTCGAACGCGGGGGTCTTGGCTGGCGCGATCGGCGGGGGATGATCGCGTAGACCGAGATGGCGCAGGATGCGGCGAGCGGTTTCGGTGCTTTGAATCAGTGCCAAGAGGCGCATCCGGCCGCCGCAGCGGGGACAGTGGAGCACGTCGATGTCGAAGGCGCGTTGCATGAGGCGTGCCCAATCTTGATTGGGGCGGCGGAAACGGCCGTCGACCTCTGTCCCCGTGTGGTCAGCTGGACACGGTTGGCTGTTGGTCGGCGCGCCTTGCCGCTGGTATGCGATGACGCCGGGGCGCCACTTGGCGTTGGGCGCCCGCGCGCCGTGGTACACGAGCAGGTTCTTCTCGGGGCGCGGGATCAGGGCGACCGCGGGGGGCGTTTGCCTTCGCGGGGTCCGAAGGCGGCGCGCTGCATGACCGCACCGGCGTAGCAGGCGGCGAGCAGGGGGGGTTGCTCGGCGCACGGGTCTACAGCATCCGGTTCGTCGAGGCCGTGTTTGCGCAGAACCTGTTGCAGGCGACAGGTGATCTCTTCCAGGACGTCTCGCACGTCGTCTTGCGACGGACTCGATAGCTCCTGGAACTGCAGGCTGCCGTCGCCAACCTGGACGAACACGCCATCGATCATCTGCGTGTGGAAGTGAACGTTGAGGTTGAGCGCTGAGCCAAAGCGCTGAATGAACGTGATGCCGCCCGTCTGTGCGTCTCGCAGGCCGCGCTCGCGAGCGCGTCGCAGGTAGCTGACGCGCAGGGCTCGCGCGAACAGGCGCAACACGTCGCTGCAAACCGCGTGATCGTACGCCATGCGATAGCGCAGGCGCGGCGGCACGGTAAGCACCCACTGACGCACGGGCACGGCAGGGACCACGCGCTCGATCAGATGCTCGGCGATACGAGTCATCCGCTTGCCGCAGCAGCTAGGGCAGAAGCCTCGGCCTTTGCACGAGTACGCAACCAGCAGCTCGTGGCGGCAGTTGGCGCAGCTGACGCGGCAGAAGCCGTGCGCGAGGATGCCGCACTTCAGGAAGGCTCGCAGCTCACGCTGGATGAATTGCGGTAGGCTGCCGCCGTCGGCGGCAGCGGTGCGTGCGAAAAATATTTCCAGGTGTTCCTGCAGCACCGCAAACAGCGCGCTGCGCTCGGGTTCGCGACGACGATAGCGACGCGGGCCTCCGCTGACCGGGCCGCGCAACGGGCGGACAGACATGCAGCCATCTCAGGGCGCGTGCCGTGCCAAGCTCGCACGCGAATGAGCTCGGTGACTTGCGCGCGGCAACCTGGCGCTTCGAGCACGCTGCAACGGCGGGCGCCAGGGAGCGGCGCGCGTAGACCGAGCGCTTACTCAGTCGCTGAGCGGGCGCCCGCCGCCGAAGCCAATCGCCAAGGCGGCGTAGAAACCCGCGAGCCCCCCGACGGACCGCCGGTAGCGTTGCCTTCCGGCAAGCTCCAGCCTCCGAGCGACGGGCCGTAGAGCGCGCCGATGCGCGCGCCCAGCGTGAAGAAGCCGCGCCGGCCACGCTCCACCTTGCCCAGCGGAACGCGACCGTCGAGCGCAAGCGTGAGCCCGACCAGCACGCCGCCCTCACTGAGCGATGTGCTGCGCTTGGGATTCTTCAGCACGGTCTCACTGGCTCGGCATCACCGACGTTCGGGTCGAGCCAGTGGGCTCGTACACGTGCGGCGCGCCGTAGGTGCGCGAGTGCTGCTCGCACCAGTACGTCTTGGCGTGCGTTTGCTTGCGCACGGCGAGGCACTGCGGACACGGCGGCGCGATGCTCGGCGAGCGCGACTTTTCGCTGTAGTCCTTCATGACCGCCACGAGCACCGGGCAATGCGCATGGCGCAACACGGCTTCGGCGACCGAGCCCAAGAGCAGCTTCTCCATGCCGCGCCGCTTGTGCGTCCCGACCACGATCAGGTCGGCGTCGATATCCACCGCGGCTTGCAGGATCGAGCGCTCCGGCGTGCCGGCCCGCACGTGTGCCGTGACCTTCGTCGGCGTGGCAGCGCTCCAGCTGGCCTCGACGCGACGCTGGATCTCCGCGGGCGCGCCCTCCAGGCGTTTGTCGAGCGACACGAGCTCGCTCGTCGAGGGTGCGCTGTCCGCCTCGCGCACGACGTGCACGACGTGCAGCTCACCGCCGCCGTGGGCAGCGGCCATGCGCGCCGCCTCGGTCAGCGCCGCGTCGCCAGTCTCGTCGAACGCGAGGGCCGCCAACACCACGTATCGGCCTGCTTCAGGTGCATTGCTGGTCATGTTCGGTCTCTTTCTTCCACTGCTGCGTGTTGCAAATCCGTCACTGGGCAACCCAACCCCCGTCGATGGCGAGGGCTTGCCCGGTAATTAGCGACGCTCCGGGGGAGCACAAGAACAGGACCGCCGACGCGATCTCCTCCGGCCGGCCGATCCTGCCGATCGGCTGACCCGCCAGGAACTGCGCCTCGGCCTCGGCGCTGCCACCGGTCGCGCGATCGATCATCGGCGTGTGAATGATGCCCGGACAGACCGCGTTGACGCGCACGCCGAGCTTGGCGTTCTCGAGCGCCGCCGTGCGCGTGAGCCCGACGATGCCGTGCTTGCTGGCCACGTAAGCGGCTGCCATCGGAAAGCCTACCAAACCCGCGATCGACGCGCAGTTCACGATGCAGCCGCCGCCCTGCTTCTGCATCACGGGCAGCTCGTGCTTCATGCACAGCCACACACTCTTCAGATTCACTGCGATCGTGCGGTCCCAATTTTCCTCGGTGCCGTCCGCGAGCGACGCCATCGCGCCCTCGGTACCGGCGTTGTTGAACGCGCAATCGAGCCGTCCGTAGGCTGCAAGCGCGCTGGCGAACAGCGCCGCCACTTGTTCGGCCTTCGAGACGTCCGTGCGCACGAACAGCGCATCGCCCTTGCGCTGACGGATCTGCGTGACGGTTTCCTCGCCACCGCGCGCATCCACGTCGGCGACGACCACGCGTGCGCCGGCCTGCGCGAATGCGAGCGCCGTGGCCCGGCCGATACCGGAACTCCCGCCCGTCACCAAAGCCACCTGATTCTTCATGTCACTCATGGGGAGTCTCCCAGTTCTTTGTCGCGTGCAGCTGACAGCAAGATGCGTTGCTCGGCCCGCGCGATCTCACTGCGTACTGCGCCCACGCTGTCCGGATTCACGGAGATCGACGTGATGCCTGCGCGTACCAAGTGCTCGGCGAAGTCCGGCCGGTTGCTCGGAGCCTGCCCGCACAGCGAAGACGTGAGCCCGTGCGCACCGGCAGTGCGAATGATGCGCGTGATCGCGTCGAGCACGGCGGCGTCGGCTTCGTCGAACAGCTCGGCGCACGACTCGGAGTCGCGGTCCACACCCAGCACGAGCTGGGTGAGATCGTTGCTACCGATCGACACGCCGTGCACCCCGAGCTTCGCGTACTCGGGAATGCGGTACACGACCGACGGCACCTCGGCCATCACCCAACGCAAGAGCTTGCGATCGCGACCGAGCACGTGCTTGTCGATCAATTCGAAGCACGCCTCGAGCTCCCAGAGCGTGCGCACGAACGGGATCATGATGTGCACGTTCGGGCTCTGCTCGCGCACGCGAGCGAGCACGTCGAGCTCGAGCGTGAACAGTGCCGGATCCTTTACGTAGCGGTAGCAACCGCGGTAGCCGATCATCGGGTTTTCCTCGATCGGCTCGTGCTGCTCGCCGCCGCGCAGCTTGCGAAACTCGTTGGTGCGGAAGTCGTGCGTCCGGTAGATCACCGGCCGCGAGCCGAACGCACGCGCGATCGTGAGCAGCGCCGCGCTCATGCGCGCTACGACCTCACTCTGCTTGCCCTCGGCAATCAGCTGCTTCGGGTGAGCGCCAGCGAGCGCATCGGTGATCAGGAACTCGGCGCGCAAGAGACCTACACCATCGACGCCGGCAAGCGCCGCCGTCTCCGCGGCGCGCTCGGCGAT
>JADGRF010000274.1 GCA_017881055.1 Sandaracinaceae bacterium
CAGCGTCACAACGATGCTCTTGCCCGGGGACTACTGATCACCGCTGCCAGCGGGGAGCTACCGCTGGCGGGGTAGGGGCCGACGGGCGCGAAGAGGGCGTGGCCGGACTGCGAGCCGTGTGGCGCCCGCCAGCGTGTCACCGCCAACTGCGCCACATCCGATAGCGCAAACCCTCGAAAGTACACGACGCGTCCTACGGCACGAAAGCTGCGCGTAGCGCGTCCGTGTCTGCCACCAGCGCGGCTGCGGCGTGCTCGACCGGGGCGCATGCTCACAGCAACGCGGGCGCTACTTACGAGCGCGGCCGGCCTGAGGACAGCGTGCTCTACAAGGTGCTCCAGGCGCACCTCGAGACGTTCCTACGCAATGCCGGTGAGCTCGACGGCAGCAGCAGCGTGCCACGGTTCGTGGAGAACGAGCTGCGAGCTTTCCTTGACTGCGGTGTGCTTGCACGCGGTCTGATCCGCCTGCACTGCACCGGCTGTGGTCACGACATCGTTGTCGGTCTGTCGTGCAAGCGGCGTGGCTTTTGTCCGCGGTGCGGGGGTCGGCGCATGAAGCACGCTTCATGATGAGACACCTCGCTATGTGGTTGAAATCTCAAGGGCGAGTTGATGGACGGATGCGCCCGCGCACCGGATCCGCTTGCGGCGGTCGGTCTGCGAGGCGGTGCTTCGCGCCAATGCGGCAACGAGGATGTCCTTGCGCGCGAAGATCCACGGACCGTCCGGGAGTGGATGGAGCCCTGGCAGCTCACCACGGATTGCAGCTCGGCGAACGGTCCTTGCGTGCACGCGCAACAGCTTTGCAGCCTGGTCAGATGTTAGCCACTCTCGGTCGCCCTCGTGGTCCCTCTCATACGCTTGGATTCCGCGCAGATGACGCACCGACGCCACAAGCGCGCGCGTGTAGTGTGAACCGTTGGGCGTTCTCATACCGGCTCGTCCGAGCTGTCGTCCGATCTCCTCGTCGGTCATGATGCGCGCCAGCGCGCGAACGGCCTCGACGACATCGGGCGCGGTCGTGCCGCGGCGCTCGCCGGAGCGGCGTTTGCTAACGCGCAGCTCGCAATGCGCTCCACCCTTCCAATGCACGACGAGGATGATCTCGCGGCGTGCATCATCGACATCAGCCCATACCTGTTCGATCAGGGTGCGCAAGATGCGCTTCTTGAGCGCTGCCTGCGTGGTTTCGGCATTCCACACTTGCTCGAGATCGCGCGCGAGCGCGAGGTACTCGTCGACTCCGGGCGTCGTGGCTGCTGCGCTGGCGTGCGTCGCGCGCGCCTCGGCCAGTCGCTGTTCGATCAACGCAACCGACTCGAGCGCCGTGTTCCAGCGCTGCTCCAACTCGCGCGCCACGATGCGATTGTCTGGATCGACGGCATCGTACTGCCGTTGCGCGCGCGACGCTTCGAAGCGCGCTTGCTCGGCCTGTAGTGCGAGCGCCTGCAGCATTTGGCTGTCGTCCGCAGAGTCGCGTGCCCATGCGGCGAGTGCTGCCTCGATGGCACCGGGTTGCACCACGGCGATCAATTGCCGGACCATCTGTTCGTCGACATCCAACGCGCCGAACGAAATGCACCTCGCCGCGCCCCGACGCAGGTGGGCGGCGTCGCATTGATAGCGTCCATGGGGGGATTTGCCGCTGTAGCCCGTCCCCATGCGAACACCGCAGCGGCGGCAGAACACCAACCCGGCAAACAACGCGCCGCCGCCCCGTGCAACGCCATGACCGCCGCGAGCTTGTGCATTACTGGCCAGCATGGCTTCCGCGCGTTCAAACTCCTGCCACGTGATGTACCCCTCATGTCGGTCGTGAAGCAATACCGACCATTGGCCACGTCGTACGCGGCCGCTCGTGGTGCGAAGCTGTCCGTCGACTACTCGCGAACGCTGCGTCGTTCGCCCGTACGCATAGGCGCCGGCGTACGCCGGATTGGTGACCAGACGCGTGACGTAGTCCGCCGTCGGATCCTTCCACTGCACTGTGCCACGTCGATCGCGCGTTACCGGCACCTGCATCTTCGAGTCCAGCAGCCAGAGCATGACCTGCCGTGCGCTTCCAAGCTCGAAGAACTTGGCGAAGACCAACTCGACCATCTGGCGCACGCGCAGGTCCGGCGTCTTCGATAGCCGGCAATTGTCCGAGATGCAGTATCCGATCGGCACGCCTGCCAGCAGATCGCCACGACTAGCCTTCTCTCTGCGCGCTTCGAGCCCACGCAACCGAAGAAGGTCCAGCTCGTACTCATTGAGACTGCCCTTCAAACCGAGCAGAAGACGGTCGTTGCTCGATCGCGGTGCGTACACCGTTTCGTGGTCCACTAGCAACGTGTCGACAACACGGCAGATCTCGATCAACTGCTGCCACTCGCGGCTGTTGCGCGCGAAGCGCGACACCTCGCGCGCGGCAACGACGCCCACCAGACCGAGCGAAACCTCGGCCATCAACCGCTGGAAGCCGCTTCGAGTGACCAAGCCTGCAGCCGATTTGCCGAGATCCTCATCGATGACCTCGACGTCCTTCCAGCCCAGCGTATGGAGGCGTTGACCCATCGCATACTGCAGCCGCCGACTTTCCTCGTTGTTCACCAGTTGCTGCGCGGAAGACTGGCGCACGTACAGGATCGCGCGGCGCGCCAGGTGTTGCGGGGCAATCTTCTCACTCATCGCTTCCTCCTCGTGTGTCGGCTACTGGCCGCGCCTTCGCGTGCTGCTTGAGCAGCTCCATCAGCAGCACGACGACCTGGCGTCTGTTCGATTCCGGCAGCGACTGCCACTGCGGAAGTTCGATGTGCGGGCCGAGAAGAGCGAGCTGGACCTCGTGACGGCGGTGGTGTGTCTTCATGCACGCATGTCTCGCCCGATGCGCGCAACGAGTCCAACCCGCGCGTCTCGCGCAACAGCTGACGCAGCTCATCGAGCGCACGCAGACACGACACCGGCGCCGTCACCTCCCGCATCACGGAGCACGCAACCGGATCGAAGATCCAACGCGGAAGAATGATGCGTGGAGCGCCGCCGTGTTCGACCGGCGAACAGCTCAACCACTCGCCGTGCCCGTAGGGCACGACGACGAACCGCTGCCCGCGCAGCGGATGCCAAGCGTAGGTCACTGCGCGAACATCGTGTCCGCGCGCGTCATGCCGTAGGGTTGA
>JADGRF010000275.1 GCA_017881055.1 Sandaracinaceae bacterium
GACGGTAAGCACCACTTCATCCCGGTCAGTTGGGTGACGACCGTGGACGCGAAGGTTCACATCGACCGCCCCGGCACTCAGGCGATGAAGGAGTGGCGCACCGAGCTCTGAACCGGATCCGTGTCGCCGGCGGCCCTGCGTCGCCGGCGACGCGTCGTTTGTATGCCGTGGCGTGCGGCCGCAAGCCGTGGAACGATGACGAGCTGACCGCAGGAGGTACGCGCATGAAATCCGCGTTGGTGCTCACCGTGATCGGTCCGGATCGCCCGGGCCTCGTCGAAACGTTAGCTGCAACGGTCGCCGAGCATGGTGGCAATTGGGAGCAAAGCCGCATGGCGCGCCTGGGCGGCCAGTTTGCTGGCATCCTCAAGGTGAGCGTGCCGGATCGTGGGCTCGGTGGGCTGCACCGCGCGCTCGAGGGCCTCGCCAACGTTGGCCTACGCATCGTCAGCGAAGCGACGACGCACGACGCGGAGCCCGAGCTGCGGGTGTTTCAGCTGGAGTTGGTTGGCGATGATCGCGAGGGCATCGTGCGCGAGGTGGCGCGCACGCTCGCCAGCCGCGGCGTGAACGTGGAGCAGCTCGACACGCGTGTAGAGAGCGCGGCCATGAGTGGTGGCTTGTTGTTTCGGGCGACGGCGAGGCTGCGCGTGCCGGAAGGCCAGGACGTGGAGCAGTTGCAGAAGGCGCTCGAGGCGCTGGCGGATGACTTGATGGTGGATGTGCAGCTCTTGCCCGCGGGTGCGGATGCGGGTTGAGACAGTCACGATCGACATGCAAGATCTGGCCTGGCCCCTTTTGCCTGTTTTCTCGACGCTTGCGCCTCGCCGTAGCGTTGGCGAGGCGCACCCAGTACACTGCTCTGCATGACGTCGCACGCTCGGAAGATCCTCGAAGAAGCGCTCGCTCTGCCGAAGGAAGAGCGCTTGCTCATCGCAGCGGAGTTGCATCAAAGCGTTGAGGACTCCGACTCGCCCGAGGAGATCCAAGCTGCGTGGCTCGACGAGATCGCTGAGCGCGTGCAGAGCATCGCCGATGGCACAGCGGAGCTTGTCGACGGAAGCGATGTCTCGCGCCGCATCCGTGCTAGATACGGCCGCTGATGGCTTCTCGATTTCGCCTGCTTCGTTGGGCCGAGTTCGAGCTCGACGAAGCGATCGCATACTACGAGCAAGAGCGGCCCGATCTCGGCTTCGAGTTCTTCGAGCGCTACGAGACAGCCGCGCATCAAGCACTGAGCTTTCCCGAGCTCCCGAGTCCCATCACCGAGCGTCGATTCGCATTGCCCGTCGGCCGGGTGCTTTTCGTGCAGTTCCCCTACGATCTTGTCGTTGCGCGTGACGAGAGTGACATGGTCGTCGTCGCCATCGCGCACCACAAGCGGCGACCATTTTACTGGCGCAAGCGTTTGGCAAAATTGTAGCCCTACGCATCGCTCACCGCAGGCTGCCTTCATGGTCGCTGCGGCGAGCGTTTGCGTCACGAAGTCGACGCGGCCCAGGTGAAGTGTCAGGCTTGCGGCAGCCCTTACACGTTGCGCGGCGAGAGCTGTGCACCTGCGTCCTCCGCTGAGCCGACATGAACGCGACCAAGCCCAATCCCGTTCCGCTACTCGACCTCGCGCCGCAAAACGCAGCGCTCGCCTCGGAGCTGCGCGCGGCCTTCGAGCGCGTGCTTCAGAGCAACACCTTCATCCTCGGACCCGAGGTCGACGCCTTCGAGCGCGAGGTAGCCGCGCACATCGGCGTCTCGCACGCGCTGGGTGTTTCGAGCGGCACCGACGCCATCCTCATGGCGCTGATGGCGCTCGGCATCGGTCCCGGCGACGAAGTGATCATGCCACCGTTCACGTTCTTCGCGACCGCGGGCTGCGTGGCACGCGTGGGCGCGACGCCCGTGTTCGCGGACATCGACCCGCGCAGCTTCAACGTCGACCCGAGGAGCATCGCGCAGAAGATCACGCCGCGCACCAAGGCAATCATGCCGGTGCACTTGTATGGGCAAGCCGCGGACCTCGAAGCGCTGGCCGAGTTGTCGAAGCAGACGGGTATTCCGATCGTGGAAGACGCCGCGCAGGCGCTCGGCGCGCGCACTGCAAGCCACGCGGTGGGCAGCGTCGGCGCATTCGGATGCTTCTCGTTTTTCCCGAGCAAGAACCTGGGCGCGCTGGGCGACGGGGGTCTGCTCACCACCAACGACGCCACGCTCGCCAAGCACGCACGCCTTTTGCGCGCGCACGGCTCGGAGCCGAAGTACTACCACGCCTTGATCGGGGGCAACTTTCGCCTCGATTCGTTGCAGGCCGCGTTCTTGCGCGTGAAGCTGCCGCACGTCGCGCAGTGGACCGAAGCTCGGCGCGCGAACGCCGCGCTGTACGACGAGCTGTTTGCGCGCGCAGGCCTCGAGCCGGAGCTGCTCACGCCACCGCCGCGCCTGTACGAGGGCCACGTGTACAACCAGTACATGATTCGCAGCTCGCGCCGTGACGCGTTGCTCGCGCACCTGCGCACACAAGGCATTGGCTCGGAGGTTTACTACCCGGTGCCCATGCACCTTCAGGCGTGCTTCGCGTATCTCGGCGAGAGCATCGGCGCGTATCCAGAATCCGAGCGCGCCGCGCGCGAGGTCTTGGCGCTGCCGATCTACGCCGAGCTGGGTCGCGAGCGGATCACGCGCGTGGCCGAGAGCGTCGTGGCCTTTCTGCGCTCGTGATCGGGCCCTGACGTGCGGGTATCCGTAGCGCGGGCCCCGGCCTCGTCTATACTTCGCGGGGCGTTGGGCTGCGTGCTGCCTGCCGCGTGCCCCTCAAAAAAGGATCCGACGTTTGAAGAACTTCGCACTCATCGGCGCCGCTGGGTACATCGCTCCGCGCCACGTCCAAGCCATCCATGACACCGGCAACCGTCTGGTCGCCGCCGTCGATCCGCACGACTCCGTGGGCGGCCTCGACAAGCACTTTCCGGACGCACGCTTCTTCACGGAGATCGAGCGCTTCGATCGCTATCTCGAGCGCCTGCGCCGCGAGCATCGCCCCGAGCGCGTCGACTACGTGTCGGTGTGCTCGCCGAACTACTTGCACGACGCGCACTGCCGCCTGGGCCTGCGCGTGCATGCCGACGTGATCTGCGAAAAGCCGCTGACCGTCGCGCCCTGGAACATCGACGGGCTGGTCGAGCTGGAGCGCGAGTTCGGGCATCGCGTGTACACCGTGTTGCAGCTGCGGCTTTTGCCCGTGCTGCGCGACCTCAAGAAGAAGCTCGAGGCCGATCCCACGCGCAAGCGCGCGTCGCTGTGCTTGTCGTACGTGACGCGGCGCGGCCACTGGTATCAGACGTCGTGGAAGGGTGACCCGGCGAAGTCCGGCGGCGTCGCCATGAACATCGGCATTCACTTCTTCGACTTGCTGCTGTGGTTGTTCGGCAAGCCGCGCCGCAACGAAGTGCACCTCCGCGAGGCCGACAAGATGGCCGGCTTCATGGAGCTCGAGTGGGCCGACGTGACCTGGTTTCTGTCGGTGGATCGCGCCGACCTGCCGGCGGGATACTTCGAAGCGGGCAAGCCCGCATTTCGCTCACTCACCATGGACGGCGCGGAAATCGAGTTCTCGGAGGGCTTCACCGAGCTGCACACCACGGTCTACCGCGACATCCTGGCGGGCGGCGGCTACGGCTTGATGGAGGCCAGGCCCTCGGTCGAGCTCGCGTACGCGCTGCGCTCCGCGGAGATCGTGCAGAGCCCGACGCTGATGCATCCGCAGGTGGAACGCGTGCGCGGCCGCAGCCGCGTGGCAGCCGGTGGCAGCATGCCGCCGC
>JADGRF010000276.1 GCA_017881055.1 Sandaracinaceae bacterium
CGACCGTCAGCTCGACACGCACCTTGCCTGCAATGCCCGCTTCGCGCGCGCGGTCGGCGTAGACCGGCTGCGGCACGTTGATGGGCTTGGGCTTCACCAACGCTTCCAAGCACGCGTCGTCTTCGTGCTTGGCAGGCGCAAGCGCTTTCGGTGGCGCAGCTTTCACCTTGTGCTCGGGGCCGGGGCCTGCGGCACTACCCGTCGGCACGGCGATGCCCGCAGCACCCACGCCGCCACTCAGTGACACACCGAAGTCTGCGACCTGCGCTTGCCCGCCCGAAGCTGGTGCAGGGTTCGAGCTTTCGGCAGCCGCGCGCACCGGATGCGGCGCAGGCTTCGAAGCAGCATGCGTTTGAGCCGGTGCAGGCGGCGGCGCAGGCGGCGGCGGCGGCACGTTCTGCACGGTCTGCGGCTTGTGCTTCACCTCGCGCATCGTGATCGTCGTTGGTTGCCGGCGCGGCGGTGGCGCCTTGATGGTGGCGACGGCCAGTGCCACCCCCGCGTGCAAAAGCAGACTCGCGCCGTAGATCACGCTGTAGCGTGGCCGAAACATCGTGGGGCTACCTGCTCTCCACGTTGATCGCGAACTTCGTGATGCCCACGGCCTTGGCGATGTCGATCAAGTGCACGACCGAGCCGTGCGTCGCGTCTTGATCCGCGCTCACGATCAGGTTCACGTCGTTGTTCTTCGCGTAAGCGTTCCAGAGCTTCTGTTCCAGCTCGGCTTCGCTGACCTTGCTGCCGTTCCAGTACAGCGTCTTGTCCTTGGCCAGCGTGACCGAGGCCAGCGACGAGACCGTGTCGTCTGCGTTCGCGGCCTTGGGCAAATTCACCTGCATGCTCTCGGACACGATGTAGGTCGCCGAGACCATCATGATGACGAGCAGCACGAGCACCACGTCGACCATGGGCGTGACGTTGATGCCGACGATGCCAGCGCGCGCTCGCCCGCCTTGAGCTTGAACCGATGCCATAGCTCACTCCTCCGCCGCGGCTGCGAGCCGCACGGGCCGACGCTCTTGGGTCTTGACGTATGCCACGAGCAGCTTGCTCAGTGCGAGCACGTTGCCTTCGATCTCCCCGATGCGCTTCTGCACCGTGTTGTAGGCGACGACCGCGGGGATCGCGACGAAGATGCCGACGCCCGTCGCCACCAACGCCTCGGCGATGCCGCTCATCACGTTGCCCATGGCCGCAGCCTTGTTGCCGTGTTCGCCCAGCTGATGAAACGCCTGAATCACGCCGATGACCGTTCCGAACAAGCCGATGAACGGCGCGTTGTTGCCCAGGGTGCCGAGCAGGTTCAGGCCGCGCTCCAGGTCCGGTCGCGCACGGCCGAGCTCGCTCTGCACGACGTCTTCCATGGCGTCGGCACCACCCGAGCGCCAGCGCAGCGCTTCGGTGAGCACCGTCCCCGCGAGCGTTCGACTCTTGCCGAGCAAAGTCGTCGCCTGCGCGAGATCATCGGCCAGCAGCGCTTTGGATAGCTCAGCGCGCAACGACTCGCCCACTTCACCGTAACGGCGAAAGTACCACCACCGCTCGAACATCGCCGCGAACGACACCACCGACAGCGACAGGAGCAGGTACAACACCCACGTGCTGCCGAGCAGCGCCACCTTCAACAGAAATTCGACGATCGTCATGACAACTGCCTTTCTACGGAAACACGACGGTGGTGACGTACAAGCCGGTCTTGGCGCCGCCGTTGGCGCTCGCGCCCAGCAGCTCGCCCTGCGTGGCTTGCACGATCGGAATCAGCGTGAAGGTGCCGGGCGCCTTGCCGCGCGCTCGGGCATACGCGCTCACTTCGAAGTGCGTGGTCTGCTTGCCGCACGCGTTGAACAGATTTGCGTACACCTGGTACGGACCATGCTCGGGTGAGGTATCGAAGATCAGGTCTTCGCGGCGAGTCGAATCGATGTGGCAGCCTGAGTTCGAATCGCCGTCGAGCACGCCCACGCCCGGTGCGTGCAGATCGAGCGTCTTCGGAGCGACGGCAGTCGAAGGGTGCTTCGCATCCACCCACTTGCCACTGGGCGTTTTCACGATCAGGTCGAGATCCGAATCCACATCCCAGCTCAGCGAGACAATTGCTGCTGGTGGCGGCTGCGTCGGATCACACGCGTTGAGCGTGGGGTCGAACGCTGGCACCACGCAGAAGTCCCGCTCGTGCTTGGGGCCGCCCTGCCCTCGCGCGTCGATGGCCACCAGCTCGAGCGTGTGATTGCCGGGCGGCACTTCTGGGCTGAGCTCGATCGGCAGCTTCCACGTCAGCTCGCCTGGGAACGAGAGATCGGGAGCGCCGACCGGCACCACCCAGTAGCCCGAGCCCAAGTCCACGAAGCGGATGGCGATCGAGTACGCGTCGTCGGTCACGCGACCGCTGATCGCCTTGCCGGCCTGCCCCGGGTGCGCCGGCGCACTCGCGGCTTCGACCTCGGTCACTTCGAGCTTGGCGGATGCGGCTCCCGCGTCGCCGCCATCAGCGGCTGCCGGTCCGGAAGGTGGTTGTCCCGCTTTGAACACCCCGCCCACCACGCGCAGCGGCTCGTCCAAGCCGATGGGGGAGCTCTCGCCGTCGCACGCAGCCAGCGCGAGCGCGACCGTGATGAGGATGAGCGCGCGCATCAGATCCCCACCTGCAAGCGCAAGGTCCACTGGTTGTTGCGCAAGTCCGTAGGCACGCCGCGGCTGTCACGGGCCAGCGAATCCCGGATGATGTCGTACTGGAAGATCAACCGAGCGCGCTCGGGCAACACCAGGCCGACGAGCGGCGAGTACGTGCGCAGGCTCTGGTTGGCGGGCACCACCTGTCCACGACGCTGCTCCACGAAGTCGGAGTTGCCGTCGTAGAAGTCGGTGCGGAAGCCGACGAGACCATACGCCGTGACCTCCTGCACGAACGCGAGGTAGTAGCCGAGCTCACGCGTGTCGGTGCGCGCGCTGTTGCTGAGCGCGTACGGATCGGCCACGAACAAACCGCGGTCGAGGTTCGAGGCCAAGGTCACCTCGCCATAGAGCCGCGACCAACCCGCCTTGCTGTGCACGCCGAGCCGTGCGTCGGCGGCCGCAGCCCAGCGACGAAAGTTGCGCGAGCGCTCGGCCACCATGCCGGGAACGGCGCTCACTTCCGTGGCGGTCTGAACGACACTGTCTTCGTTCACGTCCTTCCACGCGATGCCGTTCTTGCTCGCATCGCTGCCGGCGTGAAAGCCCGTGCCGCTGAGGAACGAGACGCCACCGGCGAAGCTGATCTCTTCGC
>JADGRF010000277.1 GCA_017881055.1 Sandaracinaceae bacterium
GGCGAGCGTAGCGAGCGCATGAGCGCTCCGGAAGTAGGTGCATCGTGTCAGGATGCGAGGTGTCTAAGCCAACACACCACACAACACGATGCAGCTCAAGACTATCCTCAATCGCGTCGCCAAGCAGTCGGGATTCGTGTTCGGCACGATCGAACTGGCTCTGCTGACGGCCACGACCATGCAAATCCTGGTGCAGCTGAGCGAGCGCAAAGGCTCTCGTGCCATCTGCTCGGGCTGTCACGCCAAGCGGCCTGGCTACGACCGGTTGCCGCTGAGGAGCTTTCAGTTCGTGCCGCTGTGGAACATCCCGGTGAGCTTCTTCTACGCGCCTCGCCGAGTGGATTGTCCTGCGTGCGGCGTGCTGGTGGAGCTGTTGCCGTGGGCCACGGGCAAGTCGCCGATGACGACGAGCTTCGCATGGTTCATCGCGAGCTGGGCGAAGGTGCTCAGCTGGACGGAGACAGCGCGCCGCTTCAGCGTCAGCCCGCAGGTGGTGTTCGACGCGGTCAAGCACGCGGTCGACTGGGGACGAGCACACCAGAATCTCGACGGCATCCGCTCGCTCGGCGTCGACGAACTGAGCTGGAAAAAGGGGCAGAAATACCTCACGGTCGTCTACCAAGTCGATCACCACCACAAGCGCCTGCTCTGGATCGGGCGCTTCTTCGATTGGCTGGGTGCGGAGCGCTGCAAGCTCATCGAATTCGTGGCGTCCGACACGTGGGCTGCGTTTCTCGGTACGGTAGCGCGCAAGGCCTGCGGCGCGGTGCATGTGGTCGATCGCTTCCACGTCATGCAGCTGTTCAGTAAGGCGATTGACCAAGTGCGCCGAGACGAAGCGCGCAAGCTGCGTGACCGCGGTGACCACGTTACGCTCAAACGCACGCGCTGGGTGCTGCTCAAGCGCAAGCACAACCTCACCGACCACCAGAGCGGACGGCTGCGCCAGCTGTTGCGTGTCAAACTGCGCACCGTCCGCGCCTACCTGCTCAAGGAGGACTTCCACGCCTTCTGGAGTTATGTCTCGCCCCACTGGGCCGGTCGCTTCCTGGACAGCTGGACACGCGATGCGTTGCGCTCTCGCATGCCCGCGTTCGCCACGCTCGCCCGCACGCTGCGAGAGCTCCGACCGCTGCTGCTCAACTAGTTTCGCGCACGCGGCGCCTTCGCGATGGGCGCCGTCGAGGGCTTCAACAACAAGGCCAGAGTCACCACCAAAATGGCCTACGGTTTCAAGAGCTATGAACACGCAGAAATCGCCTTGTTTCACAGGCTCGGAGACCTACCCGAGCCGCAGTGGCTCACCCACAGATTTGCGTAGAGAGCCGTAAATCGCGTGTCCGCCCGTGCCGGAGTCCTGCGGTCCTAGAACATCGATCGGTTTGAAGGCCAGCGATTTCGATCACTTGGCGCGTACGATCGACAGCTGGCTCGGCGCGTGATCTTCTCGTCTCTGCCGCCGGCAACAGGGCCGCGGAGGGAGACGAGAATCGATGGCCATCGAGCGCTGGAATCCACCGCAGGCGACGACGACGCGTGAGCAGAAGTTGCTGCTGCGCACCAAGCAGCATCGCAAGCTGATCGCGTTTCTACGCAGCCATCGGCATGAGCTTTTCGATGACGCGTTTCAAGAAGAGCTCGCAGCCATGTACCGCGAGACCGGCGCCGGCCGAGTGCCGGTCGTGCCGGCGCTGATGGCGATGGCTGTTCTGCTGCAAGGCTACGAGCGTGTCTCCGACGCGGAGGCCGTCGAGCGCACCATCATAGATCTTCGTTGGCAGATGGTGCTCGGACGACTCGGCAACGAGGAGCCGGCTTTCTCGCAAGGCGCATTTCAAGAGTTCAGGCAGCGCATGATTCGCTGCGATATGGATCGCCGATTGCTCGAGCGCACCATCGAGTTGGCGCGACGCACCGACGCTTTCGATTTTCGCAAGTTGCCCAAGAGCCTACGCGTTGCGATGGACGCGATGCCACTCGAAGGTGCGGGTCGTGTCGAGGACACGATCAATCTGTTGGCGCACGCCGGGAGAAAGGTGGTCCGCTGCGCTGCCGAGCTTTTGGATTGGTCGCCTGAAGAAGTTTGTCGCAAGGCGGGCACTCCTCTGCTTGCCGCCAACAGCGTCAAGGCCGCGCTCGAGAAAACGTGGAGCCATCAAGATGACCGACACGACGCAGCTTCTCTGCTCTACGACGAGCTCACCAAGCTCGAGCACTGGCTAAACAAGCATTTGGCTGCGGATGTGAAGCTGCCGCCGCTCAAAGATCACCTCGCCACCGTGCATCAGCTCATCGATCAAGATCTCGACCCAGATCCCGAGCCAGGCGCAGGCGGTGTGCACATCACGCAAGGCGTCGCGCCCGACCGCCGTGTATCCGTCGAGGACAAGGACATGCGCCATGGGCGCAAGAGCAAGAGCAAGCGCTTCAATGGGTACAAGCGACACGTCGCGCGCGACCTCGACACCGGAATGATCTTGGCATGCGCACTGGCTCCGGCGAATCGTCCCGAAGAGGACGCGGCTTCAGATCTCAAAACCGATATCGACCGATTCCAGCGTTCGATCGGCGGCCTCTACATCGACCGCGGCTACATCAACGCGCCGGTCGTCGCCGAGGTCGAGCAGGCCGGCGGTGAAATTGTTTGTCGACCATGGGCGACGCGCAATGGGGAGCACTTCCCGAAGTCACTCTTCGACATCAACATTCGCAATCGCACGATCACGTGCCCCGAAGATCAGACGCAACCGTTTCACTTCGGCACTACGGTCGAGTTCGATGCCGAGCTGTGCGACCGATGTCCTTCACGCGCAGACTGCACCGACGCTTCGCCCGGACATGGGCGCACCGTTTCCATCGCTGACAACGAGGCGCTACAGCAGCGTCTGCGCAAGCTCACGCAAACTGCAGCTGGCGACAACATCTTCGCGAGCGCGTCCCGGTCGAGCACATCCTCGCGCACGCCGGCCGTCGACAAGGCCGCCGTGCTCGCTACATCGGCACTCGAAAGAATCTGTGGGACTGGCGTCGCGCAGCGGTCATCACGAATCTTGAAACGATCCACCGACAGCTCGACCCCGCCGCCAACATTCGGATGGCCGCGTGATTGTTAGGCATTCAAACCATTCGGCGTTCTAGAATAATAGTACTCGTGATTCTGTAATCGCCGCCGCGTAAGTAGACGTGGATGTCGTCGGTCATGTTGCTATTAGCGGTTCGCACGACATCCCGAGCCTTCGTGATCGTTTGGAAGGGCGCGTCCACTGGGTCGCAACGAGTTGCTTGGCGCCAAAGGGCGGATGAAGCTCGGATTTCCCTGGGCTGTGTCAAGCGACGCAGCGTCTGCTGCCGGCTGCGCAAGCGCGGCCGCGGGAAGGGTACAGCTCCACCGGCGCCCGACCCGGGACCGTCGCTCGACGGCGGAAGGTGGGAGTCCTTCGAGTTGCGATTCAGTGCTGGTCGTCGATCTTGCTAGCCACCTGAGATAGCCGCTCGTCGAGATCGCTCAAATCGCGGTCGACACGCTGCTTGGCGGAATCCCAGCGATCGGCGGACGTGCTATCGAGCCGCGCGACCTCGTCCGAGATCATGGAGTGCTGCTTCTCCGCTGTGGCGAGATCGCTGGCAAGCGAAGCCGGAGCATGGGCACCGAGGATGGCCAGCTTCTGTTTCGACGTGTCGATGCGCACCCGCTGCTTGCCGAGCTCTTCTCGTGCGTGAGCTTGATAGTCGGTCCGATCGTTGGAGAGCTGGTGGAGATCCTCCGTCGCCCCGGTGGCGGGCTGACCGGTCGCGCGATCGTCCGCTTGCTCCATGCGCGCGTCGCGCACTTTCTCGCCGTGGCTACTGCTCGCACATGCGCCGGTCACCGAGAGCAGCGCTACACCCAACATCATCGTAGTTTTCATGGTTCATGTCCTTTCACAGAATGTGGCTTGTCGTCGAGGCGTGCGTCAGTTGCAGCTCATCAGCCCAGCTTTGCTGGCATGATGATCGCCGGCCTGCACAGATCAACCGCTCGCGCGCTCCCAGTGCCTATGTGTCGCCAGCGCTGCGATCAGCAAGCGGACCAGCGCGTGGGTCTTAACGCCGGCGCCTGCCGTGACCACGCCCTGTTCGTCCACCAGCTCTTTGCTTCCCGTTGCCAGCTTGACGTCGGCCAGATCAGCCGCGGCCAGTAACGCGACGCCCTCGCCCGCAGCCCCGAGCGTCTTGCAGTGTCGGAACGCTTCAGCGACGAACAATCGAGCGTCGATGTTACCTCGCAGCGCGTCGAGGTTTTCTGCGCCCCCTGGCACGAACACGGCGTCATAAAACACCGACGCCGCATTCTTGAAGGTCTTGTCGACCTCGAGCTTTTTGCCGCGGGCGCCCGTGATCATACCGAGCACAGGTGACACGAGCTCGGCCGTTGCACCGGCCGCGACCAGGGCAGCTTGCAATGCGATGACGTGCTCGTCTTCGAAGCCATCGGCGGCGAGCACGGCCACTTTGCGCGTCTTGATGGACGTCTTCGGTTGGTGCTCCAGGCTGAGCGAAGGCGCCACGCTGATGCCACCGTTGTCCCCGCGGTGCGTCGAGGCGCGCGTGCCCGACGGCGGCACGGGAAACGACTTGGGAACCGCGACGCCGATGGCGATTGACACGTCCTCTGCGAGCTTGGGATCGATCTCGCGGAACAGACTCAGCACGCGCGCGCGGACTTCCTTGCGCGTGACTTTACTCAGCTCGAAGCGACACGCGTCCGTCAAGTGCTGGCGCTCGACCGCGGACAGGCTGTGCAGGAACAGGGTGGCCTGAGAGAAATGATCGAGAAAGCGTTCCGAGCGTTCGCGTGTCTTCACACCGTCGACCGGCTCGGGAAAGTGGGCGTAGCCACTCTTGGCATCCGCGAGAAACGGACAGCCTCCGCCCAGCGAGTTGGGATGGTAGTTCGCCGTGCCCGTGTTGATGGTCGTGCGCTGGAGGCCATCCTGGTGATGGTTCGCGACCGCTGCGATCGGCCGGTTGATGGGGATCTCGGCGAAGTTCGGGCCACCCAGGCGCGTCAGCTGCGTATCTACGTACGAGAACAAGCGCGCCTGAAACAGCGGGTCGTTGGTGATGCCGATGCCTGGCACGAGATTTCCGACGTGGAACGCAACCTGCTCCGTCTCCGCGAAGAAGTTCTGCGGATTGCGATTGAGCGTCAGCTTGCCTACCCGTTGCACGGGCACCAGCTCCTCGGGTACGAGCTTGGTGGCATCGAGCAAGTCGAAGTCGTACTTCAGCTCGTCGCCGGCGGGGATGATCTGCAGGCCAAGCTCCCACTCCGGAAACGCACCGCTCTCGATCGCGTTCCACAGATCTCGCCGGTGAAAATCCGGATCTTTGCCCATCAGGGTGAGCGCCTCGTCCCACACCAACGAGTGGGCGCCGAGCAGCGGCTTCCAGTGAAACTTGACGAAGCTCGACTTGCCCTTGGCGTTGATCAACCGAAACGTGTGAACGCCGAAGCCCTCCATCATGCGCAGGCTGCGTGGGATGGCTCGATCGCTCATCAGCCACATCACCATGTGCGCGGTCTCGGGCACCAGCGATACGAAGTCCCAAAACGAGTCGTGTGCAGAAGCCGCTTGGGGCATCTCGTGCGCGGGCTCCGGCTTCACGGCGTGCACGAGGTCGGGAAACTTGATGCCGTCCTGGATGAAGAACACGGGCATGTTGTTGCCCACCAAGTCGAAGTTGCCTTCCTGCGTGTAGAACTTGGTTGCGAAGCCGCGCACGTCGCGCGCCGTGTCCGCCGAGCCGCGCGAGCCGACCACCGTCGAAAAGCGTACGAACACCGGAGTCTCACGCCGGGGATCGCACAGGAACCCAGCGCTCGTGTACTGCTCGAGCGAGTCGTAGACTTGGAACACGCCATGCGCCGCCGAGCCACGCGCGTGCACGACGCGCTCCGGAATGCGCTCATGATCGAAGTGAGTGATCTTCTCGCGCAGATGGAAGTCGTCCAGCAGCGTCGGCCCGCGCAGGCCGGCCTTCAACGAGTCGTCGGTGTGCGGGATGGCCACGCCCTGATCGCTGGTCAGCACGGCGCCCGACGGAGCATCGTGAAAGGCCTCGAGCGCCTTGATCTTGGCGCTCGTCGCGTTCGTCGCCTTAGGGCCTCGCGCCGGTCTCGGATCCGGTTTCGAGTTTGTCTTCTTCGCAGCGGTGGCAGGGGCGCGCTTGGGCATGCGTGCGCAGATGCAAGGGCCGCGCCCGCGCGACCGGACCGGCTGAGACGCCCCTGGCGGGTCTCTCGTGTGTCATTCGAGACGAGACGCACGCAATTACGCCACGCGCGCGGCTAGAACGACCGGCCTTAGCGCCAACAGCTTCTGAGTGGGCCGGTCCCGACACGCGAGCGCGGGGTCCGGACACGGCGGCAGCTCGGCAACACGGGTGCGGCCACCCTTGCCGGTGGCGATGCTCCGGCATTGTCAGCGCAGCGGCCTACGCGCCATCATTGCAGACAATACGCCGCTTGCACGTCGTCCGCGGCGCGACACGTGCCCTGTTTGCACGCGAGCGACAGGCACTCGTTTGCGTTCGTGCAGGCAGCGGCCGGCGCTTTGCGCGCTTTGCACACCGCGCCGAACGTGGTCTGCGGGTTGTCGCAGTACAAGTCGTCGAGGCAGTTGGCATCGGCAAAGCACGCGCCGCCTGCGGGATGACGCGGTGTACACGTCCACGACAGGGCCATGGGCAGGCAGGCCTGCGTACCCAGGTCCGTGCACGAAACCAGCGCGGCGCCCGCGATCACCGGGTCCGTCAGGCTCTGCAGCGGTGGGCGGCAGCTCTGGCCGGCCGCGATCGTGCCCTTGAGAATGCCGCGAAAGCCCGTGACCGAGACGCCCCACTGCGCGATCGACGGCTTGCAGGTCGACGCCAGCCGCTCGAACTCCGTGAACGCAGTCTCTGCCGACATCCGGTCGAAGCCGGTGTTGGCCTGCGCCGCGATCGCATCGAGGTGCAGCTGATTGACGCAGCCGTCCTTCATCGTGGACTTGCACATCTCCTCGGTCCGGCCGGGGTTCGTGCAGCAATGCTTCTCACCCGCGCACTGAATCGTGGACAGGCGCTCGCACACGTCGGCCACTTGCACCATGTTGCGGGTCGGACTGCTGCCCGCATCGAAGCTGCCCGCGTCCGCGCCTTCGCCGCCCATGCCTGCCGCGGAAACGCCCGCCGTACCGCTGCCCACGCTCCCCGCGCTGCCGCCGCTGCCTGAGCCACTGCCCGCTTGCCCCGCGCTGCCTGATCCAGCGTTCTCTGCGGGCCTCCCAGACTGGGGACTGCTGCAGCCGACAGTTGGCGCGATCAGCACGGTGAGAGCGAGCAAAACGCTACGAAACACGGAGTGCAAGCTGCGGTGCTTTTCCATCGAAGCCCTCATTGTAGCAGACCCTCGCTGCTTGGGTAATGGGTGGGGCTACTTCTGCGGCGGGAACTTCTGCAGCATGCGCTGCAATGTGCGGCGATGCATGTGTAGCCGGCCCGACACGTTGCCGTCGCAGTCGTGCAGCACGCGGTTGATTTGCTCCCAGCGAACTCTGTCCAACGAAGGCGCCGCGCTGCCTGTGTCCTCCTGTGTCAGCTGCAAACGAGGCTCGCTCGCGAACGCGTGCAGGTTCGCCCGGCGCCTTGGTCGTGAAGAACGGCTCACCTGCGCGAGCGAGCACGGCAGGCGCGGCGTGCAAGGCGTGTTTCTGGGCCTCGGTATCGCGCGTCGTGACGGCGGCGCTCTTTGGCATGAGCGCGCGCCTGGCGAATGAGCCGAGGACGGTCAAGCCGACGCGAGCAACGGGCATCGCAGGCGCGGGAGATATGCTAGATGACCGCATGCTCGGCCGATGGCTCAGCGCGCTCGCAGTGTTGGTGGCGTCGTCGTGGTTGTGCGCCTGCAGGAGCGACGTGCCTGACGCCGCGGACGCGTCGCCGGATCCGTCGGCCGCGCTGCCCCCCGACGTCGACGCCGTGCTCGCAGCGCGCTGCCGCAAGTGCCACAGCGATCCGCCGATCAACTTCGCCCCGTTCCCGCTCGTGACCTGGCAGAACACGCAAGTTGCCGCGCCCGGCCATCGTGCTGCACCCGTCTACGAGATCATGGAGATGCGCCTGCACGATGCGACGTTTCCGATGCCACCGCCGGGCAATCCGATCACGGATGCAGACCGCAGCGTGCTCGACGCATGGATAGCGCAAGGCGCGCCCGCGAAACGGTGACGCCTGGACCGCGATCTCCGTCTCACGGCGTTTGTTGCAAAGGCGTGCTGCCGCGCTCAGCTCTTCCGCTTCTTCTTGCTGGGTGGCGGCTGACTCGCGCTCACGTTCGCGCTCGCAGGCAGGTCCGCGTACGGCGTCCCGGCAGGAGGCGTGTCCGTGCCGCTCGTGTAGATCGTGGTCGCAGGTCCGCGGATGAGTCGGATCGCGACCAACAGGCCCGCGGCGAACATCAGGATCGAGCCGTACTGCCCGGGCGTGAAGCCGCCGTAGCGTACGTCGCCGCCGTTGATCGGTACTTCGCGCAGGTAGTCGAGGCCGAAGCGCACTGGCGCATAAAACATCGGGATGAACGCCATGAAGAAGCCGCGTGGGCGAGGCTTGCTGCCGAGCAGGAGATTTGCGCTCAGCGCCACGGCGCTCCACAGCACTTCGTAGAAGCCCAGGTCGTGTCGCGGCTGGCCTTGCTCGTTGTAGTTGTCGACGGCCAGCGCGAAGTGACTCACGAGGCCCGGATGGTCGTGCACCACGAAGCAGCCCATGCGACCGAAGAACCACGCGAACGGGAACGCGAAGCAGAACAGATCGCCCATCGCCATGATCGTTACGTGCTTGCGCTTGCGGAACAGAAACGCCGCGGCCACGCCGCCCGCGAAGCCCGCATACGACGACAGCCCCATGTAGCGGTCGAAGAACATGCTGGGCTTGGCGACGATCTCTTTGAACTCGTCCCAGTCGTAGAGCGGCTTATTGAGCAGGTACGCGGAGGCGAGCCCGATGCCGATCGTGTACACGAGAAAATCCGAGATCAGCTGCGGGGGCACGCCGGTCTTCTGTGCGCGCCACTCCGCGACGCGTGTGCCGAGCAAGATGCCGAGCGCCACGAGAATGCCGAACGGCTGAATCTCGAGCTTGCCGAAGAGCGGCCAACCGTGAAGCTTGAACCAAGGAATGAGCAGCAAAATCGTGTTCACGGGCGCGGACTATAGGCGGTTTCGCCGGGCGGTGCACGGGCGCTGTCGCGGCCTGTGCGGCTGGGTTTCGGGCCCGCGCTTCGCTATGCTCGTGCGCCGCCATGGATGATTCCGCGCCAAAGGCCGCGAGCGCCGCGACCTCCGGCCCGAGCGTACGGCTCTCGCCCGACACGTTGCTCGATCGCGCGCTCGCTGCCGGTCTGTGGGGCGCGGGCGTGGCCTGGCTCGTGCCGATGCTGGGCTTGCAGATGGCGCTGCATCGCGCGCTCGGACCGACACGCATCGGCTGGCTGGAGCGCCTGTACACGCGCGGCCAAGTTCTGCTCACCGGATCGCGTTGGCGCGCCGTGGTCGACCCCGCGATCGATCCCGCGCGCCCATACATGTTCTTTCAGAACCACGTGAACTACTTGGATCACTGCACGATGTACAGCGCCACGTCGCACTTCAAGCAAGGCGTCGAGCTCGAAGAGCACTTCGCGTATCCAGTTTACGGCGCGTTCATGCGCTCGCGCGGCACGATCCCGGTGCGTCGCGGCAACCTGCGCGACTACCTCACGCTGCGCGAGCGCATGCGCGAAGAGTTCCAGGCTGGTCGCTCGCTCTTGGTGTTTCCCGAGGGCACACGCACGCTCACCGGCACGGTCGGCGAAATGCAGCTCGGTGTATTTCGCATCGCGCACGAGCTGGGCGCGCCGATCGTGCCGGTCACCGTCACCGGCATGTACCGCGTGATGCGCAAAGGCTCGCTGCTGATTCGTCCCGGGTACGACGTCACCGTGTACTGCGATGCGCCGATCGAGACCGCCGGCATGAGCCGACGCGAGCTTCCGCAATTGATGGAGCGCGTGCGCTCCGTGATGAACGCGCGCCTCTCGGCGTACTGGGCCATGGACGAAGCCGACACGCGCTGGCTGCCGTCGCGTGGCAAGTGAGAGTGTGGCAAGCCAGTCACGGTTCGCTGTCTGGATTTGGCAACACGGGCACAGGTGGGCAGACGTCGCGAGCGTCAGCTCGCTCGCAGCGCACGCGAAAACCGCCCAGTTTGCCGGCTTTGCCTGCGTTCACGCTGCCAGCCGCCAACAGCTGCGGTTGGCCCGCGCCTTGCTTGGTTGCCAAGTGCCATGTGAAACGCCGGCGCTCGGCGTCAGCATAGGGCTTCGGAGGTCTGGGATGCGACGCAGCACGCTGGGGTGGGTAGGGCTGGTTCTCTTCGGGTTGGCTGCGCGAGCAGAGGCGCAAGGTGCGACACCGCCGCCGCCGCAGCAACCGTCCTCGGTCGGCGCGCCTGCCGCCACGTCGTCAGCTGCAACCGCTGCGCCGTCCGACAGCCTCGCGCCCGAGCCGCCGCCTGCGGCCGCCGCCCCGAGCGCCGTCCCGCCGCCCCCGCCACCCCCACCGCCTTCCGCCGCGGTGCAAGCCGCTTGCCTCTTGGGCATGCACGGCATGATTCCCACCAGCGATGCCATGACCGCCGCCGCGCTCGTCTGTGAAGCGCTGCGCGATGCCGGCGGCAACGTCGACGACCATCCGGTGCCTGCGGGCGGCGCGACCAGCACGGCGCCTGCCTATCGCATCGATCTGCGTCCGCTCGGGCGCATCGTGATCCTGAGCGTGGCGTTCGAAGCACCGCGCGGCAGCACGCAGGACACGCGCTCGTTGCGCCTTGCCAGCATCGAAGAAGTTCCGATCGCTGCACCGCGCCTCGCAGACTCGCTGCTCACCGGCAAGCCGCTCTCGGAGACCGCGCGCGTGGACACGTTGGTCGGTCAGGAGACCCGCGCGTACGACAAGGAATACGGAGAGCTCAAGCTCGGTGTCGGCGTGCTCGGGTTTGCGGTTCCCGCGAGCGATGTGCTCGGCGGCTACGGCGTGCACGGCCAGCTCTACTACGAGACCGCTCGCTACGCGGTCGGTGCCGAGCTGCGCATCGGCGGCTCGGATGCCTCGTCCGGCGACGCTTCGCTCGCCGGCATCTCGCTCGGTGCTCGCTACTTCTTCGGCGATGCGGACATCACTCCGTTCGTCGGCGGTGGCATGGGCATCCTGTGGCTCGACTTCGCCACCAAGCACGCGCCGGTCACGACCCCGACGTATTACGACTCCAGCTACGCTCGCTTCGAGGGCACTGGCCTCGCCGCGCACGCCGACTTCGGCGTCGAGTTCTTGCGCCTGCATGACGCCCGCTTCGACGTGCTGCTCCGCGTCGATGCGCCGCTCTTCCAACTCCACGACGGCGCCGGCTCGGGCAGTCATGACCGCTATGCGCTGCCGATTTCGCTGATGGGCTCATATTCCTTCCAGTGATGCAGAACCCATGGGGGGGTTGCCCCTTTCGTGTCGGGCGGCGCGCGGATCGACGGCCGCGAGGTCGACTTCGCCGTGACGCAGATCGGGCCCTGCCCCCTCTGCACCTAACGTCCGCGCTTCTTCTGTCCGCTCGGCGTGAGCTTCTCAGGCTTGTCGATCGCGACGTGGATCGCGTCGTCGCCGAAGCGCTTGCGGATCGCGTCGAGCGCGGGCCCGAGCTTGGGGTTGTGGCTCGCGCGGTCTTTTCCCACCACGCCCACGCCCACGCCCACGCCATCGAACAACGACAGCTGCTGTTCGCTCGCGCGCACGAAGTTAGTCAGCGTCACGCCGAGTAAGCGCACCGCTTCTTCGAGCTGCATCTCGTCCCAGAGCTCGATCGCGACGCGCCGGATCACCGTGGCGTCGTCGGTCGGTTCGCGCAGCGTGCGGCTGCGTGTGTACAGCGGGTAGCTCGGTTCCTGCTCGCTGGCTTCCGAGCGCGAGCCTTTGCTGCCGCGTGCCCGCGCGAGCTTCATCTTCAGCGTGATCGTGCGCGCCGTGAGCGCATCGTGCCGCACGCGCTCCGCCACGGCGTGCGCGTGACTCGTGAGCGCGCGTGTCACGGTGGCGCGATCGTTCACGTCGCGTTCGAACGTGTTCTCTTCGCCGTAGCTCTTGGCTTCCCGCTCCGAACTGACCGGCCGCAGGTCTTCGCCGCGTGCCAGCGCGCGCAGCTCGGCGGCGCGATCGCCGGCTCCGCGCTGCAGCGCCGTGAGCTCCGCGTTCGCGATGTCCGCGATCGTCGAGAACCCTGCCGCCAGCAGCTTGCGCTCCGCCACCGGCCCCACGCCCCACAGCCAGCGAATCGGCAGCGGGTCGAGCAGCGCGCGGTTTTCCTCGGGTGCCACGTAGCGCAGGCCGTCCGGCTTACTCACCGAGCACGCGATCTTCGCGATCAGCTTGCTGTTGCCGATGCCAACAGACACCGCCAGCTCGGTCTCCGCACGCACGCGCGCCTTGAGCTTCTTCGCCAGCTCGATCGGCCCACCGAACAGCTGCGTCGAGCCGGTCACGTCGAGGAACGCTTCGTCGAGCGCGAGCGGCTCCACCACGGGCGTGAACTCTTCGAAGATGCGCTGCACCGTCGCAGATACGCTGGCGTACTTCGCCATGTCCGGCGCCAGGAACACGCCCTGCGGACACAGCTCGCGCGCGCGAAAGCCCGGCATCGCGCTGCGCACGCCGAACACGCGCGCTTCATACGACGCCGCCGACACCACACCGCGTCGTGAGCTGCCGCCGACGATCACCGGCTTACCGCGCAGCTCGGGCCGGTCGCGCTGCTCGATCGACGCGTAGAACGCGTCCATGTCGGCATGCAGCACGAGTCGTTCGGTCACGCAGCGAGCATAGCTCGACAACGCGTCGAGGGAGGGCCAAGGGCCCGGACCGAGCACGCTCAGGGTTCGCGCTCGCTCGTGCTCGCGCCTTCAGCTGCGGGGCTTGGGCGGCGGGGGCGTGCTGTGCGAGCGCGCCACCGCATCGGTCAGCGACCTCAGCGCGCCCAGCTCGACGAACACGTACGCGCCCAAGCCCAGCGAGAGAAAGCCCGCGATCAGCGGCAAAACGGGGATCTCACCGATCGACGTCAGCGAGATGATCGTCAGGATCGCGGCTGCGAACGGCAGCACGGCCAGCGCGATCGCGTCGAGCGCGCGCGGCCCAAGGCCCACCCTCGGCAGCTCGGCGCTCTCCACCGCGCCGAACGGGTTGTAGCTGACGCTGACGCGCCGGATCCGCAGGAGCAGGAGAAACAGCACGATCGGCAGCGCCGCCGGCAACACATGCAAGAGCGTCATGCCGCCCAGCTTCATGCCGCCGAGCTCGACGTACCGGTAGTGCCACGTGAAGTGCGAGCGCGCGATCTCGATGGCGTCGGCGGCGGTCTTGCCCTGCACGTCGTCCCAGAGGCCTGCGGCTCGCGTCGCCGAAAGCGCGATGCCGCCGAGCTGCGGAAGAGCTGCGCTGCGCGTCTCGATCGTAATCGGCACCAGAAGCGTGAGCTCGCGCTTGCCGATCGCGAGCCGCACGTTCGCAACCGAATGGGCCGGATCGTCTGCGCCCTTGACGACGAAGCTCTCCGCGAGCTTGGCGTCGCGCTCGTACGCGGCCTGCTTCTGATCGCGGTCCGTGACGGCGGCTGCGAGCGCGGCGCGCGCATCTTTGCGCCCCTCGTCGGCCTTGATCAGCATCTTCCAGCTGGCCTTCCACTTGCGACGCGCGTCGTACAGGTCGTTGGCTGCGTTGAGCTTCTGCGTGGCGTCGTCGAATGCCCTGTCGGCGTCCTGCGCGGCGACGCGTTCCTTGGCGACGTTGCGCTCGCGCGCGAGATCCTCGTCGCTGACCGCGCCCTCGGCGAGCGTGATCGCGCGTAGCTCGACGGCAGCGCCGGCTGCGCTTGCATCCGGCATGCGCGACAGGCGCCATGCGATGCCCGCGCCCAGCTCACTCGCGCTCGGCACGCCGATCGGCAACGTGGTCGGCCCGCTCGCGCGCGTCAGCACCTCACCCAGCGTGCCCAGCGTCACGCTGGCGCGCGGCAGAATCTTCGCCGCATCCGTAGCTGCGTGCACTGTCGGCACGCCCGGTCCCTTCACGTTCTTGGCGATCTCGTCGATCCCGACCACGCCTTGTTTCTGCGCGTAGCTCAGCAGCGACTGCTCGAGCTCCTGTCGGTGGAACGCGCCGCGAAACGCCTTCAGCTCCTCCAGCGCGGCCATGTACTCGCGGTTGCGTCCGTGCGGAAACGCGATCGCCGACAGCGCGAGCGAAGCGAGGATGAGCGCGACCAGCGTCCGCTGAACTGCCACAAGGCGTGCTTTCATCCCGGAGCTCCGTCTCCCCAATCAGCGCAGGCACGACAGCGCGAAAGCGGCGATTCTATGCTGTCGTAGCCAGAGCGCTCAAGTCCGCAAACGATGTGTGCGTTTGGCACGCCGCGTGTAATGTTGCACTGTGCTCGTCGACTTCCGCCCCAAGCGCAGCGATCGCCGCATGGTTTGCGCTCCCGGCCGGTCGCCGATCGCAGCGTTGCGCGGCCTCGTGCCGTGCGTGCTCGCGAGCTGGGTGCTGGTCGCCGCGCCCGCGCGCGCACACGCGCAGGACGACCTGCTCGGCCCCGACAAACCTCTGCATTTCGCCGCAACCACGCTGCTTTCACTCGGCAGCTACTCGCTCGCGGCATCGCTCCACGCGGACCGCGATCTGCGTTTCGCCGTGGCCTTTGCCGTGCCGCTTGGCGCCGGGCTCGCGAAAGAGCTGTTCGATGCCGCCGCGGGCGGCGACGCCTCACGCGGCGATTTCGCGTGGGACCTCCTCGGAACGATGACGGGTGTCATGCTCGCGTGGCTCTTCGGCGAGCTGATCTTTCCGCAGGACACCGCCCGCACGGTGCCATCGCCGCGCGCACCCTCGTACGGCAGCGGACCGCCGCCCTCACTTCTTCTTCATGAAGTAGCGACCGAACGGTAGGGCGTTGAGGCGCTTGTCCCGGTGGAAGTTGCGCACGAAGTCTCTTGCCTCGCGCAGGCTCTCGTCGTGCGTCAGCGCCTTCTCGTAGTGCTGCGCAGCCTCGGCTTCGTTCTTCGCCGCGATCGCTTGGCGCGCTTTGCACAGGGCTTGCCACTTGAGCGCCTGCGCTTCGTTCGGGTTGCTCGCGAGGATGCCCGCCGCTTCCTTCAGCGCCACGTCGTAACGCTTGTGCGCGAAGTGCGTCATGATGCTCTTGAGCAGCGCGGGGTCCGCGGGCGGACCTGCGGGCTTTGCGTCTGTGGCCTTTGCGTCTGTGGCTTTTGCGTCTGTGGCCTTTGCCGGCTCGCCGGGTGGTCTGCTGGCCGCCGCAGCGGGGGCGCGGACGGCCTTGTCGGTTCCGTCGAGGGTGATCTTGCGTGGGTTCTTGCTGTCACCCGCACGCACGGCCTTTTCGGTTCCGTCGAGCGTGATCTTGCGCGGGTTCTTGCTGGCGCTTGCTGGGTCGCCTGGACGCACGTGCTTCTCGGTTCCGTCGAGGGTGATCTTACGCGGGTTCTTGCTGACCGATCCCTCACTCTTGACGGGTAGCACGTCGCCGATCTGCTGCGGCGGCCTCGAGCGCGAAAGCTCGGCCATCGTGCGCTGCAGGCTCGCGTTCGGATCGCCCGTCGCGCCTTGCCAGCGTGCAAACTCCAGCAGATGAAAGATCTGGCGCTTGCGCTCGGGATCCAGATCCACGAACTCGACACCCACGCCCGCGGGCTTGTTTTCGGCCGCTTGCTCCTTCTCGACCACGTGCACGACGCGTGCGCGCAGCGGGATCTCCATCGCCTCGGGGAGCTGCATGCGGATGTCGATGACGCTCAAGATCGGAGGCGGCTCGTTCGTGACGATGAACATGCCGCCCTGGCCGATGTCCGCGGCGTACAGCTCGACGAAATCGAGCCAACTGTCGCAGCGGACCAACAACGGCCGGTCGGATGGGTAGCGCTTACTTCGACGCGCGGTGTCCATCGGATACAATCACTCTACCAGCCGGCTCGCACGATCGATCACCTTGTTGTGACGTGCCGAGCAGTTGAGTCATACCCGAGCGCACATTGCGCCGCGGGTACCAGGGATGCGATGCCCTCGGGTGACGGAGCGCTTTGGCACAGCGTGGCACACGGCGCGTGCACGCAAGTGCTTGAAATCAACAGGGATCGCGCGTGGCACGCGGACTGCATTCAGACATTTGGTCGCAGGGCCTCGGCCCAACGCGCGCGTGAGCGGCGAAAAGCGGCTGGAAATCAGAGAGGGACACCATGAACGCGTTTCAACGAGGACGACGGCTACTGAGTGCGTTGGGTTTGACGGTCGCCGTCGCCGGCTGTTTCTCGAGTAGCTCGGGCGGCGGAAGCGATGGGACGGGCGCGGGCAACGCGCCGAAGCCGACACCCGTACCCGGCACCAAGGCCGTCGTGAGCGCCACGCTCCTGCAGGCCGACAGCTGCGGCGACTTGCTCACCAAGATCAAGAGCGACGTAATCGCGAAGATCGACGCGCAAGCCGTGCTGCTCAAGAAGGGCGAAACCTACGCGAGCTACGCGCAAGGTGTTTACTACCGTGGCGTCGCCTACGGGAACGGCGTTGGCCTCGCGGAACCCTCGGCCGACAACGCCGGCGCAGCGCCAGCAGGAGCTGCGTCAGGTGCACCGGTGCCGTCGCAGAGCACTGGCAACGGCGCGTCCAAGGGTACCACGGGCGGCACCACGGGTGGCACCACGGGTGGCACCACCAGCGGCAGCACCGGCTCGGCGGCTTCGCCCACGGGGCACTCCGATACCAATACGCAAGTCGCCGGCGTCGACGAAGCCGACATCGTCAAGACCGACGAAAAAGGCGAGCACGTGTTTCTGATCCACGGCAACACCATGTTCCAGCTGACGTCATGGCCGCCCGAATCCACCGCGATCGACAACCAGGTCAAGATCGAGGGCAGCGCCTCCGAGCTGTTCGTGCAGGGCAAAAAGGCCGTCGTGTTCTCGACGATCTGGAACCAGGGCGACATCGTCGCGCTCAAGGCGAACGACAACGGCAACGGCAGCTACAGCGCGGGCTACTACCAGCCGTACTACTACGGTGCGCCGTTCACGAAGATCACCACGATCGACGTGTCCGGTAAGACGCCCAAGGTCGAGCGCGAGCTGTACGTGGAAGGCAGCTACCTGTCTTCGCGTCGCCACGGCACGACCGTGCGCGCGATCGTGCAGGGCGGCTTCCACACGCCGCCGGTCTTCACCGCCTACATCGAATACAAAGATCCGTGGGGCAACGACTACCCCCAGGCCGAGATCGACGCTCAAGTCGACGAGTGGCGCGATCGGATCGTGGCCTCGGTCCAGCAGACCAAGATCGCCGACTGGGTGCCTGTCGAGCGTGAGCGCATCAACGGTCAGATCGTGGCCGCCCAGCCGCGCTGCGTCGACTTCTACGCGCCGCCGCCCGCGCTCACCAACTACGGTCTCACCAACGTCGTGTCGTTCGACATGACCAACCCGAAGAGCGACATCGGCGGTGCGATCGTGCTCGGCAACGCCGACACGGTCTATGCGAACGACGACACATTGGTCTTGGCGCAGCGTGACTGGCGCTACGACCAACACTTCCTGGAGCGCGAGCAGACCGTGCTGCACACCTTCGATTTGAAGGCTGACAAGACCACGTACCACGCGTCCGGCTTCGTGCCCGGTCACATCGTCAATCAGTTCTCGATCGACGCGGCGGCTAGCACCGTGCGCGTCTCGACCACGCAGGACATCTGGCAGGACTTCGTCGAGCTCCTGCCGCTCAAGTCGAACATCGCGGACGTGCCGATGGCCAGCTCGCGCCACACCACGGACAACCGTGTCGTCGCGCTGCAGCCGAATGGCGTCACGCTCGAGCGCGTCGGCATCACCGATCCGCTCGGCGAAGACGGCGAGCACATCACCTCCACGCGCTTCGTCGGCGACCGCGCCTACGTCACGACCTTCCGCCAGATCGATCCGCTCAGTGTCATCGACCTCTCGAACCCGAAGGCCCTCAGTGTGCTCGGCACGCTCGATATCCCTGGCTTCAGCGAGTACATGCACCCGATCGACGACAACCACCTGCTCACCATCGGTCGCAACGCCGACGCGCAAGGGCATCAGCTCGGTCTGATGCTCCAGATCTTCGACGTCACGGATCCCACGAAGCCCACGCGCGCGGCCACGCAGAACTTCTCGCCCAACGGCTGGTCCGAAGCCTCGAACAACCACAAGGCCTTCACGTACTGGGTGCCGATGGGCGAGACCGACGGCCTGCTCGCGTTCCCGTACGTGGACTACTCCGGCAGCTTCAGCAGCACGCTGCAGGTGTTCCGCGTCTCGATCACGGGCAAGGGCTTCACCCAGCTCGGCGCGATCGACCACACCGCGTTCTTCAGCCAGTGCTACGACCAGTACGGCACGCCGAGCAGCGCGTACTACAGCTACTCGTACTGCCAAACGCCCGAGGTGCGTCGCGGCCTGTTCATCCAGGACACCAAGGGCACGTACGTGTACTCGTTCAGCTGGGCCGGCGTGCTCGTCGATTCGCTCGCCGACATCAAGACCCCGCTGGCCAGCGTCGCGCTGCCCGCGCCGGACTACGACGAGCACCGTGAAGGCACCGTCGTGACGCCGAACGGCACCGCCGGCGGCACGGTTGGCAACGGCGTCGCGCCGAGCGCGGGTACCGACACGAAGCCCGCGCCGGGGCCCTCGCCAGCACCGACTCCGGCTGCGGACGGTGGCATGGCCGTGCCAGCTGACGCCGGCGCTGCTACTCCCTGACGCTCGCGCACGCGACGAACGCGCCCGTCCACCTGGGTTAATCACGGTGCGACGGGCGTTTTCGTTTGCGCCGGCTTCTTCACCGCATCCGGCGTCGCGTGCTCTCGTGTCGCGACTTCGGCGAAGGGTGCGGGGCTCGCGGGCTTCGCCAGCTGCAGCGTGCGTTTCGCACGCGGTGCACCGCGATGCTCGGCGCGCGACAGCACGTACACGCTGCCGAGCGCACCCGCCAAGCACAGCCCGAGCACGAAC
>JADGRF010000278.1 GCA_017881055.1 Sandaracinaceae bacterium
CGTCGCTGATGCCGCGCAGCCGCAGCTCCTTCACCAGCCGGTCCTGCAGCGTCTGGTTTGCCCGTTCAACGCGGCCCTTGGCGGCAGGCGTATTCGCGCAGATGATGTCGATGTTGAGCTCACTCAACTTGGCAACGGCGCCACGAACAACAGCTCAACGCCGGTGGATGTCAGCGGTGTAACCGATGCGGCGACAATCAGCATGGGCTACTACCACGCCTGCGCCACGCGCGGTGGCGGCGGCGTCGTGTGCTGGGGCTACGGTCGCTACGGCCAGCTCGGCAACGGCGCAACCACGAGCAGCGGAACGCCGGTCACTGTGACAGGGCTAGCAGATGCGACCGCGGTGAGTTCGGGCGGCTTCCACACTTGCGCAGTGCGCAACGGCGGCGCGGTCGCGTGTTGGGGCAACGGCCGCTTCGGTCAACTCGGCGACGGGATGGGCGCTAACAGCCTGGTGCCGGTGACCGTCGCGAACCTGACCGACGCGGTGGCTGTTGCCGCAGGCTACCAGAACACCTGCGCCCTGCGCGCAAGCCACGAAGTCGTCTGCTGGGGCATCAACAACTTCGGTCAACTCGGCGACGGCACCAACGCAGACAGCACGGCCCCGGTCACTGTCACGGGACTGACCGACGCCATCGCCATCAGCAGCTTCTACTATCACGCCTGCGCGCTGCGTAGCGGCGGGTCGGTCGTCTGCTGGGGAGACGGATACAACAACCAACTCGGCGACGGCGCAGCCTTCTGGGCGACGCCGCAGCCAGTGTTAGCGTTTCCGTGACGCTGACCGCCGCACGTACTCCTTCAGCCAGACAAGGTTGCGGTGATTGCGCGCAGCTGCGCTGGGTCTCGCAGGGGTCCGCCGTCACGTTCCCTGAAGCACGATGCATGGTTCCCGTCGCGGCGCACTCACCCACTCCGCACGTGGTCGCGCTCGGCGCACAGCCGGCCTGGGAGGCGCGATGGCTTATCGGGAGGTCACGATGGTCGAGGTCAACGAGGTGCGGCAGTGGCTCGCCAGCGAGCCCAAGAAGCGCGTGGCGAAGCGTCTGTCGCTGTCGCCATCGCACTCGAGCCTGCACCAGGGTAGACTTCAAGCGTGTGCGTCCGACGGCTCACTGCTGCCACATGCCTGACGCTCGCCATCGCGCCTCTTGTCGCCTGCAACGATCTCGACCTGGCGAGTCAGCTGTCTCGGTTCGCTGGACACCAACAGAGCACGTCTGCACGCCCGTCGCCTGCACCAACGCGCAGGGTGCTGTTCGTCGGCAATAGTCTCACCTACTACAACGACTTGCCGGGGCTCGTGCACGCGATCGATCCGCAAATCGCGACCGACAGCGTCACGACCGGCGGCGCTCCGTTGAGCGCGCACTGGGACGCTGGCGTCGCCATTTCCAAGATCAGGCAAGGCCATTACACCCACATCGTGCTTCAGGAGCGAACCTACGAACCGCTGACCAATCCGACAGGGTTCCACACTTCGGTGAACCGTTTCGCAAGCTTGGCTCGGGTGGCGGGTGCTCAAACGGTGATCTTCGAGGCCTGGGCGCACCGAGATCCAAGCGATGAAATGTACAGGAACGCATGGTCCGGGGGCAGCCCTGATGCGGCGCAACAGCTTCTGCTGACGCAGGCGCACAGTGTCGCGGACGAAACCCATTCACTACTCGCTTTGCCGGGCGAAGCGTTCATACAGAGTCGCTTGGTGCATCCGGAGATCGCGCTCTACGCGCCCGACGGCAATCACCCGTCGCCAGCGGGGACGTACCTGGCGGCTTGCGTCATCACACGCGTAATCAGCGGCTCGCCGCCTTCCGAAACTTCCGCCGTACCCGAAAGTCTGCCGCGAGAAGTGGCGGCGGCGCTGCGGCGTGCGGCGCTGCGTGCGACGCTGTAGCACCTGCTACCCGCCGCGTTTACCCCACACACGCCTCACTGCGCCCGAGTCGGTGACCATGATGCTCGCAAAAGTCGCAAGTCGACCGCGGGCGCGGCGCCCAACTCTGGCGTGAAGCGGTCGTAGAAGCTGCTCTCTTCCAGCGTGACGCGCTGCAACATCCGTCGCAGTTCCGACAGCTGTCGCACGCGGCCCGACATCGAGCCGAGCATCAGCGTCCACACCAGCGCGAAGGGGTCGCCCTTGCGCAATCGCACGCACGCTCCGGTGTCGCGAGCGACTTCGTGGACCAGTTCCGGCGAAAGCAGCTTGCGCAGCGTGCGGCGTATGCATAGACGATGCATGTGGGCCTCGATGCTTCCAGATCGCGCACCTGGCCCACACTTTCGATCCCGCACGCGTCGACACGCACGCGACGCGCCCTAACCAATTGGAATGATCGAGGAATCCGCCGGCACCCGCGCTATCCGACTACGCATGCGCTGCCACGTGGCCTCAGTAGAAGGCTGGCCGCCGTCCGCGGCAGGTGTTGGAGCGCAGCGACGCAGCGCGCAGCAGGTATGAATCCGTCCGCGATGGCCGGCCATCTCCGAGTCGTGTTATCACGCTTGCATGGGGGACATCGGGAGTCTCGTCTGCGTCGCGGTGCCAGTGATTGCCGCGTTCTGGGTACTCGCCAGCTTCATGCGCGGCCCGAAGTCCGACGACGCCGTGCGCCTGCGCGCGCGGCAGGACAACCTGGATCGCGAGCTCGCTCGGCTGCGCTTGGAGGTCGCGCATTTGACCAGCGCCCAGCGCGCCCTCGAACAACGGGTGAGCACCTTGATGGTGGCAGCCACCGGCCAAGCGTCGGTCAGCATGACGACGGCCGGGCCCCACGCCATTGCCGCACAGGCGCTGCACACGGCAGAGCCACGCACGCAAGCGGCGAGGCTGGCTGCTCACCCTGTGACACCTGGACTCATCGCTGAACCCATCCGAGCCGAGGCGGCTGCGCGCCGAGCGGTCAAGCCTTCGAGCTCGCGCTCGGCACCCTCGATACGACGCTCCGGCGCGTGCGAATCGAGCTGCGCGGCCAAGGCGGCTACCTGAACCCAAAGTTCATCTGGCACGAGCAGACCACGACCACACCGCCGCCAGGCATCTCGATTCCGTTGCAGGTACTCGAGACGCATCACGATGCTGGACACACCCTGGTGACCTTGGCGCGACCGGCCGGCGTCGTGCCTGACGCACTCAGCTTCGTGACGCAGACGACGAGCTTCGAGCGCAGCGTCCGCGTGCGCGACGCGCGCGTGGACACCATGCTCGGCGAGCTCGGCTCCGGCCAGATTGCGCGCGGAGCTGGCTTGCTCGACGACGCCCTGACGCTCGCGATCGCGCGTGCAACGGGCACGCGCCTGCAGATCGACATCTCCGATGGCGATTCTGGCGCGCTGCAGGACCTACGCGTGGCTGCATCGGTAGAGCGCCCAACGCTCATCTTCGACGCACCAGCGGGTTCGACCGACGCGCCTGTGCTCATGCTGCGTTACGGTGGCGCGCGAACGCGCGCGCCAGACTACGACGTGGCCGCGCTCGCCGCCGCCGCCAGCAACAGCACAGCGCCCGCCAAGCTCGGCAAGCTCGAGCTTGCGCGCCTCGGCACCGCGACACGCAACCCGAGCTTCGAGCCTGCGAGGCCACTCGCCGAGATCTTTCCGGCCGGCGCTACACTCGACACGCGTCCATATGCCTTCCGGCGACGGTTCAGCGTGCACAGTGGACACGCCGATCTGGCCCGTATCGAGCTCGAACCCGCCGATCTGGCAACGATGCGCTCCGACTTCGCCGACCTACGCGTAGTCGACGCCAACGGTCTGCAACGCCCGTTCTTGTTCTCCGGTGCCGATACCCGCAAAGAGATCTACGCTGAGATCGCCGAGCCGGTGCGCGAAGGCGAGAACAGTGTCTACACAATCACGCCGCCGATGGCGCCGATCACGGTCGAGAGTCTGACGCTCGACACAAGCGCGGCACAATTCGAGCGGAGCTACGAGCTGCTGGCCGTCGACCCGCAATCGCGCGCGACCCAGCTGACGAGCGGGCGCATCTCACGCAAGCTGGGTGCACCCAGCGAGCCGCTGCGCTTCGATCTCGGTCCGACACTCTTGTCGCGCCTGGAGCTGCACGTCGTGGATGCCGACGACGCCGCACTGCGATTCGAGCACGCCAAGCTGGTGACGCGTCTCCCCACCCTCTATGTGATCGCACCGCCCGGCGAATATGCACTGATGTTTGGCCGGCCCGATGCGACCCCCGCGCGCTACGCCCATCGCGGAGCTTACGCGCACCGTCGGCGACCAGACGACTGCGCGAGACAAAGTGCGCATGCTTCTGGAACTGCGCGCCTTCGATCAGGCTTCGGCCGTGGTCCATGCAATGCCAGGTCACGCCGTGCCGATCGATCTCCTGCTGCAAGGGCAGGCGCTCGAGGGCGCAGGACGTGCGGTGGAGGCGCGAGCGAAGTACGTAGCAGCCACGAAGCAACCATGGAGCCGTCAGAGAGCCCGGTTGCGGTTGCTGCAGCTGGACACAGCGCAGCACGATCGCAAGCACGCGATCGCTTCGTATGATGCGTTGCGAGGCGAAGGGTTTGCAGCTGATCCGTTGCTGCGTCATCGACTCTCGTTAGCCATGGCTTTTCCAACGGCACCGTGGCACGCCCGGGACGCGGGCGGGCTGGCTGCGCTGCTTGCGTTGCTACTGGTCCAGTGCCTGCTGCCGCTGCTTTGGATCCTGCCAATACACTATGCAGCGCTGGTGCGTCCCGCTCGCGTCGCAGATGCGACGGCAGCTCGTTGGTCGCTCCGGCACTTGTGGGGCGTGTCCGCAGCGATGCTGTCGACGCAACTGTTGACGATGTACCTTTTCACGTACGATCGCCTGCACGACATCCTCGTAGGACAGGCTGGCGTTGCCGATGGGCAGCTGGATCTGGCGCGCTACTTCGTGGCAGTCGTGATCGGCGGAAGCCTGAGCGTGCTTCCGTGGTTGCGGGCAGGCGACTACGGACGAATCGTGCGCGCGTCGTGGGGTCCAATGCGCGTGCTGGTCATGGTGGGTGCAAGTCTGCTCGCTGTCATTGTGATCCAAGCGCTGTGCTCCGGGATCGCGTATGCCCTACACATGTCGGGGAAAAACGACTCGCTCACCCCGGCGAGCGTCGGGCTTACATCGATCGAATTGGTCCGTGCAACTGCGCGTGTGTACGGTCCATGGATGGTGTTCCCGCTGGTTGCGTTCGTCGTGCCGGTGTACGAGGAAATCGCATTCCGTAGCGTGTTCTTGGGCAGTGCTGCACGCGTGTTGCCCTTTGCGTGGGCGAATGTCCTGCAGGCCGGCCTGTTCGCCGCCGCCCATGGCGAGGTCGTGCACGCTCCCGGCTTGGTTGCGCTGGGTCTTCTGACGGGTTGGCTGGCGCGCCGCTCGGGCGGGTTGTTACCGGCCATCGGCCTGCACGCCAGCATGAATCTTCTCGCCTCGTGGGCAATTTGCTTTGGACCTGGCTGCGTGGCCCATGGGATCAACGATGCCGGCCAGGCCTCCGAGCGCGCTGCGCGGACCGCACATGCCGCGCGAGTCGAAACGGCCATGCAACAATATCGCAAGGGTTGTGATGCAGGTGACGCTGAAGACTGCAGCGATCTTGGCTGGTGCTACGAAGCCGGTCAGGGAGCTAAGACAGATCTCGGTCAAGCCGCTCATCTGTACGCCAAGGCGTGTGACCATGACAGCGCGTTTGGTTGCAACAGCCTGTGCACGCTCTATCGCGACGGTCACGGGACTCGGCGAGACGCGGCTCTCGCCGCCGCGCTGTGCAGCAAGGCGTGCGACTTGGGTAGCGTTCATGCGATCGGCCGAACAAGCACCGCCTCGGTCGAAGGGTTACGCGCTGCATCGAGCGCTTCGCCGTAGGACGCGGAGCCACGGGTGGCAGTGTCTCGATCGCGCGTTGATAGCTTCGTCGACGGACGTCGGCGGAAGCCACGAACCTTGTCGACGAGAGAGCGCCCATGCGCATCGTACGTCGGGAGCTGTCTCGGACCAGGTTCGCGGATCTCTGCGCTGCATAGCGGGATCGAAGATTCTCCTTTACCGCTGCTCGGCTCGACTCCTGGCTCCGACACTCCAGAAGTAGCGCGTGCTTGCTCCGAGCGCAGATCGTGCAAGGTGGCAGCTTCGGGTGGCGCCGCCTCGGCATAGCGTGCCATGGCACGGCGGCGACGTGCGGCGGCGCGCAGATGATGCCGGCAGTGGTTGACCGCGACGCCGAACAGAAACGTGCGCAGCGGCGCGTCGCTTCGATAGCCGGCGAGCGCACGCGGCAGGCCAACAAAGGTGTCGTGCACCAGGTCCTCGGCGGCAGCTGCATCGCCCAGCAAGCGCTGGCAGAACGCGCGCAGCGCCGCGTGGTGTTGGTCATAGAGCGCAGCGACGGCTGCCGGCTCGCCCGCGCGCAGGCGCTCTAGCTCGTGTTCGACAAGCGGTTCGCTGCGGAACGCGCGACGGGGATGCAACGCCAATACGGGCGCGAGCTTAGCCTCGTCACAGCTCACTTTGTGCGCCGATTTGCCCATCTGTCTTCCTGTGTGCCCGCAAGAGGCCGCCGGGTTCAGAAAAACATCGTGGGCTTGTCAGCGCTTGTCTGCCGCGCAGCCTGGCGCGTGTTCAGAGC
>JADGRF010000279.1 GCA_017881055.1 Sandaracinaceae bacterium
CGCGTTTCGTGCGTATCCTCGGTCATGCGATTTTGGTCGTTGCTGGTGCTTTCCATCGGCCTCGCGATGGACGCGGCGGCGGCCTCGGCGAGCCTGGGCCTGGCAGTGAAGCGCCTGGTGCCTCGGCATTTCGCGCTGGTCGCGCTGTACTTCGGTGGCTTTCAGGCGTTCATGCCGCTCTTGGGCTGGGCGGTCGGCAAGCGCGTCGGGCCGCTCGCAGCGCACTGGGATCACTGGATCGCGTTCGTGTTGCTCGCCGGCATCGGCGGCAAGATGATCTACGAAGCGAGCACGAGCGGTGCCGCGCAGTCGGCTGAGCCGCAGCGAGAAGGTGACCCGTTCGGCAGAAAGGTCATGACTACGCTCGCGATCGCCACCAGCATCGATGCGCTCGCGGTGGGCGTCACGCTACCGATGCTAGGGGCGTCGCTCGTGCTCTCGCTCGCGACCATCGGCGTGACCACGGCCGCGCTGAGCGCGTTCGCCTTGGTGCTCGGCCGGCACTTGGGCGACAAGCTCGGTGCGCGCTTGGATCTGTTCGGAGGCGTGGTGCTCGTGCTGCTCGGCGTGAAGATCCTGGTCGACCATCTCAGCTCGTAGCGAGCGCTTTCCGGTACAGCGCGCGTCAGCTGGCACGCGGCTGCGCGCAACCGTCGCGCAGCACACGCGCCTGCGAACGGATCCGAGCTCGCAGCGCCTCCGTGCGGGCTCTTCAGTTGCACCAGCGGCAAGCGTGACTACGTATAACGCCGCAGCATACGTGCACGCTGGAAAAAGCACACCCCTTGGCCTATATCTGCGTGCACGATGGATCCCAAAGCTCGCTTCAACATTCTGTTCTTGATCCTGGCGCTGATCGGTTTCGGCTTGGTGCAGCATTTTCTGCAGGGCCTCGAGAGCGTCGAACAGATTCCGTACAGCGAATTTCAGACCAGCCTGCGGGACAAGCAGATCAAGGAAGTGGAAGTGCTCGGCGACTCCGTGCAGGGCACGTGGAAGAAGCCGCCGCGCGGCAAGCAGCACTTCGTAACCGAGCGGGTCGATCCTCAGCTGGCCGACAAGCTGGATGCCGCCGGTGTCCGCTACGCGCAGCGCGCGGAGAACAAGTGGCTACCCATGCTCTTGTCGTGGGTGCTGCCGGCGCTCGTGTTCTTCGGGATCTGGTCGATGATCGGCAAGCGCATGGGCGGAGCCGGCGGCAGCGGCATGATGGCCGTCGGCAAGAGCAAGGCGAAGGTCTACGTCGAGACCGACACCAAAGTGACGTTCGCCGACGTGGCTGGCGTCGACGAAGCCAAGCAAGAGCTGCAAGAGGTCGTCTCGTTCTTGAAGGATCCGCGCTCGGCCGGGCGCCTCGGCGCGCGCTTGCCCAAAGGCGTGCTGCTGGTCGGCCCGCCCGGCACCGGCAAGACGTTGCTCGCGCGCGCGGTCGCGGGTGAAGCCGGTGTGCCCTTCTTCTCGATCAGCGGCTCCGAGTTCGTCGAGATGTTCGTGGGCGTGGGCGCGGCACGCGTACGCGATCTGTTCGAACAGGCGCGGCAACGCGCGCCGAGCATCATCTTCATCGACGAGCTCGACGCGCTCGGCCGCGCGCGCAACGCCGGCCCGTACTTTGGTGGCCACGACGAAAAAGAGCAGACGCTGAATCAGCTGCTGGTCGAGCTCGATGGCTTCGATGCGAAAAGTGGCCTCGTGCTGCTCGCCGCCACCAACCGCCCCGAGATGCTGGACCCCGCGCTCTTGCGTGCGGGCCGCTTCGATCGCCAGGTGCTGGTCGATCGCCCCGAAAAGACGGGACGCGTGGCGATTCTGCGCGTGCACGTGCGCAAGGTGAAGCTTGCTGAAGGCGTCGCGCTCGAGTCGGTCGCCGCGCTGACGCCGGGTTTCACCGGCGCCGATCTCGCCAACCTGGTCAACGAAGCGGCGCTCGCTGCCACACGCCGCAATGCGGACGAGATCACGCTCGACGACTTCACCGTGGCGATCGAGCGGATCGTGGCCGGCCTCGAGAAGAAGAACCGCCTGCTCAACCCGAAGGAGCGCAGGATCGTCGCGTACCACGAGCTCGGGCATGCGCTCGTGGCGCGCGCGACGGCCGGCAGCGATCCGGTGCAGAAGGTCTCGATCATCCCGCGCGGCATCGGCGCGCTCGGCTACACGCTGCAGCGGCCCACCGAGGACCGCTACCTGATGACGCGCGAGGAGCTGGAGAACAAGCTCGCGGTGTTGCTCGGCGGCCGCGCCTCCGAGCAGATCGTGTTCGGCCACCTCTCGACCGGCGCAGCTGACGACCTGAGCAAAGCCACCGAGATCGCCCGCTCGATGGCGACGCGCTACGCGATGGTGCCGGAGCTCGGTCACGTCGCGTACGAGACCGATCCCTCACCGTTTCTCGGCAACGGCCTGGCGGGTATGGGCGGCCGCCGCAACTACAGCGAAGTGACCGCGCGTGAGATCGATGCCGCGATCAAGAACATCGTCGAGCGCGCGTTCGTGACCGCATGCGAGATCCTGAAGCGTCACCGCGTGGCGCTCGAAGCGGGCACGGTCCGGCTGCTGGAACAAGAGACGCTCGTCGAGGCAGAGCTCGACGAGCTGTTCTCCGAAGTAACGACGCAAGCCGCAACGTCGGCGGCCGCGCAGTAGACGACGCGGGGCGGCCTGGGATCAGCTCACATCTTCGGCGTGCGGCAGACGGCCGTGGCGTGGCCGACCGAGTTCTGGATGCCGAGCAGCACGCGGCACTCTTCGTCGGTTTCGCAACCGGCGAACTTGCACGCACCCGAGTCACACACGTTGAACGGTGTGGTGGGCGAGTTGCACTCGGTGTCGAGTCATGCATGGCGTCACGCACTTCTTATCGGTGCACTTCGACAGCGGATCGTTCATCGCGAAGAAGCACTCGCGATCGCTCGTGCAGCCGACATCCACGCAGGCGCCGCTCCGACACGCTTGGAACAGCGCGTGATCTACTCGTGGCCGGGTCGCTGCTTGGCGCGAGCGCGCGCGATCTCCTGCATACGGCGCTGCACCTCACGCACTTGATCCTCGCCGTCGTCCTGCAGTGCGAGCGCGCGGGCCTTCTTTTCGAGTAGATCCTCGACGCCGTCGTAGTTGATGTCGGGATAGGTCGCGCGACGGTACGCGTCGCGACGCTGATGATCGCCCAAGGTGTGTCGCGCCAGATCGAGGCGCGCGAGCATGCGACGGCACGCATCCGGTGCCGCGTTGAAGACGGGCTGGCCCTCCGAGAGCTCGGCGCGCAGCACGCGGTACGCGGCTTCGATCTCGCTGCCGTTGGCGCTCCAGTGCACCCCGAGCACCTGAAAATAATTGGCGGCCTCGAGCGCCTTGGCGCGCGCGTCGAGCTCGTCGACCAGCGTGCTGTCGACGGCTGCCTCGCTGGCCTTCCAGGCGATCAGACCGTATATGTCGAGCAGCATGAGCAATACGAGCACGGTGTGCGGGCCGATGCCGCTGTGCTCGATCAGCGCGTGACCGGTGTTCTTGCCGTTCAGCGAGAACTTCAGCGCGCGCGTTTCGATCGGCGTGAGACCGAGACTGCCGACTCTCAGCTGATCGCTGGCCGAGACCTCGGGGGCGAGGTCCAGGCGCTCGCCCAGGGCCTGCTTCAGCGACGCTTCGTCGAAGCTGCGCATCAGCTGACGCAGGATCGCGACGACGATCGCGACGGCCGGTTGAGGCTTGCGCATGCCCACGTCGGGCCGGCCCTCTTCGAACGCGTAGCTACCGACCATCAGCTTCAAGCGATCGCCGAGCGCAGTCACCTCCGAGGGCGCCACCGCGGGGCGTCCTTCCACGAACGCGATGCGAATCGGCAGCGCGCGGTCCATGTGTAAGGCCAACATGCCGCTGCGGCGCTTGCTGCCTGTCAGCAGCAACAGCAGCGGTAGGGAGATGGGCTCGAGATCGGCGTCGCGCATCGGCCGCGCGATCGGCAGACGCAGTAGCTCACTCGGTGTCGTGGGGTTGAGAATGTGACCGCCGTCGATCTGGTGCAAGCCAATCGACTGCACGCTCAGGCGCCCTCCGGCGGGCGCAGCAAACGATGCACGCGCCTGGACGGGCTCACTCGGCGGGCGTGACTGCGCGGGCTGGCTTCCCGGACCGGGGCCAGTCGACGGTTGACTCGGCGGGCGGGAGCCGCCGATTGGCTGACTCGGCGGACGGGACTCACGAGGCGGAATGGGTGCGCTGTCCGCGGGCACGCGCGCCATCGGAATGTGCAGTGAATCAGGCATTTTTTGCGCCGACTCCGGAGTTGGGGAGACTCGCATCACGAACGACGTCGAGGCGTCCGCCGCCTGCTTCACGCGCGCGGGCGGGCGCCAGCTGGCGCGTGTGCGCACGTCGTCGACCGAACGCGAGGGCGGCTTCGCAGCAGCGAGCTTGGCCGCACCGAGCGCGACCACCGAAGGCGAGCGCGACACGCGGGCACGTGTGCCGAGTGCCTGCTCGATCAACGCGGTGACGAACGGCAAGCGCGTGCCACCGCCCATCACGTACAACTCCACGGCGCTGTGGGCGAGGCCGGAGCCGCCGAGCGCGCGCGCGCAGCAGTCTTCGATCGCGTGCAAGAGCGCACCGCTTGCAGCACGCAACGCCGAGCGCTCGAAAACCAGCTCGGGCTCACAGCCGAGCGCGTGCACGAACATCGCCGGTAGGCTGCAGTGCGCGGTCTCGACCGTCGCGAGGTCCTTCTTCATTTGCTCGCAGTACTGCCGCAGCAGCTCACCCATGCCGACGGGCAGCGTGCTCATGTCTTTACCGCCGAGCACGCGCTGCACGATCTCGAACGTGACGGCATCGCCGCCGATGGCCTCGCTCGCAGCATGCAAGAGGCGCGGCTCGAGATCGGGACGGATCTCGACCACAGCGACCGTCGTGTGCGTGGCGCCGACGTCGGCGATGAACACGGGGCGCGCGCTGTCGGGCGTGCACATGCGCGCGGCCGCGGCGAGCGGCTCGGCGATGAAGGCAACTGACGACAGGCCCAGCTCGCCGGCGGCGGCACGCAGCGCCGAGTCGAGCGCAGCGCTGGCGGTGAGCGGATGCGCAAACAGCGCGGCGTGCGGCGCCTCGCGTAGCTCATTCGTGGCCAGCTCGAGCACACGTCGCAGCAGAAGCGCGGCGACCGACGCCGGCTGATACGCCTGTCCACCCGCGTGAAGAAGCAGACCGCCGTCGTCCGTGGTCTCGATCAGCGGACCGTTGACGCGCGTGAACGCGGGGACGTCGTCGGCGCTGGCGGCTACGAGCCAGCTCTTCACGTCGCAGACCGTGTCGCGCGGCTGCATGACCGCGAAGTTGCGCGCTGTGTGACCGACGTGCGGGCCGCCCGCCGCGAATGAAACGCAGCCGGCGATTTCTTCCGCGCCGTCCGGCGTACGGACCGAGCGTGCCTCCGCGCCCGGCGCAGCGCATACCGCGGCGCGCACTGCGCTCGTGCCGAAGTCGATGCCGATGACCGTCAGATCCGCCCCATTCGCCTTGATTCTGCCATGTCGCCGCGGCAGCTCAATACGCCGATTGCGGTACGCCTAGGGCCTGGACCGAACGCTCAAGACCAACACCGCCAAGCACCGCACCATGTCGCTGCTCAAAATGCACGACCTCAACATCGAGGTGATCTGCGCCAATCGCACAATCCACACGACGCGCATCGTCCGATGCTGTCGCGGGACAATCTCCGACGCGTGTTCACGCTGCAGGAAGAACGCCGACTCACGAGCAACGTCACCCTGCACTACAAGCGCGTGATGTACGTGATCGAGCCGGGCCCTATCGCCGAGTCAGCACCCGGCAAGCGTGTGCTGGTACGCGAG
>JADGRF010000280.1 GCA_017881055.1 Sandaracinaceae bacterium
CTCATCTGCGCCGCGTGTCGCTGGATCGTCCGAACGCTGATGTCGAGACGCTCGGCGGCGCGCGTGCGATTGCCGTCTTCGGCAACGATCACGGCTTCGACAATCTCTTCCACCATGGCATCGAGCGGTTGGTTGAGAGACAGCATGATCGCGTCCGCTGCAGGCGCCCGGCTCGCATCGGGCAGCGATCGCTGCAGAGTCTCGGGTAGATCTCGGATCCGCACGGCGCGTCTGCCGCAGCAGAAGTCCGCACCGGACTATCCAACGGCCGCGCTGAAGGACTAAACGGGAAGATCAGAGTCATCACGCGACGCGCCTACGACTTCCACAGCGCTGCCAGCCTCATCGGCCTCATCTTCTTGTGCTGCGCGCTGCCCGCGCTCTCGCCGCTGCGCGTCACGCCGAATTCACACCCACTCACGTCTTAGGAGAGCCGTCTTTCTTCATGCTGGTGATGTTCGCTGGGTGATCGCGCCGGTCAGACACGTTTGCGAGTGGAGACGCGAGGTTTGGTCACTCGCACGCATGATTGTCCGCGGGTGCGGCGCACACGCCGCAACGATCACAGGTGGGTATCGCGCAAGATCCATTCGAATTGCAGAACGCGGAGATGTCACGTGAGCAATTGCCGCTCTCGCACTCGAAATGGTCAGAGCAACGTGTGCCGTTGACGGCACGTGGATCGCTTGGGGGTGGTGTAGTGCAACCCGTCGTTCCGCCAACGCAAACGAGTTCGGGGGCACACCCTGAGTGAGAATCACAGAAATCGCCGAGAGAGGCGTGGCAGGTCCGTTCAACGCAGCGACCGCCGCGGCAACTTTGCCATGCCCGGCAATGCGACTCGTCTTGGCAGCCTTCACCAAGATCGCGTCGGGGGACGCAGCGACCGTCAATGCACGTCAAGGTCCAATCCGCGCCGCACTCATCGGGGGCAATTCCTCCGGCGCATGTTTCATTCAACGCCGCGCCGTCCGCCCGTCCACTCGGTTCGCTAGCGCAGCGACGATTTGTGCATTGCCGCGGGTTCACGCACTCGTCGTCCGCGGTGCAGGCTTCTCCCTGGTCACGCCACCGTAGGCACGACCCGTTGAGACACGGACCTTCAGCGCAAAGGTCATTCGGCGCGCATGTCGCGCCCGTGCGCGCGTAGGCGACGCACTGGCCGCAGATGGCCGAGCCGACGAACCTTGGAGGCGAATCGATCATGCAACCGGAACCATCGACGCAACTGAATTCACGCCTCACGCAGCGTTGTCCCACGGCGGCCCGTTCGCCGGTCGCAGGCAACGCGCGCTCACGACACGGTGATGAATGTGGCGCAACCAGCGCGACCCCGCCGAACACGAGCGGACCACGTGCCAACGACCACAGCGCTCCGGGCTGCGCGAGCGTGAGCGAACAAACGTCGTGTTTCAAGAAGTCGACGCAAGCGCTGGCGTCCGTCAGAGCAATCGTGCTCGTCGATGGACTCGGACATGGGTTCGCGCTCATGCAGCCTTCAAGCGTTCCGCCGGGGAATGCACCGAGGATTCCAGGGAAGCAGCGTTGAAGGTATTCGCACCCGACCTGTCGCAGGTCGCGTTCCAGAGGCACGCCCGTTACGTGCTCCGCACAACCAAAGACCACGGTGAGCATGATCATCGCGAGTAAGCAGCGGACGCTGCTGGTTCGTGGAGCTTGCATGGCCCGCACAGTCTCACGCCGCTGGGAGACCATAGCTTTTTCAAACGGGCGGTAGGCCGGATAAACGCTGTGCCCCGTCTGCCAGTGCCCCAGCCCCGCAGCTACCAGCTACCCCCCCTGGCGGCGGCAAGCTTCCCTACTTGCTGGCGATTCGCGACGCGGCCGCCGCGCATCCGTTCCTGGCGCGCTACCTGCGATTTTGGCTGCTGTACGGCAATCACCCGATCGCGGATTGGCAGAAGCTCGTTCAAGACGAGGCCGCCAGTAACCACCTGGATGGCGTCGAGGCCGACTACCGCTGTCAGGACCTGTCCAGTCTGCTTGCTTACGCGCGTGGCCTTGGGCTCGACGTCGGCGTCTTCACGCTGCCCGGGCCGAGCTTCGGCGAAGTGTTGCTCTCCGCACTACGCGAGGAGGTGTCACTGCTCACCACCGAATACCGTGCCGACCAGGCGCGGGCCATCGTCGAGGCCAGCAACGGGCTGGCGTACGCCAACGTCGAGACGGCGACCGATCCCACGCTGATGGCGCTGCGTGCAAGTGCGACCGGTAGCGCGCGGCAGACAGGCGTCACGCTCGGCCTGCCGGCCAGCGGGCAGAGTTTCGGCACGCCCAGCCTGCAGGACTGGCCTGCTGGACAGCCGTTCTACGGCCCCGCGCTTCACTTCCAGCCAAGTCAGTCGCAGGCCATTGAGCTCGACAGGTATGCCGCTGTTGGCGGCGGCGTGCTGCTGGGCGCGCTGGTGCGTTTCAATGCCTTGGACAGCCTGGCCCCCGGCGAGTCGCAGGTGATCGTGAGCAGACCCGGCAGCTTCACGCTCGAGCTCTCACGCCCGAGCACGGGTGGCACCACCGTCCTGCGCTTCGGCGTGAGCGTCGCCGGTAAGAGCTTCGTGCACGAGTACCCGATCACCGGCGGCAGCATGACGGCGTGCGATGCCCACACCACCGAGACGTTCACCGACGCGCTGCAGACTGGCTTGTCGTACTCGATCGAGGGAGCGTACGACGGCCACGACGCGGTGCACATGTTCATCGATCATCGCTGCGCGGGCACGCTCGCGCCAGCCGCTCAGGGCGCGCTCGACAGCTCGGCAGCGCCGATCATGCTGGGTGCCGAGCCATTGCCAGCGCCGCCGTTCGCGCACGCATACTTCGATGGCGACGTGCAGCAGGTCCAGCTTCAAAGCTGGGCAGCGCACGATGGCGCTCAGATCAACTAGAGCGCTGCCGTGGGAGCGCGCGACGTCGCCCGAGGAGCAGCAGCGCGCCGCACCACAGCCAGCGAACTGGGGCGCAGTCTCGATCGCGCGGCCCCGCCAGCGCCGTGCACATCCCGCGACTGGGCTGCGTGCTGCTCGGCGTTTCTGCGCTCTTGGGCGTGGGCTTCGCCTTCGCGTGCAGCGCCAGCTCGGCCTGCTGGTTTGCAGCTGTCAGCTGCGCCTCCAGTGCGTCGACGTGCGGCGCGGCTTCTTGCGCGGTCTTCTCAGGGCAGTGTCGCTCGCTGGTCATGACGGCGCCGGTCTCGTCGACGCTGCTCAGCCGCACGCAGCTCCAGCTGCCGGTGGGGCCGGGCAGCCTGGTGTAGAGCTCCGGCGTGCCGCATACGCCGGGCCACAACGCGCCCGCGCCCAGCGCACCGTCGCGGCCGACGCGCTCGATCAGCCAGACCAGTGGGTGTTCGCTGCTCTCGAACAGCAAGTGCGTGTCTTCTCCGAGGTCGTGACACCCCATGGCGTTGATCGCGTCGTGACAGGTTGAGCTCAGGTGTTGCCAACCCGTGCGCGTCGAGTGACCCGTGATCACCGGCTTGCGTGCGCGCGTGGCTAGCGTGGTCGAGCCCGTAGTGAAGGCCATCTTCAGGGTCTGCGGTTGTCCGGCGTACATACGCTGAAACGAGACCTCGTACGCGGTGTTGGGCGCCAGTGGGCCCGGATCGAAGTGGTTGAACGCGCCGCTGCGCGAGAGCACGCGCCCATTGAGCGTGATCGTCTCAATCGCGTCCCAGCCGTTCGGCAGGATCAGCACGTCGGCGTTGATCGGCACGCCCGTCTGGCCTGCGCTGGGATACGACCAAAGAATCGTGGGCTCGCCCGGCCCCATGCAGTCCGCCGTTGCGACCGCCGGTCTGTACACGCCGCTTACGATCGTAAGCCAACTCGCCCACAGCACGCCACGCGCCGCCGCCCGCCATCGATAGCTCATCGCTGGCATCGTCGTGCCCCGCGAACACGGCGGTCAAGCCTGCGACGGGCTGGCGATTTCGCGCGGCGCTGCCCTGCTGCAAAAGAATCGATCCGGCTCAGGATCTTCCCAGGAGCGCCAAGGGCTGATCTCCGACAGCTAGCCACGCTTGCGCTTACCCAGGCCGCCTCATGCAGCGCCCAGCGCTCGCGGGCGGTAGGCCGGATAAACGCTGTGCCCCGTCTGCCAGTGCCCCAGCCCCGCAGCTACCAGCTACCCCCCTGGGAAAACGCGCCCTCCGCCAGCAACCCAAGCGCCGGTGAGTACACGGGTCTTCCGACGATCGAATTTTCGTACCATACGGGGGCGAGCGTCGTCACTCCGTAGCGCTACGCGCCGATGAGCGGGTTGATCGTGGCGCTGTCCACGTACTGATCGAAGCGGACGATCTTGCCGTCCGAGATCTCGAGGACGTGGGCGACCGCGGCGCGCACGCTCTTACCCGTCGCCTTGCCCTTGGCGACGTAGTGCCCCTGCATCACGAGCACGTTCCCCCCGTCGATCAGCCGCTCGATCTCGATCGAGAACGACTCGAAGTCGGCGGGCATCTTCGCGAAGACGTTGTCCAGGACGGCCTGCGGGCTCCGGTAGACACCGCCGTACTTGTATCCGGCGGTCTCGGTCCACTGGATCTGCGGATGCATCCAGCCAAGCACCTTCGGGATGTCCCCGGCACCGAACGCTGCATACACATCCTTCACGAAGTCTACGTTGCTCATGGTCATATCCTCCATGAGTGAGGCGTTCGTTCGTCGCCGGTGCACCGTTCGTTCGGAACGAACGGCCGGGGTCAGGTGGTCCAGACGATGTTGGCGCGCGGCTCGTAGCAGCACGAGACGCCGGTTGCGACCGACGCGTCGAGGTGCGCCCCGAGCGCCGGAAGCGCGGACCCGAGCTGGCCGATGGCGTGGCGGATCGTGCGCGTCACGTTGAGCCGCGCCTTCTCCGTCGCCGAGCCCATCCGCCGCGGCTTCCCGCCGAGGCCCGTCGCCCGCGCGAGCTCCTTGAGGAGCGCCTCGCGCTCGGCGCTGTGCTTCGCGTGCCGCGCGACGTCGCGCCTGGCTTCGGCGTCGTCGAGCTCCTCGTCCAGATCGGCCAGCCGCTTTCGGTATTGCCGAAGGGCTTCGCGATCGAGCATGGGCCCCGCGTCGCTCACCGGCACCGGATCCTCGGCGGGGGCCGCGATGAGGGAGAGGGCGAACACGGGCTCGCGCGGGCGAGAGACGAGCTCGCGGAGGTGCCAGAGCCCCTTCATGTCCGGCACGTGGACGCTCGTCCCATTGAAGGCGACGTGCCAGACGCCACCTTCGGGCCGCAGCGTCGCGCGCTCGGTCGGCTCGATCTTCGAGGTCTCTTCGAGGAGCGACGCGATCTGATCCGCCGTCGCGGGGTCTCTGAGCTGCTGCGCGATCGGCAGCGCCTCGCGCAAGAGCTTCGACGCGGTCGCGAGCTCACCCTGCTTCGCCGCCACGCGCGCAATCGCGAGCAGGTTGAGGGGGATGGTGCCGTGGAGGTGGCCCACGTTGACGGCGTCGATCGCGCGCCGACATCCGAGCGCCCGCTCCCAGAACTGGCGGGACTCGCCGAGCGCGCCGCGCTCTTCCAAGATCCTCCCCACCTCGTTGCAGGCGACCATCTCCCCGACGGAGAGGCCGTGGCTGCGAGCGCGCTCGGCGCACTCGGTGAAGAGTGCGAGGGCGAGGTCCACGTCGCCGTCCGCGCGTTTCGCGTTGGCCAAGTGCCACAAGCAGAACATGTCGGGCCACGCGACGTGCTCGGGCGGGTAACGCCGAACGATCGCGAGCCCTGCTGCGGTGCGCGTCACGGCGGACTTCGCGTCTCCTTGGTGGATTTCACACTCGGCGCGAAGGCACATGAGCATGCCGAGGATCGGGGGCGCCTCATTCGCGTGCGTGAGGAGATCGATCCCGACGTCGATCGACTTCGCGGCGGCCGCCCAATCCTCGGTGTCCTGCACTATGAGGAAGCCGTGGGCGAAGCGCGCCGTGGCGCGGAGCTCGGGCGGCGCGTCCGGAGCGGCCGCGAGCGCACGCTCGACCCAACCGAGGCCTTCGCCAAGTCGGCCGCGGATCCACCAGAACGCGAGGAGCCCCGCCGAGAGCGAGAGTGCGGCTTGGGGCTCGGTCACGAGAAGGCGTTCGAGCGCGACGCGCAGGTTGTCGTCGATGCGCGTCAGCGTGTCGAGGTGCGGCCGCTCGGGCCCGGCCATCAAGCCGGCGCAGGCTTGGAGCGCGACGGCGAGGTAGAAGCGGGCGTGGCGTTCACGAACGGCGTCGACCTCGCCGGCGGCGGTGAGCTGCTCGCTTCCGTACTGCCGGATCGTCTCGAGCAGTTGATACGCGCCGCTGTCGCCGAGCCGCAGGAGGAGCGACTTTTCGACGAGACGCGCGGTGAGATTCGCGATCTGCGCGGCGGTCTGCCCGTCGGCCGCGCACAACTCCTTGATCGCCGCGAGATCGAACGCGCCCGCGAACACCGCCATTCGGCGAAGGAGGCACCGCTCGTCTTCGGTGAGGAGGGCGTCGCTCCACTCCACGGTGGCGCGGAGCGATCGCTGACCGCCGTCGGCGCGCCGGGCGGGCTGCGGCAGCAAGTTGAAGAGGTCGTCGAGGTGCGAGGCGAGGTCTACGAGATCGAGGCCCGCCACGCGCGCGGCCGCGAGCTCGATCGCGAGCGGCAGGCCGTCGACGCGGCGGCAGATGTCTCCGAAGAGTCGGCGGGCGTGCTCGGTGTCGAACGCTCCGCGCGCACGCGCGCCCGCGCGCTCTCGGAAGAGTTGCACGGCTGGGCTCGCGACGACCTCCTCGATGGTCGCATCCGGACCGACCACGGCGAGCGGGGCCAGTCGATAGGTCACCTCGCCGTCGATCCAGAGCGGCTCTCGACTCGTCGCGAGGACGCGAAGCCGGGGGAGTCTCGCCGTCAACGCGGAGGCGAGATCGGCGACGGCGGACACGAGGTGCTCGCAGTTGTCGATCACGAGGAGCACGTCGCGATCAGAGAGCCAGCGCGTGAGCGCGTCTTCGTACGACTGCCCACCCGATCTCGGGAGCCCGAGCTGCACGGCCACCTCGGCCGCGACGAGATCTTCCGATCGCAGTGAGCCAAGCCAAACGACGGTCACGCCGCCCGGAAAATCGGCGGAGCAAGCGCCCGCGACGGCGATCGCGAGCGCGGTCTTGCCCACGCCTCCAGGTCCGAGGAGCGTCGTGATCGGAGCCTGGGTGACGCTCTCCGTGACCTCTCGGAGTTCGCGGTCCCTACCGACGAGCGGTCGGGGGCGTATGGGCGTCGCGCTCGGTGCGGTCGCTCGCGCGTCGTCGGAAATGCTCACACGTCACTATCGCCTGGGCGATGCCGCGCTGGCAACGACGAGCGTTCCGTCACCGGACTCGCGCGCCGCTTGTCGTTGCGCTTGTCCGCAGCCCGAGTGGCGAAGCCAGGCTCCTCGAGCGATCACCGTTCGACAGGCTCGACCTCGGCCAGGTCTTTCGACGAACATGACGGAGGTACGCCAAGGCATTGCCGTCGCGCGGCGCGCGAGCGTGACTACATGCGTTGCTGAGGATGGCTCACGCAAGCAAGTAGGCGTATTTCCTGGTGGTCGCCAGCTTGGTCGCGCTGGCGAGCTGCAGCTCCACGCGGCCACCGGTTCTGCCGCCCGGTCCGAATACCGGCATGCCCTTGGCCGCCGCGCCTGCCATCGCCCGCGAGCCGCCTGCGCTCAGCGCCGAGCAGGCGCGCGCGCTCTGGACCGCTGCGCAGCACGTGTTCGAGGCCCGGTGCGTCGTCTGTCACGGCTGCTACGACGCACCGTGTCAGCTCAAGCTGGACACCTACGAGGGCGTGACGCGCGGTGGCACCACGCAGCGTGTGTACGATCCCGCGCGGTTGATCGCGGCGGAGCCGACGCAGCTGTTCGTCGACGCGCACGGCGCGGCAGCCTGGCGCGATAAGGGCTTTCATCCCGTCTTGCCCGAAGGCGTGCAACAGGACGCGCGCGCCAGCGTGCTCGTGCGCATGCTCGAGCTCAAGCGAGCTCATCCATTGCTTCCGGACACGGACATCGCCAAGACGTTCACGCTCGAGCTGGACCGCGACCAGACCTGCACTGACGCAGAGCACATCGCCAGCTACGAGCAGGCGCATCCGAGCTGGGGCATGCCCTATGCCCTGCCGGGCCTCGGTGACGCGTCGTACCAAAGCGTGCTGCGCTGGGCAGCCTCTGGTACGGCGGACAGCCCTTGCAGGCACGGACGTTCGACAAGGCGGGCTTCGTGCATCAGGCGGCGATCGTGGAAAACAAGCGTCTGGCCGCTGCGCTCACCTACGCCAAAGCGTTGCAGGAGCAGCGAGCGCAGGAGCGACTCGACGGCCCGAGCGTGACCAAACGCGACAAGCGCTTGATGCACCAGAAGCACGCGAAGGCGGTTCGCTCGAAGTCTGCTGAACGACCGCGCAGCGGACATTTCTACTTAACGCGCCGATAGGACATTTGAACTTGTTGCCAACACGACAGGCCGCGCCCCTACCCTCCGCCCCTACCCTCTGCGCGGCAGAAACCGGTGCTCACGAAAGCTGCGCAAGATGAACTGCGCCGTATGTTGACCGACGAGCGCACGACGGTGCGTACCGACGCGTTTCTGGACGGCAACGGAAATCCGGTGCTGACGATTCGGGACTTCACCTTGGGCCTGAACAAGCAGGCGTCGTGGGACGAAGACGCTATTCGCGGGACAAAGGTTTTCGACACGCCAACGTACATGAACGTCAACGGCGTGCTCGCAGAGATCTCACAGCGGGGATCACGCAGGTTGAGTGTCTGTTGCCAGGCAGTGTCTGAACCAGCCGAGCGCGTCGCTCGGCGTGATGAAATCCGCGGCGATCGCGAGTGTGTCATACAAATCCTTGACGGTGCGTGCGCCGAACGTGCGCAGCAGCTCCCTGAACTTGGACCAGCACAGCTCGATGGGGTTGAGATCGGGTGAGTACGCAGGCATGTACAAGACGCTGGCGCCGACAGCTTCAATCGCTGCGCGCACGCCGGTGGCGTGATGCGCGCCGAGGTTGTCCATCACGACGACGTCGCCGACATGCAGAGTCGGCGCAAGATGGTCTTCAATGAAGCTCAGGAACACGTCCTTGGATGTGCCGCCCTGGACGGCCATCAGCGCGGTCAATCCCTGCAGCGATAGCGCTCCGAGCACGGTGGTGACCACTCCGCGGGCGGTAGGCCGGATAAACGCTGTGCCCCGTCTGCCAGTGCCCCAGCCCCGCAGCTACCAGCTACCCCCCTGGCGGCGGCCGCTTCTCTGCCGGCAGAAACCAGTTGAGCGCGGTGATGATGCCTCGCATCACGGCCGAGGAAGACACGATGTACGTCGGTGCCGTTCTTGTCATGGCTTCCACGGCTTCGAGCAGCGCCGCGCGCTGCATTCCGCTGGGTCCACCGCCGCCAGGGGGGTAGCTGCAGCTGCTCAGGTGGGTGACGCGGCGCGGGGCGGCTGGCAGACTGGATGGCGTTTATGCCGGCTACCGCCGGCGGTTGAGCGCGCCGACGATCGTGCAGCGATTGCGAAAGAGCCTCAGGAAGAGCGCGCGCGGCGCGGTCGCAAGCGTTGAACTCTGCGGCGCCGGACATCTCTAAATCGCACCGACACGGCAGGCCGCGCCCGTACCGTACAAGAACTCGAGGGTCGATAAACGCGTAAGGTCTCCCGCCGTGACCGGCATACTCGTACCGGTCTCTCAGCCGTGTCCAGCGCGAGGTCAGGCATGTCACCCTCGTTGGATGTCGCCGTTACCGCTGCACTCTTTGCTCCTGATGATCGCGGGGTGGATGACGCGCGACCAACGCGCCGTGATCGAATACCTGCTC
>JADGRF010000281.1 GCA_017881055.1 Sandaracinaceae bacterium
CGACCGACGACGACGTGAGGCCCGCTGCGCCCATGTCCTGCACGCCCGCAAGCGCGCCGGATGCGAAGATCTCGAGGCAGGCCTCGAGCAGCAGCTTCTCCATGAACGGATCGCCGACCTGCACCGTGGGCAGCTTCTTCTCGCTCTTGTCGTCGAACTCGGCGGACGCCATGGTCGCGCCGTGGATGCCATCGCGGCCGGTCTTGCTGCCGACGTAGATCACGGCGTTGCCGATGCCGCTGGCCGTGCCGAAGAACAGGCCCTTGCTTTTGGCGATGCCGACCGTGAACGCGTTGACGAGGATGTTCCCGTCGTAGCTCTTGTCGAAGTAGACCTCGCCGCCGACCGTGGGCACGCCCATGCAGTTGCCGTAATCGCCGATGCCCTTCACGACCCCGCGCAGCAGCTCTTCGGTGCGCGGATGATCGGCGCGTCCAAACCGCAGCGAGTTCAGCGAGGCCACCGGGCGAGCGCCCATCGTGAACACGTCGCGCATGATGCCACCGACGCCGGTCGCCGAGCCTTGGTACGGCGCGATGAACGACGGATGGTTGTGCGACTCCATCTTGAACACGGCGCAGAAGCCGTCTCCGATGTCGACGGCGCCAGCGTTTTCGCCAGGCCCCTGCACCACGCGCGGCCCGGTCGTGGGCAAGCGCTTCAAGTGCATGCGCGACGACTTGTACGAGCAGTGCTCGGAGTACATCACGCTGAACACGCCGATCTCGGCGTAGGTTGGAACGCGGCCGAGGCCCTTCACGATGCCCGCGTATTCGTCGCCGGTCACGCCGAAGGTCTTGGCGAGCGCGGCATCGACGGTCGGCTCTTGGCCGCGGAACGCGAAGCTGCTGTCTCTGGTGTCGCGCGTCTGTGAATCAGGGGTGTTCATGCTGCTTTTCCCGAGAGGTGCGAGCGCAGCGCATCGAACAGCGCAAAGCCATCCGCCGAGCCCAAGATGGCTTCGCTCGCGCGCTCGGGGTGGGGCATCAACCCGAGCACGTTGCGTTGTTCGTTGTAGACGCCGGCGATGTCGTCGACCGAGCCGTTGACGGTGGACACGCCGGCGGCAGCGCCCACGCGGCCGTTCGCGTCGCAGTAGCGAAACGCGATCTGGTCGTGCTTCTGCAGGCGCGCGAGCGTCGCGGCGTCGCACTGGTAGCGGCCTTCGGCGTGCGCGATCGGCAGGCGCAGCACGCGGCCACGCTCGACCGTGTTCGTGAACACACCGCGCGCTTCGGCGCGCACGTGCACGTCGCGGCACTCGAAGCGCAGGTGACTGTTGCGCGTGAGCACACCGGGCAGAAGGCCGAGCTCGGTGAGGATCTGAAAGCCGTTGCAGATGCCGAGCACCGGCGCGCCCTGCGCTGCGAACGCGCGAATCGCCGGTGCGATCGGCGAGAAGCACGCGATCGCGCCGCAACGCAGGTAGTCGCCGTAGGAGAACCCACCGGGCACGATCAGCGCGTCCGCTGCGCCGAGGCTGGTCTCCTTGTGGAACACGTAGCGCGCATTCGCGCCGAGCACGTCGCGCGCGGCGTGCAGCGCGTCGAAATCAGCGTTCGACCCCGGAAAAACTACGACTGCGATGTCCAAGACGGCCTCCGGCCAGCCCCAGACACCCGCAGGTGGTCTTGGGGTATGTCACCAAACCGGCGCGAGCATACGGATGGGCCGGGGGGGGCGCAACGACTACTGAGGCGTCACTGAGTCGTGGGCGGTGCGGGTGCGTACTCCGCGTTGACGACCCACTTCACGCCAAGCGGGGGAGCCTCGGTCATCTTGGGATCCGGGTAGCACTGGATGACGCCGGCGCTCATGGCCATCGCGGCGGTGAACTCCAGCTCGCACCAAAATATCGAGGTGTCGATACCGGGCGGCGGATCGTGGTCCCTGACCGTGAAGCGCAGCACGTCGCCGGCAAATAGAGTGACCAGCATCTTCGGATCGTTCCAGCCGGGGCTCTGGCTGTCGATGATGGTCGGCGTTTTGAACTTCAGCTTGCCGTTGATCGCAACCTCGACGTACGGGTCCGGCAGGCACTTGAGGCAGAGGAAGACCGGGCTGAACGAGCACAAGGTTCCGTCGGTCGTGATATTGTCGTAGCAAACGGTGGCCGGGGTTTGATCGGGAATTTGGGCTCCGGTGACGCGTATCAGAAACTGCGAAGCGGCTGGGGGCACCTTGCAGGTGCCGGCGATGCACGCCTCTCCGGGAGCGCAGACTGCACCTATCGTGCCGCACATCTCCGGCGGCACGGTCGCATCGAATTGGATGATTCCGCCCGAGTCATCGCCCGACCCGGCAACGGCCGAGTCTCCCGGCGGTTGGATGATGGCCCCGCTGTCCGACGACACGGAGCCTCCTGCGTCGCCCACGCGTCCGAGCGCGTTGCCCCCGGCGTCACCCAGGCAGAACGCGTAGACCCAGCAGTCCGGATCTTCGCAGTCGTACAGGCCGTCGCCATCGTCGTCGCCTGTGCGGTGGCCGAGCGCGTCCGTCCCGGCGTTCGAGCACTGAGCCCTCGTGAGCTCGCCGTGGGCCGTGAGGCTGCACGAAGCCGCCAAGAGGCAGACGCTCAGATATCCAAGGGTTCCGAAAGCGCGCCGAATCACCGTGGTTTCTCCGCGTGATTACCTTGACACGTTTTCGTCTCTGACGCAGGACGTGTGCGTCGCGGGAGCGACGCATTCAGTTCTCGTCGATTCGGATCGACGCGACACCGCTGCCAGCTGGGAACGTGCAATTGAGGAGGTAGTAGCCATCGACGACGCTAAGATTCATCGAGGTGCCCCAGTCGAGAGTGGCAATCGTGTTGCCGCTGAGGGCCGCTGATCTGACTACGCTTCGCACCTCCGATGTGCTGGTCGGGCGCATCGAATACGCCGTGCATGAGATGGTCGATGGGAAGCCGCGTAGGGCAAATACCCGCATTTGCAGCCCAGCCAGACCGTTCGTATTCTGCGTGTCGTCGCGCAGTAACGGGCAGATGACGCTAACCGTTCCGCTGCTCGCACTGTTGTAGCCGGTCAGGGTTCGGTACCACGCGGAACCGCTCCCAGTTCCTTCCTCGAAGCAGTTGGCGCCTGGAATGACTTTCGCGTCGGTCGCTGTCGCCGACCCTGCAACTGCTGATACAGCCAAAACGACCGCTGCCATGACGACGAGGTTCTTCATCCGAGCCTCCTTGAACGCTATGTAGACTAAGAACCTACAGTGGTTGTTAATCACTCGCAAGCCGCACTGCCGGTCGCGGAGAAGCGGTTGCGGCTACTGCAGCTTGCGCTCGAACGTCGAAGTCACGCTCCACTGTTGGCCGGTGGGCGGGCTGGCGGTGCTGCTGGGGTCGCGGACGCACACGCAGCCCTACGAACGCGAGCCATCGCCAGTCGAAATGCACGGAGCACGCGTAGTCCACGTCTGGGAGCTGCGCAATCACACTTTCGCAGTTGCGTGCTCGGGCTCACGCGCGCGCCTCGTCGCGGTCAATGCGTCGCCCGCTATTCGTGCGAGTGTTGCGCGGCGTCTGCTGGGCCGATGAACCCGAGGATCTGCTGAGCGACGCGCTCGGGGTCTTCGAGATGCAGGAAATGCCCGAGGCCCGGCAGGCTCTCGCTGCGGAACTCGCCTTTGAAATACTGGGCCTGGCCTTCGCCCATCTCGAATGCGATGCAGCCGTCGTCGGCTCCGTGCAAGTGCAAGAGCGGCACGTAGATACGCACGCGCGCGTCGAGCCGGGCTTGACGCAAGCGCGTACGCGACGGCCGCAGCGCGCGGTAATAGCCGAGCGGCGCGGGCATGCTGGCATGCAGGCAGTCCTTGAGTTCGCGCGCGTAGTCCGCGGGCAGGGTGTAGCCCGGCGACCAACGCTGCCACAGCTCGTCGATGTACGCGAAGTCGTTGCGCGGCACGACGCGCTCGGGCAGTGCAGGCAACATGAAGAACGCCATGTACGCGCTGCGCTTCTGCTGCGAACGGCTGCGCCGCAGGTTGCGCTCGAAGGCGGCCACATGCGGAACGGCGAGCGTGACTGCGCGGCGAAAGCGCTGCGGCCAGCGACCGACCGCCGTATAGGTGGCGGCCGCGCCCCAGTCGTGACCGATCAACACGGCTTTGTGATTCGGTGACAGCGCTTCGACCAGATCGGCGAGGTCATCGCCGACGCGTTGACGGTCGTAGGGACCTGCGAGTGTCGAGGGTGCATAGCCGCGCAAGTACGGTGCGACGCAGCGGTAGCCTGCAGCGCACAGGCGCGCCATCAGCGGCAGGAACGTCCGCGGCAGATCCGGGAAGCCGTGCGCCAACACGACGAGCGGCGCGTCCGCGCAGTCGGGCCCCACTTCGAGGTACGCCAACTCGCCTGCGGGCAACTGCGCGGTGCCCACGTTCGTGCTTGGCGGGTCGCTGTGGGGCTGGCTTGTCACTAGTCGCTCACGTGGCTCACCCGGCCGCTCGCGCTGCGTTCCCGCGCGCAGTCGTGATATCAGTCGGAAAGGGTTTGTAGAAGGGGGGGCGCAGGGCTTCGTGGAATCGTCGTCGCGCAAGCCCGGTTTCGCGTACGCAGCATGGGTGCTGCTCTCGATCGGCGCGGGCCTCTGGTTGCGCTGGCCCACGCTCGACAACGGCTTCGCGTCCGACGACTTCGTCGAAAGCGCCATGCTCGAGGGCACGTATCCCGCGCCGCGCGCGCCCCTCGATCTGTTCAATTTCGCGGACGGCAGCAGCGCGGACAACGCGCGCCTGATGCGCTTCGGTGCGCTGCCGTGGTGGACGGTTCCCGGTCTGCGCCTCGCGATGATGCGTCCGCTGTCGAGCGCGCTGGTCGTCGCGGATCGCGCGCTCTTCGGCCGCGACGCGCGCCTGTATCACGTGCATTCGTTCGTCTGGTGGGTCGTGCTGATGCTCGTAGCAGCGTGGCTGCTGCGCGAGCTGTTCTCGGCGCCGGTCGCATCGTTGGCCATCGTACTGTTCGCGCTGGAGGAAGGGCACACGTTGCCGCTCGGCTGGCTCGCCAACCGCGGTGCGATGGTCGCGATGGTGTTCGGGTTACTCGGCGTGCTCGTGCACGTGCGTGCGCGTCTGCGCGCGCGCCCTAGGCTGCTGCTGCTGTCGAGCCTGTGTTTCTCGATCGCGCTCCTGTCCGGCGAGTGGGCGTTTCCGCTGCTCGGCTACGTGCTCGCGTTCGAGCTGTTCGGACCGCCGGCGCTGCGCGACTCGTGGCGAGCGCGGTTCGTCTCGCTCTTGCCGAGCGCGCTGCCGGGCTTGATCTTCCTCGCGACGCGCGCGTACTTCGGCTACGGCGCGTTGCGCTCCGGCGTGTACATCGACCCGATCACGGAGCCCGTCGCGTTCTTCATCGCGGCTTGTCAGCGCATCCCGGTCTTCTTTGCCGACCTGTTCTTCTCCGTACCGGCGAGCTGGTGGGGGCTCGGCACGCCGTGGCGCGATCGGATCCTCGCCTTGCACGTGTTCTCACCCGAGGTCTGGCTGCGGTTGCCGAGCTGGCGCTTCTGGCACGTCGCGATCGGCGTGCTCGCGATGCTGGCAACGTACTTCACGCTGCGCGCCGGCTTGCGCGACCGCGATCCCGGCGAGCGCCGGCAAATTCGCTGGATGCTGTTCGGAGCGCTGATCTCGCTCGTGCCGATGGTCGCGTCGTTTCCGACCAGCCGCTTGGTGCTGCCGGCCGCAGTGGCCGTGTCTGTCGCCGCTGCGCTGGTGATTCTGCGCGGCCTTGGCCACTGTCGCGAGCTGTGGCCGCTGTCCCCGCTACGAGCGCTCCTGCCGCTCTCCGTTGCCCTGACGGTCTGCTATTTCCAGGTCTGGCAAGCCGGACGCACCAGCTACTTCGAGTCGCGCGTCGCCGAGCACGGCTACGACTCGGTGCGCTATTGGTTGCTCCACGCCGAGATCGACGACGCGAAGATCGCTACGCAGCGCGTCGTGCTGCTCAACTCGATCGAGCACACCAGCACGATCTTCGGGCCGTTCGTGCGCTCGTTCTACGGTCACCCGTTGCCCAAGTCCTCGTGGGTGCTGTCGGGCAGTCCGCACGCGCACGATGTGTATCGTCCGGCCGCGAACGTGCTCGAGCTCTCGGTGCTCGGCGGCACGATGCTGACGAGCGATCTCGAAACGCTCTACCGGGACGACCGCTTCCCGTTTCGCCTCGGCGAGGTCGTGCAGCTCGACGGTCTACGCGTGCAGGTGGCGCGCATGCTCTGGGGCAAACCTCAGACCGTGCGCTTCGTGTTCGACAAGAGCGTGGACGACCCTTCGTACCTGTTTCTGTTTTCGAGCCCCGAGGGGCTCGTGCGCGCACGCCTGCCCGAAGTCGGCGAGCGCATGCGTTTTCGCAAGGCGACGTTCCCGAGCCGGGGCCTTGCGCTGGCGGTGCGTAACGAGCGGGATCCAAACGTCAGCTGCATCGGACCACGGCCGTATGTCGAGGAATGCCGCCTCGGGTACTTCTTCGCCGACTGTGGTGGCAATGGCGAGTCGGTGTTCGCGTGCCATGGCTTGGGTGACTGTCGCTGGTTTCGGGGCGGTTGCGTCGCGGAGGACTACATGACCAGCTCCTGTTCCGCGCGCGATGCGTGCTGCGAAGGCGGCTTTCCGTTCCCGAAGAGCTCCTGGTTGTTCCAGCTCCCGGTACGGCAGCTGGTGCGCGCACACCTGGCGACCTGGGGCCGCGAGGCGTGGGACGGAGAGCGTGCCATGCGCGTGTCGGTCGAAGTCGACCCGAAGGTCGTGCCGACCGTTCCGCGGGTACTGTGCCAGGGACCGGGTATGGAGCATGGTCCGTGCGACGCCAGCACCCTCGACCTGCCGATGCCGCTCGCGCGCTCGCTCCGGTTCGCGTTCGTGCCCGCGCACGGTGCGCCCGGCTGGCTGCTATCCACCGAGGTCGTCGATACGCGCGCGGGCATCTTGGAGGCGCGCGTCTGCAAGATTGCGCTTCCGGAGTGGCACGCGCAGAGCGGCTCCACCTCGCTCTGTCCGAGCGCTGCGCCTGCCGACTGCGCCGTGTCGGGCACGCTCCTGCTCAGCCGCTTTCCAATCGAGCCCTCGCGCGGCGCCGAGCTCAGCGCGCGCCTACGCGCGGACTTCGCCGACGGTCTGCACGTCGAGGCCGAGCTTTGACGGCCTCAGCGAATCAAGCTGAAGTAGAAGTGCGAGATGTCGTCGCCGTTCGAGGGCGCCGGGCGCAGCCGCAGGATCACTTGACCGAGGCAGTGATTCGGATCGACCTCGCCGAACTCACGGCTGTCGTCATCGGAGTCCGAGCGGTTGTCACCGAGCAAGAACGCGCCGCGGTTCACTTGGTACGGTGTGATGACGAACGGCATGCCGGACTCTCGATAGAACTCGTGCGTGTGCAGGTGGGCGTATTGCAAGCTGCCGTAGTCCATCGTGTACATACGACTGCGCGTGACGTCGTAGAAGCGCTGCGTGCCGAGCGGCTCGGTGGTGGAGCGACTCGAGTCCACATAGATCGAACCGAAGCGATCGGTCGACACCGTGGAGCCTGCGAAGGCGATCGCGCGGCCGAGCACGGTCTTACCGGGCGCAGCCGGGTGCTCGCACAGCATCACGTCGCCCATGTCCATGGTTGCGTCGCGCCACACGACCACTTCGTCTCCGTACACGAGCGTCGGCGCCATGCCGTTGTGCGGTACTTTGTAGATGTCGACGAAGAATAGCTCGAGCAGGAACGCGAGCGCGCCGAGCACGACCGCGAGGCGGATCGCAACCTGCAGGACGCCTCGCAGAAATGGCATGGCTAAAGCGTCCGAGACGGGGTGTCAGGTGTCAACTATCCGCGTCGGTTGCGTGCCGCATCGAGCGCCGTGAGACACGCCGCCGTGCTTGCCGCGCGATCGCGCGCAGCAAAGACCGCACGGATCAGCGCGATGCCGTGTGCGCCAGCGGCGCAGAGCGCGGATATGTGGGCAACGCCGACGCCTCCGAGCGCGAAGACCGGCATGGGCGTCGCGCGGACGAGTTCTCCAAAGCGCGCGACGCCGAGTGGCGGCGCTTTGCCTGGAGCTTCGAAGACGGGGCCCAGCACGGCGAAGTCCGCTCCCTGTTCGACGGCACGTGCAAGGCCCGCCGCGTCGTGACACGACACTCCCACGCGCGCATCTGCCGCCAGCTGCGCTCGCGTCGCTGAAATCGAGAGCGCGCGATCAGGTAGGTGAACGCCATCGGCAGCAACCGCACGGGCCAGCCTGGCGTGCTCGTTTATGAAGAGCGCCGCGCCAGCCTCGCGCGTGATCGCGCGCAGCTCACGTGCCAGCGGCAAGAGCTCCTCCGGCCGTGCAGCCTTGTCACGCAGCTGCACGCCGACTCGTCCCGGCGCAGCTCGCGTGAGAGCCTCGCGCACCGCGCTCGCGATCGAGCCGGGCGAGCCCTCATCCGTGATCAAGTACAGATCGAACATGCGCGCGCGCTGCGTCGTTCAGTTCTTGGAACCGATCACGCCTTCGAGCGGGCTCGAGGCCGTCGCGTACAGGCGCTTCGGAATGCGACCCGCCAGGAACGCCTCGCGACCTGCTTCCACCGCGAGGCGCATGGCGCGCGCCATGCGCACCGGCTCGCGCGCACCCGCAATCGCGGTGTTCATGAGCACCGCGTCGCAACCGAGCTCCATGGCGATCGCAGCGTCCGAGGCCGTGCCCACGCCCGCGTCGACGATGACAGGCACCTTGATCGTGTTGCGGATGATCTCGAGGTTGTACGGATTGCGAATGCCGAGCCCGCTGCCGATCGGCGCGGCGAGCGGCATGACCGCAGCGCAGCCGATGTCCTCGAGCTTCTTCGCCGTGATCGGATCGTCGGTCGTGTACGGCAGCACGGTGAAGCCTTCCTTCACCAAAATGCGCGCCGCTTCGAGCGTTTGAACCACGTCAGGAAACAGTGTCTGCGGGTCGCCCAGCACCTCGACCTTCACGAGCCCGGCGATGCCGAGCTCGCGTGCCAGACGGCAGGTGCGGACGGCGTCTTCGGCTGTGTAGCAGCCCGCCGTGTTGGGCAAGAGAGTGTACTTCTTCTCGCGCAAGTAGCCGAGCAGCGATTCACCCGCCGCAGACTTCAAGTCGAGTCGGCGCACGGCGACGGTGACCATGTCGGCGCCGGAAGCCTCGAGCGCAGCCTTCGTCTCCTCGAAGTCTTTGTACTTGCCCGTGCCCACGATCAAGCGTGATCGCAGCGTGAAGCCACCAACCTTGAGCTGATCCGTCATCGTGATCTCCATCTTTCAGCGTGCTTCTGGCATGCTCGTGTCAGCCGCCGCCCACGAAGTGCACGACCTCGAGCTCGTCGCCGTCGCTGAGCACGGTCGTCGGATGTTGCGCGCGCGGCACGATCTCCCGGTTCTTCTCGACCGCGACGGGGCCAGTACCGACGCCGAGCTGCACGAGCAAAGCCCCGATCGTGATTCCCGACGCGACTTCTTTGGGCTCGCCGTTGACCGCGATGCGCATGGCCGGAGCTTATGCACGCAGAGGCGCGGACGCCACCAGCACGTCCGCTCTCCGCGAACGAAAATCGGCAGAACGCGGAAAGGCAAGGTCGGGGCCGTGCCGGACGAGTTGCTTGACGCCCGGCCCATCGACAGCTAGCAACCTGAGGGCATGTGGAGCGAGGCGCGAAACATCCCCGACGGCAGCACTGCGAGCACAGGGCCGGCGTCGCGGCGCCCTGGCTCGCGCCCCACGTTCGCCGAGGTCGACCTCTCGGCCATCGCACACAACGTTGGCTGCGTGCGTGCGGTCGCCGGCGCGGCGCAGGTCTACGCGGTCGTTAAAGCCGACGCGTACGGCCACGGGCTGACCCCGGTCGCGAGCTGTCTCGAAGCCAACGGCGTCAACGGCATCTGTGTGGCCCTGGTGGAAGAGGGCTTCGCGCTGCGTGCCGCGCAGATCGAGATCCCGATCCTCGTGCTCAACGGTGTGTACGGTCAAGACCACGCCGAAGTGCTGCGCGCAGGCCTGACTCCTATCGTCTACGAACTCGCGCAAGCCGAGGCGTTCGCGCGCGCCGCGGGCGGTCGAACCGTGGGTATCCATCTCAAAGTGGACACCGGCATGGCTCGGCTCGGTGTGCCGCTCGCCGAGCTGCCGAGCGTGCTCGAAGGCCTGGCGCTCTTGCCGCAGGTACGCATCGAAGGCTTGATGACGCACCTCGCCAGCGCGGACAGCGACCCGGAGATGACGCGCGAGCAGCTGGAACGATTCGCCGGTGCCGAGCGCCTGGTACGCGCCGCCGGTCACGCGCCGCGCTTCGTGCATTCGGCGAACAGCGCTGGCACCTACACCGTGAACTCCGCAGGGACGCACAACCTGGTGCGCGTCGGCATCGCGCTCTACGGGGTGCCGCCTTTGCCGGGCATCGCTCCCGATCTGCGGCCCGCGATGCGCGTGCGCTCCCAGATCATCGCGCTGCGCGAGCTGCCGGCGGGTGCCTCGGTCGGCTACAACGCCACGTTCCGCACGGCACGCAAGTCACGCATCGCCACGGTCGCGATCGGCTACGGCGACGGCCTGCTACGCGCAGCGGGCAACCGTGGCTCCATGCTGGTGCGCGGTGTGCGTTGTCCGATCGTCGGCTCCGTCTCGATGGACCTCACCAGCCTCGATGTGACCGAAATGCCCGCCGCCAGCGTGGGCGACGACGTGGTCGTGCTCGGGCGCCAAGGCACCGCCGAGATCCCGGCGCGCGAGCTCGGCGAGGCCTCGGGCACCATCCCCTACGAAGTGCTCACGAACCTGTCCGCGCGCGTGCCGCGCTTGCACATCTGACGGGTTTGTCCCGGGATTCGCGAACGCGAATCCCCAGTCCCGGGATTCGCGAACGCGAATCCCCAGCCGCGCGCGCGCGGTCGGATCAGTAGTTGCGAACCACGACTTCGCTGACGGAGCCACGCTTCTTCGCGTCGCAGTTGATGGCGCGTGGCGCGGCCACCACGTCGATCCGGAACTTCGCATACAGGTCGCGGATGAATGGCACGTCGCTGTTGCTCAGCATCAGCTTGCAGCGGCGCCGATCGAGCGCGGAGTACACGTCGCGCAGGCGCTCTTGATCCTCGCGACCGAAGCCGTCTTGCGCGTACGCCGTGAAGCTCGCCGTCGACGACACCGGCTCGTACGGCGGATCGAAATAAATGAAATCGCCGGGCCTGGCGTTCGAGAGCAGCGCCTCGAAGCCCACGCAGCGAAACTCGGCCTTCTTCAGCTGAGCGCTGGCTGCGTAGAGCAGCTCGGCGTCCAAGATGCGGGGCTTCGCGTAGCGTCCCGCGGGTACGTTGAACTCGCCGCGGCTGTTCACGCGGTGCAGGCCGTTGAAGCAGGTCTTGTTCAAGTAGATGAACATGGCTGCCCGCTCGCTGCTGGCGAGGCGTTGCGCGTGGTTGTAGCGATGGCGCACCTGGTAGTAGTGCTCCTGCTCTTTCTGCACGTGCCGCGCGGAAAGCCGCGTCAGGTGTTCGATCACGGTGTCGACGTCGTCGCGCACCGACTCGTACACGTTCACGAGCGAAGGGTTCACGTCCGAGAGCAGCGCCCGCTCGGGCCTGCGCGCGAAGAACATGGCGCCGCCACCGAAGAACGGCTCGACGTGGCGCATCAGCTCCGCGCCTGGCGGCAAGAGCGGTAGCAGCTGCGAGAGGATCCTCGACTTGCCGCCGACCCATTTCACGATCGGGGATGGCCCCGTGAGGGGGTGAGCTGCCCGGGTTCCGATCGCCGCTGCCAAAGCCAATGTGGTCACATTGCGCACACTAACGTACGAGGTACGCAGCGAAAAAAAAACGGCAGACGTTGGCGGCTGTGCGGCTCGTGTATCCTCGATTGCCGATTCGCGAGCGAGATCCCGAGCGTGTCTGAACCGACGCGAATAGTTGAAATTCAACAGCGAGCTCGCGACTTCGTGAAGGCGCTGCGGCGTGCTGGCGCGAACGACGCCGCGGCGAAGCTCGAAGGCTATGCCGAGGGCTTCACCGACGTAGCCGAGGTGCGGCGGGCGGTCGCGGCGATTCAGCAGCAGCTGGAATATTGGCGCGCGTATCCGAACGAGCTCCCCGACCTACCGATCATCCACGTCGCGGCCAACCGGCTCGAGGATGCGTGCAAGGAAGCCCTGCGGGCCGGTGTGATCGTCGCCGCGCGGCCCTCGCTGCGCAGCGCGGGCAAACGCAACCTCACGGTCGCGCTGACGGCGCTCGCCGCGGGCAGTCTGATCTTTCTGCTTCCGCTCGTGATCACGATGTTCGGCGTGGATCTGACCGATGCGCACCTGAATCGCGAGACGCGCACGATCAAAGTCGCGCAGGGCGGGGAGGCGAGCATCGAAGTGAACGTGCTCGTCGAGACGCAGGAGCCTGCCGTGACGCGCGGTGTCGACATCCATCCGGCAGGACGCTGCCGCCGTGAGCTGCAGGGCGGTGCGATATGTCGTCAGGTGGAAGAACACGAGTTCGCGGCCGGTAAGCTGCCAACCGTCGAAGTCATGAACCCGGATCAAGCCTACGGGCTCTTGGTGGGTGTCGCGAACCCACGCGTGGTCGGGCGCGTAGGTACCGGCACGATCGTGCTAGCCGCGGTCGACGAGACGCCCGAGGGTACGTATCGCTTGCCGCTGCAAGCGGCGTTCCTGGGCTACGAGCCGGAGCACTGCAGCTTGATCGAGCGTGTGCGCGACACCTGCACCAAGCGGCGCATCGGTGACGATGCAATGCACGACGGGCTGCCGGTCCCGACGGTGATGGTGCAGGTGGTCAAGGGCGACCCCTCGCGCCGCGTCACCGAGCAGAAGAAGCGCGAGCTCGAAGCCGAGCAAACCAAGAAGCGGGCCGAAGAGCGCACTGCGCAGATTGGGTCGGCGGTCTCCGCAATCAAGGGCGCGCTCGACGACACCCAGAAGATCTTCCGCAAGAAGAACTTCGAACCCGCGCGAGCGCGTGTCGAAAAGCTGAACCAGCTGTTTGCTCCACTGGACAGCCTGATGGTCGACGACGCAGGACTCGAATCGATGCCGGTCGACGTCGCGGAGCTACGCGTACGCTTCGATGGCTTGCGTGCGGAGCTCAAGAAATTCGAAGACGGGGTGTTCGAGCTGGCGTACCCGATTCTGACCGCACCGGAGAACAAGGAGCGCCCCGAGGATGTGCTCATGAAAGAGGTGGCGCGCCGTGCGCACATCTCGGAGGAGTACGCCGAGGCCATCTTCACTGCGCATGCCGACGAAATGGAAAAGCGCCTCGCCGCCGCGGAGCAAGCGCACCTCGAGCAGGAACGCGCGACCAAGGCGGCGCTCGAAGCGCGCTGCGGAGCGCTCCCAGCGAGCGCGTGGAAGACCGTGCACGATTATCTCCACGTGACGTTCAAGACGTCGCGGATCTCGCTCGGCGAGTGCCTGACGCCGCGCATCGACGCCGCCCACTGCTGGACGGTCACCTGTGAGTTCACGGAGACCATCCCGACCTCCGAGTCCGAGCCCGATCGCATCTACAAGCACAAGTGGACGTTCGTGCTGCGCAACGGCGCGATCGTCGGCGCGATCGATCGCTTGATGATGCGCTGACAGCGGCGTCCAGGTCCGGCTCAATGACCGTTCCCGAATCACGCTCGGTCATCTAGAAGTCGAGATCGCGCAGCGCAGACGCCGACTTGCCGTGGGCCGCGGCCGTGCCCGGTGGGGCCTCCGCAGCGACCGCGCGCTTCTGCTTACGTGGCGCATTGTTCGGTCGCGTAGCAGCTGACGGATTCGTCTCGGATGGCGACGGTGCCGCAGCGCCCGGCTCGCTCGGGTTGGCGGCATCCTCGAGCACGACGTCGTACGTTCCATCGAACGTCGCGGTGTACACGGCTTGCCAGGGCTTCTTGCCCGGGGCATTCACGACGATTGTGCGGGCCTTGCCATCTTTCGGCAGCGACACGTGGTCGCCGGCCATCGGTGCGCCATCGATCGTGACCGTCGCTGCGGCAGGCAGGTTGCGCAGCCCGAGCGCCACGGTCGCGGGTGCAGCTGCCGGCCCTGGGGCGACGACGTGTGAGGTCTTGATGTTCTCTTCTTCGGGACGGAATACAGCGAACGCCAGCACGCCGCAGGCACCCGCGATCACCGCCGGCCACAGCCAGGCGGATCGCTTCTTTCCTGTCAGCTGCACAGCGAGCTCGCCGGTGCCGACTGAGATCTGAGGCTGCGTCGCCTGCGGAAAGCGCTCGGCCGTGGGGTCGCCCAGCGTGCCCGGCACGCGTCCGGGCGGGGTCTGGGCGTCGGTCGTGCCCAGCGGAAACTCGCGGCTGAGCATCGTGCGGTCGCGAGAAACGGGGATGCCGTCGGGGATCGCCAGCGAGGAGGGTGGCAAGTCGGAGAGCGAACGTCGTACGGCGCCGAGCGCATCTTCCGCCGCCGCGTGCAGAGCCTGCTGCATTTCGAGGGCGTCGGCGAATCGATCGGCGGGCTGCTTGGCCATCGCACGCGCCAGCACTTGCGAGAGCGCGAGCGGTACATCCGGGTTTTCTTCGTGTGCGCTCGGGGCGGGCTGCGTGACGATCTTGATGATCAAGTCACCGACGTTCTCGGACTGCATGGGCAGCTTACCGACCAACATCTGATAGAGGATCACGCCCATGCTGTAGAGATCGGTGCGGCGATCGAGCTCTTTCAAGCCGCGCGCCTGCTCCGGAGACATGTACTCCGGCGTGCCGACGATCACGCCCTCGCGCGTGGTGAGCGCGGAGCGACGACCGCTCGTGGGCTCCAGGCTGCGCGAGATGCCGAAGTCGAGAATCTTTGGATAGACGACGCCGCCTTCTTCCTTGAGGTAGATGTTGTCGGGCTTGAGATCGCGATGAATGATGTTGGCGTCGTGCACGGCGGCGAGGCCGCGCAACGTCATGCTGGCGATGCGGATCGCTTCGTCGAGTGGCAGCAGGCGCTCGCGGTGCAGGCGGTCGCCGAGGCTCTCGCCCTCGAGCAGCTCCATCACCATGTACGGTTGACCGGTCTCGGTGGTGCCGAAGTCGACGATATGAATCACGTTGCGGTGCTGAACCGCCGCTGCGATCCGGGCTTCACGCAAGAAGCGAGCGACCAGCAGCTCGGCATCACGCTCGTCGCGCGCGAACAGCAGCTTCACGGCCACCGGGCGCTGCAAAGTCATGTCCTTCGCACGCCAAACGCTGGCCATCCCGCCTTCCCCGAGCAGGGATTCGAGTCGGTAACGGCCAGCGATGACCTTCAGCGATTGGGACACCGCCACGTCATCAATCATACACTGGCGGGCGCCCGATGCAGCGCACTACGCCGCACGCATGTCGCACGAACTGCCACGTCTGCGGAATTGTACGTCTTCAAGTTCCCAGCCAGACCAAGAAGCCGGCCATGATTCCAAAGCAGTTCTCGGTCGAGTTGTTGCCTGCTGTCGCGCCGTCGAGCCCGAGGTCGATCGTCGGTCCGACCAGGAACGACCAGTTCTCGCTCGGGGCGAAGCTGAACATGCCTTCGAGTCCCAGGGAGAGCAGGTGCGAGTCGCTGTTGAGGCCGGCTGGGCCGACGCCCGCTCGGCCGCTCAGCTTCGTGTAGGTGAAGCCGACGCGCGGCCAGAATGAAACCACGTGTCCCAAGCGCAACGCGTAGCCGCCGCGCACGCCGAACAGTACGCCGGTGTTGCTGGTGCTTGCGCCGCCGTTGTCGCGGCTCAGTGTGAACACGCCGAAGTTGCCGCCGATCGTGAAATGATCGTCGATGAAGTAATCGAGCCCGAGGCGCGGCAGCGTCAGCCCCGTGGGCGCAGCATTCCAGCCGAGCGAAAGGTCGGTGGTACTGATATCCGTCGTGACGGGGCCGACGTCGACCGATTGCTTGTCCACGTAGAAACCGAACAGACGCTCCACGTTGAAGACGATGTTGCCCTTCGCGCCCAGCTCTTCGGCGTGCGCGTGCGCAGGCCAGATCACGAACAGGCTTGCGAGCGCGGCCGTGCACAGCGCGCTCGTCCAACCGAAGGTTCTGGTAGTGTTCGCGTTCGCGTTCGTATGGCGGTTGTTCATGCTCGCTGCTCGCTCGTGAGAGGTGAGGGTGATGGCTAGCGTTCCAAACGCACGTCCAGCCAGTCCATATAGTCACGCCAGTTTTCGCCGTCCACGTCGTAGCCAATCAACTCCAGCACGCTGCCACCTGATACGTCGAGGTTGAAGTTGTGCGGCTCTTCGTCCGCGGTCAGCTTGCCGCTCGACCAGATCAGGTTGTCGTCCAAGTAGATTTCGGCGCTCACCTTGAGTGAGAGATTCGCGTTGCGCCCTTGGATGTGATGGCCGACGCCGCCGCGCAAGCGCTTGAACCCTTCGCCGTGGATGTTGTAACGCAGGATGGAGAGCGGAGTCACGCTCATGCCGCGATCGGTGCGGTGCTTGCCGACTTGCAGCCGATCGCCGGCCATGCCGCGCCTGCGCACCATCACGCCGTGCTGCAGCACCGGCTTCAAGTCGTCGACGAAGCACTTCGCGCGGCCGGGACACTGGCCTTTCGAGTCTACGTAGTGCTCGTAGTTCGGGATCAGCTCGCGGTAGAAGTGCTCCCAGCTTTGGACGCGGTCGCGATACGCGGCGACTTGATCGGCGTGCACGGTCGCGAGGTTGTTCCGCTCACTGCGATCCGTGCTGAGGTCGTAGAGCTCGGCTGTCTCGCTGTCGACGTCGTAGATGTACTTCCACTGGCCGTCGCGCAGGCCGAGGTAGTGGTGATACCAGTCGGCATAGAAGTACAGCATGTGCGGGCGGTAGCCACGCAAGAGGCTGCGGCCTTGGTGGCGCGCGACGACCGGTAGGCCGAGCACGTCGAGGATCGTGGGCACGAGATCCACGTGGTTGCCGATACGTGGTGTGCGCGCGCCGGAGAATAGCTGCGGGTTCACGAGCATCATCGGCGTGCGCACGACCTCTTCGTTGATGCGGGTGCCGTGCGTGTAGTGCCCTGGGTGCTCACCGAACGCTTCTCCGTGATCGCCGACGATCACGAGCAGCGTGTTGTCCGCTTTGCCGTGCGCGACGAGCCAATCCCAGATCCGGCCGATCTGCGAGTCGATGAACAGCGTCGCGTTCTTGTAGCGATCGAGGCTGCTGCGCGTGCCGTACGGCGTGGGCGCCTGCAGCAGCGTGTACGGCTCGTGCGGCGCGAGGAAGACCAGATCCAAGAAGAACGGCTTGTCCGGCGCTTGCTCCAGCCACGCGAACGCGTCGTCCACGGCGGCACGGTCGTCCGCGCCCCACATCACGCTCGGGTATTTGTTGCGGTTGACGAGCGTCTCGGCGTCGCGCATCACGTCGAACTTGCGGTACTTGAAGAACTCGTCCTTGCGCGTGTACGAGAAGCGACCGCTGTGAAAGAGCCCGGTGCGATAGCCGCGCGCCTTCAAGATCTCGCTGATCGAGTTGCACTCCATGCTCGGGTTGAAATACGTCTCTGCTGCGGGGTGCGGATACGGATACGACGAGCAGTGCAGCGTGAACAGCGACTTCATCGAAACGGGCGAAGCCGTGTAGTAGTTGTCGAACAAGAGCGCGTGCTGCGCGAGCTCCTTGAGGTGCGGCGTGATCGGCGCCTTGCCGTTCCACAGCGGCAGCTGGTTCACGGCCGCCGATTCCATCACGAGCAGCACGACGTTTGCGTTGCTGAGCGGCAGCTTGCTCGTGGTCACGAGACTTTCGAGCGCGTCGGGCACCTTCGGCGAGCCCTTGATCAGCGTTGCGTCGAAGTGCGGCGCGTTGGACATGTCGATGTCGACGGGCTCTTCGCGACGCATGCCGTAGCGCACGGCGCTCACGACGAACTCGACGACGGGATTCACCTCGAGGCCCGCGGCGCCACCGTGCGGAGCGAGCACGCTGCAGAGCACGAGCACGGCAAGCAACGCCGCGACCACGAAGCGAGCGCGCTTCTCGCGCAGCGCGCTGGTCAGGCGCTCGAGGGGTGCGAGGAAGCTGGGCGCGAGCGCGAGGCTCAGCAGCAGGACCAGGATGCCTACGGCGAGACCGGTGCGCGAGATGATGTCGACACCGGTCTCGAACAGGTCCTGTACGCCGCCCGCGAGCAAGAGCTGCGTCAGGTGCAGCGTCGAGTGCAGCGCGCCGTAGGTGGCGATGGACACGATGCAGACGAGGCTCGTGAACAGCACGAGCAGGTACGCCACGACCAGCGCGACCGGTCGCACGCGCTGTGGCGCGATGCGCAGTAGGCCAGTCAAAGGTAGCGCGACGGCGAGCGCGGCAAGCAGATCGAAGCCCAGGGCGGGTGCGATCCAGAGCAGCTGGCGAGGCCCGAGCCCTTGCAGAAAGCCGACGCGCCCGGCGAGCACGATCATCGCGACGCGGCTGGCCAAGGATACGCACAGGGTCGCGCAGCCGAACGCGGCACCGACGAGCCAGGGGCTACGGCCCGAGAGCTGACCCGGCGAGACGCGCTGCCAGAAAGTTCGCTGCGGTCGAACGGCCGAGGTCATGTGGGGCGTGCACTTGTACTCTGCGCGGGGGTTCTCTACAAACCCCGGCACCACAGAGGACTAACGATGGACGCTGAGCTGCTACGCATCGCACGCGAGTGCAAGGGTTACCTCGACGAGGCCGAGGGCATGCGCCTGTACGAGCTGGCGCGCGAGTACGGGCGCGTTGGGCCGATCGTCGAGATCGGGAGCTACTGCGGCAAGTCCTCGGTCTATCTTGGCGCGGGCGCTCGGGACGCCGGCAGCACGCTGATCTGCATCGATCATCACCGCGGCTCCGAGGAGCATCAGCCCGGCGAGGAGTACCACGACCCCGAGCTGTTCGACGCGCAGGCTGGGCGCATGGATACACTGCACGCGCTGCGTCGCACGCTGCGGCTCGCGAACCTCGAGGCGCATGCGGTGATCTGGGTTTCGTCGAGCACGACAGCGTCGCGCATCTGGAGCACGCCGCTCGGCATGGTCTTCATCGACGGTGGGCACAGCTTCGAGACCGCGCGCAGCGACTACGCGGGCTGGCACGACAAGGTCGCGAGCGGCGGTGTGCTTGCGATCCACGACCTGTTTCCAAATCCGGCTGAAGGCGGACAAGCGCCGATCGAGATCTATCGCCAAGGTCTCGGCTCGGGCTCCTTCGACGCCCTGGAGACCACGAAGACGCTGGGCGTGTTGCGCCGCAGGTAACCACGCACAGAGCCGCAAGCTGCTCCGCGGGCATGTCATCCAGCGCTCCGCGGGTATGTCACTCAGCTGGAGACGTCGGGATCTCGTCGAACGGGGTGCGGTGGCTGCGCGCCGCGCGCGCCGCGCTCGCGTCGAGCTCACCGAGCTCGCGGAAGAATGCGCTGGTCGGGGAGTCGTCGCGCACCGCGTCGGTTGCAAGGATCACCGCAGACGCAGTCCACGTGGTCTGCTCGTCCTCGGGGAAGATGATGCCTTCAGGGTGCGTCGCACCCGTCCAGTACGCGCCGTTCCCGGTGCGCTGTGCGCGCGTCCAGCCGAGCACTTCGCGTGCGCGGTCGCGTAGGCCCGCCGCATCGAGCGCAAGCACCAGCTCGCATGTCTCGGCTACGGTGTACCAAGGTTGGTCGCGAACGCAGCGACAGCCGACGCCTTCTTCGACGAAGTCCTTGGCGAGCCCAGGATCGACCAAGCGTGCGCGTGCAGCCTCGTCGCGCAGCGCGCCGCCGAGCACGGGGTAGTACCAGTCCATGGAGTAACGGCCTGGCTTTTCCGGAAGATCCGTGTTGCTGAACACGTCGCTACCCGCGCTCTCTTCGCGGAGCACGCGGCCGAGCTTGTGCAGCGCTTTGCGCCAGCTGGGCTTGTCGTGATCGAGCCGCTCGGCGATGCGCAGCGCGCACACGAGGCTGCCGTGGATCGACGACGAGCCGGTGAGCAGCGGCGAGCGCCACACCTTGCCGTTCTTCGAGGCCCAGGCAATCGCCCCGCTCGGCAGCTGCAACGACACGACCCAATCCATGGCGCGCTCCAGCGTGGGCCAAAGCTCGCCGAGAAAGTCCACGTCGGGTGCGGCGCAGTGCAGATGCATGAGCCCCATCGCGATGTACGCGGCGTGGTTCGTCTCCTGCGAGATGCGTGTGACCATGCCGCCGACGCGCTCGGCAGCCCATGCGCCGTTTGGCTCCTGCGTGCGTGCGAGGAAGCGATACGCGGCGCGCGCAGCATCGACACGACCGAGCGTTGCGAGGCCCATGGCGGCATGCACCATGTCCCAGGGATCGCTCTTGCCGTTCATCGACCAGAGGATCTCGCCCGATGCGTCCTGATGCGAAGCCAGCCAGCTTGCGCTGATCTCGAGCTCACGCGCACGCAGCAGTGCGTGAGGGTCGTCTTGTACAGCGCTCGGATACATCACGCGCATCATTCTTTGATTCCGTAGAACACCACGCTCTTGCCGATCAGGGGCTGCAACGCGGCTTCGAGCACACGGGTCAGCGCCGGACGGCGCATCATGTCCCAAACCAAGAGTCGGTGGTAGAGCTGCACCAGAGAATCATCTTCGTGCTGAAGGCCGCGCAGGCACTTGAGCCACCAGTACGGCGAGTGCAGCGCGTGTGCGAAGTGGCTGGCGTAGACGTTGTAGCCGTGCGCTACGAGCTTCTCGCGCAGCGCCTTGCGGTTGTAGATGCGGATGTGCCCACCGGGCCAGTTCCGGTAGTCCTCCGACAGCGCCCAGCACACCGCCTCCGGACCTTGACGCGGCACGGACGCCGCCAACACACCGCCGCGCTTGAGCACGCGCGACATCTCGGCCAACGCGCGCTCGTCCTCGTGCAGGTGCTCGAGCACTTCCGAGATGATCACGCAGTCGAACGACTCGTCTTTGAACGGCAGCTGGTAGGCGCTCCCGCGCAGCGACATCCACGGTCCTGCACCCGGCACGCTGCCGCCGTACTGTGTGGGCAACGCGTCGAGCTCGCGCAGCATCTTCGCCGTGTCGCTAACTTCTTTCTTCCCGAGATCGAGCCCGACCGCGACGATGCCAGGGATCATGCGCGTCTGTCGGATGTGGCGACCGCCGCCGCAGCCCACGTCGAGCACGCGCATGCCCGGCTTCAAGTTCAAGTGCTCGAACCGCATCGTCAGCATAGGCGTGCTCCGTGCTCGGCAATGGCTTCACGATAGACCGCGACCGTGCGCTCCGCTGCGCGTCGCCACGTGAACAGATCCAAGACGCGTGCGCGACCGGCGCGGCCCATCTCGCGGCGGCGCTCGGGCTGATCGAGCAGCTCGCCGATCGCACGCGCGAGCGCAGCGCCGCTCTTCGGCTCGACTAACGTGCCGCACGTGCCGCTCCGGCCGATCACTTCGGGCAGCGCGCCGCCGCTCGACGACACGACGGGGACTTCGCAAGCCATCGCTTCGCCTGCGGGAAAGCCAAAGCCTTCGTAGAGCGACGGCACTACGGCGATCGTGGCTTCGGCGTAGGCCCGCGCGATGTCTTCGGCGGCTACGCGGCCGCTGAACGTCACCGCGTCTTCGAGCTTCATGTCTCGTAGCCGCTCACGCGTGCCGGTCTCGAGACCCGGTTGGCCGATCACGAGCAAGTGCACGTCGGGACGCGTCGTGCGTAGCCGTGCGAGCGCTTCGAGCAAGTAGCGAAAGCCCTTGAGCGGTGAGTCGGCGGAGAGCGTGGTGATGAGCAGATTGTCCTTGCGCGCGATCTCGGGCATCGGCTTGAAGACGTCGAGGTTGATGCCGTTGCCCACGACGCGCAGGCGATCCTGCGCGACGCCGTACTCGCGATGCAGATCGGTCTTCGAGGCTTCGGACACCGTCAGGATGCGATCGAGGCTGCGCGAGACGCGCAGCTGCGTGGGCAGAAAGCTGTACCAGCGCCGCAGACCAAAACGCTCGGTGCGATCTTTGGCCGTCTGATACGCGATGCGCAGGTCGACGGTGACCGGGTGATGGATGGTCGCGACCACCGGCAGCAGCGTGCGCAACTGCAGAAGGCCCGGCCCGAGGCACTGGTTGTCATGCACGATGTCGTAGCCGCGCAGGTTCCCGCCACGCCGAAAACGACGCGCCACGCGATCGGAGAACGTGATCGGTTCGATGAACGCACCGAAGCGCGTGCGTGCGTACTCGGACAGGTTGATCGGGTCGACCAGCTCGCGCAGGGACGGCGTCCGGAAGAGCTGGGTTTCATTCCACAGATCGAGGCTCGGCACTTTCACGAGGCGCACGCCGTCGACCAGCTCGGGATACGGCTGACCGCTCCACACGTCGACCTCATGGCCGAGGTCGCGCAGCGCTTCGCTGAGCAGACGCACGTAGACGCCTTGGCCTCCCGAGCGGGGATTGCCGCGATACGTCAACAGACAAACTCGAAGCGGGGCGCCTGCCATGGCGTATGCTGGCGTAGCGGGTGATCCGCGGACTCGGGCACTGAACCGATCCACAGAAAAACCCGGCCGTGTGGCGACACTACCTACATTGTTGTAACCGACTTTGCAACGTGTCCCGCCGCCCGTATGCCGCGTCGAACACGTCGTTTTCGGGCTTTACCTAAGCCCGTAAGGTGGGCTAGAGCCGGGCGCGTGAGACGCGACCACAGACCGCTCTGGCTCAAGCGCGCGAACGCCGCGTGGAGCCTCTTCTGTGCCCAGAAGTACCTGTACCCGCAGCTCGACGGCATCGGCGAGGGCGGCAGTTTCATCAACCCACGCTACTTCCAGATCAACGGGCCGCGCATTCGCATCGGCAAGCGCCTGCACTCGATGGCCACGCGCGAGCGACCGATCCAGCTCACCGTGTATCCGAACAAAGAGCAGACCAGCCACATCACGCTCGGTGACTACTGCATCGTGCTGCCCGGCGTGCGCATCGCGGCGGCGACGGGAGTTACGGCCGGCGCCAACTGCATGTTCGCGACCAACTGCTACATCACCGACGCGGATTGGCACGACCAGTACGACCGTACCTCGGCGCCCGGCAAGACCGGCGCGATCACGCTCGCGAACAACGTCTGGATCGGCGACAGCGCGATCGTGTGCAAAGGCGTGAGCATCGGCGAGAACAGCATCGTCGGCGCGGGTGCCGTGGTCACGCGCGACGTGCCCGCGAATTGCGTGGTGGCAGGCAATCCTGCGAAGGTCGTGAAGGAGCTCGACAAGCAGCGCGCCTTCAAGAAGCGCGAGGAGCTGTTCGCCGGCAGCGAGAGCTACGACGAGTTCCTCGACCGCTATGACGAGTTCATGCTCGCGTCGAACACGTTCGGTGATTGGCTGCGCTCCCTGCTCATGCCGACGCGCGATCAGTGAGCGGCGAGCGACTCGGCTACCTGTCGAGCTACATCTTGCGCGTCGGAAACAACAGGGCACGCAACCAGCTCGACAGGCTGTTGCCCGCCAGGCGCTTGCGATCGAACTGATCCTTGAACTCGGTGTACGGCAGGCCGTGCACGAACAGCGCATCGCGGCGCGTGATGGCGTGCGCCGGATCGAGCTCGCCCACCGGCCTCGCGGGGTTGCCAGCTGCCACGGTGTTCTTCGGGATGCTCTTGGTCACGACCGAGGCCGCACCGATGATGCTGTTCTCGCCGATCGTCACGCCTTTGCAGATCGTGACGCGATCGCCGATCCACACGTTGTTCTCGAGCACGACCGGCGCGCTCTTGCCGGGGTAGATGCGGTGGTACTGGTCGTGCCAATCCGCATCGGTGATGAAGGTCTGCTCGGCCAGCATGCAGTTGTCGCCGATGCGAATCGACGAGGCCGAGCGCATGCGCACGCCGGGCGACAGGATTACGTACGAGCCGAACGCGATGTGACCCGCGCCGCCCTCGAACGGATCGACCGCCAGCGAGATCGGATCGTGGCGCGTGGAGTAGCAGTGGAAGTGGTCACCCGCGCTGATGTGGGGCCCGCGCACGAACATGTGGTTGCCGCCGACGAAGCGCGGCTCGACGCCGAGCGAGTCGAAGTTCGGGTACACGAAGTGCTCTGCGAAGCGCTGATTCCAGCGCTCCGCCAGCTTCTCGTACCAGTAGGGATGATGGTCACGGCGCATGCGCGCGCAGCTTGGCACGCGGTTTTCCGACATGCGACACCGAAGTCGTCATGCAACCGATGTCTCACCCAGGTCGACGCTGTGCGTCGGACACACTCAATTGCATGAGCTTGCCGTGCGCTCGCATGTCCTTGGGCTCCCGCGATGCGTTACGCTTCTGACGCCAACGATGGCTGCGCCCCCGCGTGACAAGAGCGCTCTCCCGAACCGCGATATGCGGCGTCAAACGCTCGACGCGTTCACGCTCGCCGTGGGTCCCGGCGGTATCTACGTCGTGTTCCAGCCGATCGTGGACCTCGCGACGCGCGAGTCGTTCGCGTGATCCGCGAGCTGATGGTGGCAGCAGCTCCCGAGCTGCCGGTGTTCGCGAACGTGCATCCGGACGAGCTCGTGCAGCGCTTCATCGCGACCGGCGACGACCCGCTGTTCAGCCACAAGCACGACGTGTACTCGGAGATCACCGAGTCGGTGCCGTTCTCTCACTTCGAGCAGTGCTTGGCTGTGCTGCGCGACATCCAGGCCAGCGGTCGCGTGCACTTGGTGATCGATGATCTCGGCGCGGGCTACTCGAACTTGATGCGCATCGTCGATCTGCACCCGGCGTTCGTTAAGCTCGACATGCAGCTGGTGCGCGACATCGACAAGAAGCCGCGTCAGCAGGCGCTGGTGAAGTCGATCGTTCACATGTGCACGGATCAAGGCGCGCGCGTGGTGGCTGAAGGCATCGAGACCAGGAGCGAGCTGCATGCCGTGATGGATGCCGGCGTGCAATTCGGGCAGGGCTATCTGCTGGCCAAGCCCGGCTTTCCGATTCCCCCTGTGACCTGGCCCGAGAAGGCATAGGCTCGCGCTATGGCTGATCATGATTCCCGCAGCGGTGTTCGCTACGCGACGCCGGAGTTGCTCGCGTTCATCGAAGGGCACCACGCCGTGCACGACGCAGCGCTCGCGCGCGCCTTCGAAGCGCCGGCGCGTCACGGCATGCCGCAGATTCAGGTTTCTCCGTCCGAGGGCAGGGCGCTCACACTGCTCATGCGCCTTCTGGGCGCACGCAGTGTCGTCGAGGTCGGCACGCTGGCGGGCTACTCGGCTCTCTGTCTTGCGCGCGGCATGGCACCCGGGGGCAAGCTCGTGTCACTCGAGCTCGATCCGGGCAACGCCGAGGTCGCGCGCGACAACATCGCGTTCGCGGGCATGAGCGAGCAGATCGAGGTGATCGTCGGGCCGGCGCTCAGCACGCTGCCGTCTCTCGCGCGGGGTCGAGCCGCTGAGCTGGATGCGATGTTCATCGACGCGGACAAGAGCGGCTACCCGGACTACGCGCGTTGGGCCGCGAGCGCGCTGCGACCTGGCGGTCTCCTGATCGCGGATAATTCGTATTACTTCGGCCAGCTGCTCGCGGACCACCCGGAGGCGGCGCGCATGCGCGAGTTCCACGGCCTGCTCGGGGAGCACTTCGAGACCGCATGCCTACCGACCCCGGATGGGATGGTGCTCGCGATCCGTAAATGAACGGGTGCGCCGGCCGCAATCCGCGCAGCCAACGGCGGCTGCTCACGCCGAATACCCCAATCCTATCCGAAGAGTACCTCTTGCGGCCAACGCCTTCGGCCGAGCGGCCGGAGGTCTCCGTTCGCGTTGACGGGTATGGACGTGTCGGGTACCGTCCGCCGCACCAATTGGCCCGGGTGTGCCCACTTTTTCGGCGGGCGACGGGGTCGGGCCGGCTGCCGTACGACGGCCGGTCAACTTGGCTTGCGTGCCTTGCGTACGAAGGGGCCTGTCCCGCTTCGTTCTGGAGTCCTATACCGATGGAGATCACGCCCATTCGTCGGCTCGCGATCGTGAATCGCGGCGAAGCCGCCATGCGTTGTGTGCGCACGGTGAAGTCGTTGCGTTCGCTCGAAGGCTCGGACCTTCAAGTGATCGCGCTCTATACGGATCCGGATCGCGAGGCGCCGTTCGTGCGTCACGCGGACATGGCGTACCGGTTGCCGGTCAAGACCACGCCGGTCGCTGCGTACCTCGACCACGATCTTCTGCTCGCGACGCTCAAGCAAGTGGGCGCGGACGCGGTCTGGCCGGGCTGGGGCTTCGTGGCCGAGTCGGCCGAGTTCGTCGACAAGCTGCGCGCTGCCGGTATTCGCTTCCTTGGTCCGACCGGCGACACCATGCGCCGGCTCGGCGACAAGATCGCTTCGAAGGAGCTGGCCGAGCGCGTCGGCGTTCCGGTCACGGCTTGGAGCGGTGGCGTGCTGCGCGACATCGCGCATGCGACCGAAGCGGCGCGCAAGGTGGGCGTGCCGCTGGTCGTGAAGGCGTCCGCGGGTGGCGGCGGTCGCGGCATTCGCGTCGTCGAGCACATGGACGTGCTGCCGCAGATGTACGAGTCGGCGCGCTCGGAAGCCAAGAACGCGTTCGGCGACGACCGCATGTTCCTCGAGAAGATGGTGCAGGGTGGGCGGCACATCGAGGTTCAGATCGTCGCGGACAACCACGGCTTCGCGAAGGCCCTTGGCACGCGTGACTGCTCCGTGCAGCGTCGCCATCAGAAGGTGATCGAAGAGGCGCCTCCGACGGGCCTGTCCGCCGGCGTGCTCGACGCGGTGAGGAAGTGCGCCGAGATGCTCGCGGCCGAGGTCGGTTACTCCGGCGCCGGCACGGTCGAGTTCTTGGTCAAGGGCAACGACTACTTCTTCCTCGAGATGAACCCACGCTTGCAGGTCGAGCACGGCATCACCGAGGAGATCACGCGCACCGACATCGTCGAGCTGCAGATCCGCATCGCGCGCGGCGAGAAGCTGGAACCTCTGATCGGCACCGCCAAGGAAACCGGCGTGTGTATCGAAGCGCGCGTGTGCGCGGAAGATCCCGATCAAGGGTTCTTGCCGGCGCCCGGCCGCATCGCGCTGTTCGATCCCGCGCTCGGCCCTCGCGTGCGCATCGATACCGGGGTCGTGATGGGCAGCACCGTGCCCGCGGCGTTCGACTCCATGGTGGCCAAAGTCATGGCGTTCGGCGATACGCGCGAAGAAGCGCGCGCTCGCTTGATCAGCGCGCTGCGCGACTTCGATCTCGTGATCGAGCGCGGCGCGACCAACAAGAGCTACCTGATTCAGCTGCTCGAATCGGAGCCTTACAAAAAAGGCGGCGTCGACACGCGCTGGCTCGATCGTTGGAACGACGAGCGCGACCCGCAGCCGCCGCATGCCGTAGAGGGCCTCGTGCTCGCGGCGATTCTCTCGTACCGCGCGCAGTGGCGCGGCGAGCGACGCAACTTCTTCTCGGACACGAGCAGCATCACGCCGGACAAGATCCCAGCGCTCGATGGCCGCGAACTCGACCTCGAGTACCGCGGCGAGAGCTACCGCGTGCGTGTGTTCTCGGTAGGCTCGTCGCGCTACCGCGTGCACCTCGAAGGTCGCGTGATTAGCGCGCGCTTCGGTGACCCCGAGGCGCACACCGCGCGCATGGTGATCGCGGGGCGCTACCTGCGCGCCGTGCACGACGTGACCGACGCGTACATTCGTTGCGAGGTCGAAGGCTCCGTGCACCGCTTCGGTCGTCAGACCGCGGGGCAAGTGCGCGCGGGCGCCCCGTCGATGGTCGTGTCGATCGACGTGAAGCCGGGCGACAAGGTGAGGGCTGGGCAGACGCTCGGCATGGTCGAAGCGATGAAGATGGAGATCGGGTTCTCCGCTCCGGTCGCTGGCACCATCACCGAAGTGCGCGTGAGCAAGGGGCAGCAGGTTGCTGCGGGCGACACGCTGATCGTGATCGAGCCGGTGCGCGAAGACGGTGCAGCTGTCAGCACAGGTCGTCGCCTGCGCCTGCCGGATGAAGTCGATCCGCTCGCCATGCTGTTCGACGAGGGCACGACCGGCGAGCTCGGTGCACCGAACTTGCTCGCGGCAGAGCGTGCACCGCTCGAGCAACGCAAGCTGGCCATGCAAGCGGTCAACGAAGAGTGTCGCCGCATCGTGCTCGGCTTCGACATCTCCGAGGGCCGCTTCCACAAGCTGCTCGACTTCCTCGAGGCGCCGCTGCCCGAGGGCCTGAGCCATCAATTCCGCGACGAGCTGGCGCTATTGCGCTCGCAGCTCGCGGTGTTCGTGTCGGTGGAGCAGCTGTTCTCGCGTGCACGTCCCGTATCCGAAGCCGGTGTGCTCGGGCCGTCCAACAGCGCGCGCTTCCGCGGCTACCTGCGTCGCATGCGCTCGCAGGGCGCCGGCATCGCGCCGGACTTCCTGGACCTGCTCAAGGGTGCGCTCGCGCACTACGGCATCAGCAGCCTCGAACACTGCGACGGTCTCGAAAAATCGATCTTCCGCATGTTCGCGACGCAGCGTGATCCCGAGCCGCGCCGTCGCTTGGTGATGGCCGTGCTGCGCCGGTTGATCGCGCTCGTCGATCTCGGTGTGGATGCGTCCGACGATGAAGAGCTGCGCGAGGCGTTGTCGCGCATCGCCAGCTTGCGCGACATGGTGAGCAACGCGCTCGCCGACAACGCGCTGGAAGCGTACTACCGCGTGTTCCAGCGTCCCGAGCTGGCGCGCCACGCGCAGCAAACAGCCGAGCGCCTCGAAGGCTGGCTGACCGCGGCTGAAGCACACACGACGAGCGCAGCACCTCCGGCGAGCGTGCTGGTCGATCTGTCGACCGCTCCCGCGTCGCTGTTCCAGCGCGTCGCGAGCTTCTTGCGCGATGCCGACAAGAACCGTCGCGCGATTGCGGTCTCTGCGGTGCTGCGCCGTTTGTATGCGCCAAAGCAGCCGTCAGCGCATGCGTCTGAGCCTGTCGATTCTGCGAAGCAGCCTTCGGCTCTTCGCGGCGGCTACGTGATTGACCGCCTGCAGTTCAGCGATGGCCTGGTGCTCGGCACGTTCGCGCCAGCAGGCGAGGTCGATCGCGCCACGCGCGCGCTTGCCGACCTCTCGCGTGCGGGTAAAGTGGCGGCGCTCGAGATCGTTACCTTGGTGGAAGACGAAGCTGGGCGCGAAGCCGCGGTTGCCGAGGTGCAGCAAGCGCTCGGCGGACAGCTGCACGCGTCGCGCTTGACGCTCACGTCGATCACGCCGGATGGGTCGCAGCAGCACGACACGCTGGCTTTGTCGGGCGAAGCAGCCCCCGGCTCTTCGCGGTTGGCGGGTGGGATCGTGCGTTTGCAGCTGCACGGGCTGCACCCGGAAGCGGCGGAGCGCGTCGATCTGGCGCGCTACACGAACTTCGATCTCGAGCGGCTCTGGGACTCCGACGACGTCTACTGCTTCTTCGCCAAGGCCAAGCAGGACGGCAAGGACGAGCGCTTGTTCGTATTGGCTGATGTGCGTGCGCGTCCGGCGGAAGGCGGCAAGAGCGCCGAGCGCTTCGTGCCGATCTTCGAGCGCGCATTCCAAGAAGCCACGCGCGTCTTGCGCCTGAACCTTGGTATTCGCGATCCGCGGCGCGAGCTGCAGTGGAACCGCTTAGTGATGCACATGCAGCACCCGATGGAGATCGACGGCGCGATGGCGCAACGGCTCGCGCGGCGCTTGCTCGCGAACACGCGCTACCTCGGCCTCGAGAAGACGATCGTGCGCTTACGCTTGGCGAGCTCCTCCGAGAAGAAAGATGCGACGCGAGATGCCGGCCGAGATGCCGGAAAAGACGTGAGCGTCGAAGACAGGTCGACGTTCCGCGGCACCCGTCAGGTAGAGCTCGCGTTCTCGGACCTCGCCAGCTCGCGCCTCGACATGCAGTGGCGCAAGCCGCGTCGCGTGCCGCTCGTTCCTGCGACGCCGTACGAGCGCAAAGTCGCGGCCTGCCGCCGTCGTGAGCTCGTCTATCCGTACGAGATCGTGCGCATGCTCACGCAGGGCAACGAAGCCGCCGAGCGCGCCATGGAAGCGCAAGACGAGAATGCTCGCCCGGTGCTGGCTGTCGGTACCTTCGAAGAATACGATCTCGATCCTGCGAGCACGGCGCCCGTGGCCGTGAGCGTTGCGGGGCGTGAGCCCGGCAAGAACACGACCTCGATCGTGTTCGGTGTCGTGACCACGCCGACCAAGAAGATCCCCGAAGGCATGAAGCGAGTGCTCGTGCTGTCGGATCCGACGATGGGCATGGGCTCGCTCGCAACGCCCGAGTGCGATCGGCTGTACGCGGCGATTGATCTCGCCGAGAAGCTGAACGTGCCCGTCGAGTGGGTACCCGTCTCGGCCGGTGCCAAGATCGCGATGGACAGCGGCACCGAGACGATGGACGCAATCGCGCGCGTCGTGCGGCGGATCGTGACGTTCACCGAGGCCGGCGGCGTGATCCACTGCGTCGTGACGGGCATCAACGTCGGCGCGCAGAGCTACTGGGACTCGCTCGCCACGATGCTCATGCACACGCGCGGCTGCCTGATCATGACGCCGACGGCGTCGATGGTGCTCACGGGCAGTGCGGCGCTCGCGGTCTCGGGCTCGGTGTCTGCCGAGGACGAAGTCGCCATCGGCGGTCACGAGCGTGTGATGGGGCCGAATGGCGAAGCGCAGTACTTCGCACCGGATCTCTTGTCCGCGTACAAGGTGCTCTACGACCACTACGAGTACACGTACGTGGTGCCTGGCGAGCACGGGCCCCGTCGGCTGGCAACTGCGGACAAAGATGTCCGCGACATCACCAGCTACCCGTACAACGATGGCACCACGGCGGCGCAGCCGTTCCAGACCATCGGCGAGATCCTCGATCCGAAGACCAACCCCGGTCGCAAGCGCATGTTCGCCATGCGCGCGCTGATGCAGGGCGTGATCGACACCGACGGTGGTCATCTCGAGCGCTGGGCGCACCAGGTCGGCGCGGAGACCGCGATCGTTTGGGACGCTCACTTGGGTGGTTACCCGGTGTGCTTGCTCGGCATCGAGAGCCACAACGTCGCGCGCATGGGCTACCGGCCGTCCGACGGTCCCGAGGAGTGGAACGGCGGCACGCTGTTCCCGCAGTCCAGCAAGAAGGTCGCCCGCGCGATCAACGCGGCGAGCGGGGTACGCCCGTGCGTGTTGCTCGCGAATATTTCCGGCTTCGACGGCTCACCCGAGTCGATGCGTAAGCTGCAACTCGAGTACGGCGCTGAAATCGCGCGTGCCGTCGTGAAATTCAAGGGCCCGATCCTGTTTTGCATCGTCGGTCGCTATCACGGCGGTGCCTACGTCGTGTTCTCACGCGGCTTGAACGACAACCTACGTGCGCTCGCCGTCGAAGGCTCGTACGCATCGGTGATCGGCGGCGGCCCGGCCGCTGCTGTCGTGTTCCCGCGTGAGGTTCGTGCGCGCGTGGCTGCGGATCCGCGGATCGCGGCGCTACGTGCGACATTGAAGGGCAATCCCACCGCCGAGGAGCGCGCCGCGTTCGACAAGGCGCGTCGTGACATCACCATCGAGAAGCGCGCGGAGATCGCCGCCGAGTACGACAAGGTGCACTCGGTGGAGCGTGCCAAGCGCGTGGGCTCGATCGAAGAGATCATTCCCGCAAAGACCATTCGCCCGTACTTGATCGACACGCTGCGCGGCGAGCTGAAGAAGCTCAACGGTTAATTGCCTACCCGCGGATCCGCCAGCGGCTCTCCGCGGAGTTACATACTCAGTGCAGCACGATAGCCGAGCGCAGGATCTCGCGCTGCTGCTCGGTGAGCTTCGTGGCGTTCATCTGCTCGGTCGGGAACATCAAGTTGTCTGCGCCGAAGCCGATGCACTCGTCGGCGCTCAGCTGACCGTCGGCGTTGCTGTCCTGGTCCGGACCGCAGACCGGCGTGTCGGGCAGCGGATCGAACACGACGCCCGTGATCTCGCTCGTGTGGAACAGGCCGAGCATGTGACCAATTTCGTGGGCGAGCGTGCGGCCGAGGCTCTTCGGATCGCCTGCGTCGAGCATCATGTCGGTCGAGATCGCGATCCCGGAGCCGGGCGTGCCGTGCATGCCGAGTGGGCCGGGTGTTCCACCGGAGATTCCGCCGACGTCGCCGCCTGCGCTGCCGGGCGCGATGTCCGCCACGAAAAACACGTCGAGCGCGACGTCAGCTGCACCGGCCGAGAGCTTCCAGAGCTCGGGCAGCTCGGGGTACACGCCGTATTGCAGTCCGATGGTCGAGAAGCCTTTGGCGACGGTTACCGCGGGGATTGGCGTTCCCTTCTGCAGCAGCTCGCCGGTCACTTCGATCTGACGCACGTCGCCGATGAAGATGTCGGCTTGCCCGAGGACCGTGTCGACTTCCGCGAGCGCATCGGCGACGAACGCAGGCCCGCGATCGCGCATCGCGGTGAGGCCGCGCGCGCCCACGTAGAACAGATTCAGATCGAGCTGGTGCCCGCGCGTGTCGCGATGCAGACGCGTGACCCGCAAGTCGCCAGGCTCCTGGTCTTGCAGCGTCAGCGCGTAGCCCGCGTTCGACAGGACGCTGCGCGGACTGTTCGGCAGCAGCACCGTGACGGGATTCACGTAGTCGCCATTCGCGATCGGGTTGTCCGGCCCGTCTTTCGCACTGTCGATCGTGGCGAGGTCGAAGAGCACGTGCGCAGGCGCATCGCGCGTCACGAGCTTCGGTGCGCACAGCGGCGGGCGACAGGCGCTGTTCGAGAGCGGCCACTGCGTGTCGTTCAGGTGCTCGAAGACGAACAGCGTCGGCGCCTGCACCGCCGGAAGATCGATCGTATCGAGCTTTCCGTGCAGCGCCTGCTTCTGGACTTCGCTCACGATGTCCGCGTCGCTCGGCAGATCCACGCGCGCCACGCACGCTTGCAGTGTCTGCAGCGCGTCGCCGTTCGTACGCGCGTAGACCGGCGCGCAGCGTTCGTTCTTGGCGCACTGTTGGTCTGTGGCGCAAGGCGCAGCGCATGCACCCGCGAGCAGACACACGCCAAGCGCGCACTGGCTTCCGCGGTCGCACGCAGCACCCGAGTCACGCCCGCTGCTCGGCTTTCCGCACACGAGCGGTGCCGGCTCGAGGTCGGCTTCGGACCCGTTCGCGTCAGCGACGCATGTCAGGCCGGCGCAGTCGTCGTCGGACGAGCACAGCTTGCCAGCGACGTTTTTCGCGTCGGGGCCGCACGCGAGCACGAACGATAGCGCGAGTGACGCCCAGCTGGCCCGGAGGCTCATCTTCTCAGCATACCTCAATACGCGAGGGCCGAGCCGTCGCCGCGAGTGACGTCCGCAACGGCGCGATAGCCGTGCGTCGCGGGATCCACTTCGATGCAGTTCGCGTGGCCGATGCGGCCGCTCGTCGCGAGATTCACCGTGTGTCCAAGCGCGCGCAGGCCGTCGGCTATCGCGGGCTCGAGCTCGGTCTCGGTGCTGACCTGATCGGGCAACCATTGATGGTGCACGCGTGGGGCGCGCACTGCGGCATCGAGCGGCTCGCCGTAGTCGATCAGCGCGCGCACGAGCTGTGCGACCGTGGTGGTGATGGTGGCTCCGCCCGGCGAGCCGAGCACGGCACGCAGCTGACCGTTCTCGACGATGATCGTTGGCGTCATGCTGCTCAGCATGCGCTTTTTGGGCTCGATCTCGTTGCGCTCGCCTTGCACCAGTCCGAATTGATTTGGTTTTCCGGGCTGGCTGGCGAAGTCATCCATCTCGTCGTTCAATAGAATGCCCGTCCCCGGCGCGACGACCAGCGCGCCGAAGCTCGCATTCAACGTGTACGTGTTCGCGACCGCGTTGCCGGCGTCATCGACCACGGAGAAGTGCGTGGTCTCGTGCGATTCGACGGCGCCGTTAGCTGCACCGGCCTTTATCGCGCTCGAAGGCGTAGCGTGCGCGGGATCGATCGTGCTCATACGCTCGTGCAGATACGCAGACGAAGTCAGGGTAGCTACCGGCACCGAGGCAAAGTCCGGATCGGCGATCCAGGCGTTGCGATCCGCATAGGCGCGGCGCGCCGCCTCCACGAACAGATGCGCGGCTTCCGGGCTGCGCCACGGCTGCTCGCGCATGTGCCACTCTTCGCTCGCGAACAGAAGTTGCCGGAGCACGATGCCGCCAGCGGACGGTGGCGGCATGGTCACGACCTCGCGCCCCAAGTACGAAAAGCGTAGGGGCTCGCGCGCCAGCGCGTGGTAGCTCGCGAGATCTTCCGCGGTCCACACGCCGCCGAGCGCTTTGACGCCCGCGACAATTCGTTGCGCCAGCTCACCCGCGTAGAACGCATGCGCGCCTTGGGTTGCCAGCTGCTCGAGCGTGCTGGCGAGCTCGGGTTGCTTCCATGTTGCGCCCTCGGCGATGTAGCTTCCGTCGTCCGCCACGTAGTAGTGCGTGGAGCCGTCGAAGCCGGCTTTGCGCATGCGCTCCACGGCTTTCTTCAGCTCGTCCGCGTGATAGGCGTCCACCACGTGTCCGTTGCGTGCGAGCGCAATGGCGGGTGCGAGCAGCTGCGCCCAGGGCTTCTTTCCGAAGCGCTCGTGCGCGAGCGCGAGGCCGGCGACCGTGCCAGCGATCCCCGCAGCGCGCGCGCCGTTCACGCTGTCGTGCGTCAGGTTGCCTGCCGCGTCCAGGTACATGTCGCGGGTAGCTGCGAGCGGTGCGACTTCGCGGTAGTCGATGGCAACGCTCTCACCGCGCGCGGTCCGCACCACCATGAAGCCGCCGCCGCCGAGGTTGCCGGCCAACGGATGCGTGACGGCGAGCGCGAAGGCGATCGCGATGGCAGCGTCCACGGCATTGCCTCCGGCCTCGAGCACAGCGAGGCCGACCTTGCTGGCATTGGCTTCGGCTGTGGCGACAGCACCGTGCACGCCGACCGCGACACCCGGCTGTCCGCTCGAGCTGGGCAACGTGCGGCTCGGCCTCGGGCTCTCGTGCGCGACCGCGGCGGACGCCGTGCGTGCGCTAGGCTCGTTCGTTGCGCGCGGCGTGCTGCAGCCGGCAACAATCAGCAGGACGACCGCGCACTGGAGGTGAGCTCGACGCGTCATGGCCTGCGACTATCGAGAAAGTCGACAAGCGCGGCAAGGCCAGAAGTCATGAATGGCTGGCTCCGGCACGCGTCGCTGGGCTTGACGGCCCCGTGCCGAGCCGGTTGACTGTGCCCACCGGGCCCGCCGCCGGAACGAGAAAGAGGCCCCCGATGAGAACCCTGCGCGCGACGTCTTTGCTGCTCTGCTTGGCTGCGACAGTCTCGCTGCTCGGTGCCTGCACGGCCGGCGACGTGGGTTCGTTCGACGCCAGTTTCTTCAACGACGAGGACGGTGGCACGGCTGATGCCGGTGGCAGCAAGAAGGACGCGGGCGCGCAGACCGACGAGGACGGTGGCTCCGTCGCGGATGCCGCCGTCAGCGGCAGCGATGCGGGCACCGGCGTGCTGACTGTCGCCGGCGTGCCCGGAGCGATCGCGGCTGCGCTGTGTGAAGGACTGTCGGCGTGTCGCGGGCCGCTGCTGCTTGTCGACACGCTGGGCGGCGAGGACTGCGTGACCTCGTCGACGAAGCGTCAAGAAGACGGCGAGCTCAGGTTCTTGCAGGCCTCGATCGACGCGGGACGCGTAGTGTTCGACCCTCGGAGCTTCTCGACCTGCAGCCACGACTACGCGGCGCTCGGTTGCGCCGCGGCGACGCATCGCTTGCCGGCGAGCTGCGAGCAAGCGCTCCAGGGCAAGGTTGCGCTCGATGGCGACTGCGACATCGATCTCGACTGCGCGGGCAACGCGTTCTGCGACAAGGGTGACACCGAGACCTGCCCTGGCGCATGTGCCGCGCCGCAGACCGAGGGCTTGCCGTGTCGGGGCTCGCACGAGTGTGCCGACGGACTGCAATGCACGAAGGCCGCCGGTGCCGCGAAGGGCACATGCATGAAGCCGGGCCTCGACGGTGACGACTGCTCTTCCAACAAGTGCGACTTCGCCTTCGTCTGTCAGACGGAGGGCAAGAAAGACGTGTGCCGCAGCATGGCCAGCATCTACAAGGCTGCGCTCGGAGACAGCTGCACGAAGCCCAGCATGCTGTGTGCGCCCGACCTGGTGTGCGCGAGCATGAGCACGACCATGGGTACGTGCGAAGCTCCGGTCCAGAAGGGTGCTGCCTGCCGACGCGCTCAACCGAACGAATGTCCGCGCGACCAGTATTGCGATGCGGTGCCCGGCGCCGTCGGCACATGCGTGGATTACCCCGCGGATGGCGCCGCGTGCCTCACCGGCTTTCGCAATCAGTTCTGCGCCGCGGGCAACGTTTGCGTCGGCAACACGTGCAAGCAGATTGCCCGGACCGGTGGCGCGTGCGACAGCGCAGTCGAGTGCTACAGCGGCACCTGTCTCGGCAACATCTGCGTCGCGCCCACGACATGCACGTTCTAGCCGCGTGTGCAGCAGACAGTCTGCAAGGTCACGGCCGGCCGGCGTCCGCGCCGCCGCCGCCCGCGAAGCCACCGCCGAAGCCCGGTGCGAGGCCGGCGAACGGACCCGCGTCGAACGAGCCGTCGCAGCCGGTCTGCGCGATCACGAATTGCACTTGGCGGCGCAGCGTTTCGCACGTCGTAGTGCAGAGTACGACGCGATCAGGCAGGTTACGCGGCTCGAGGTACCAGCCGCCGTTGACTTGCTTGTTGCACAGCGTGGGGCCAGACACGCCCGCGTCGGACTGCAAAAGAGGCGCGGAGATCAGCTGGCTGAACTGGTCGGGTGACAGCTGCGTGACGCCCGCGTCAGCTTGCAGCGTGAGCGCGGAGAACTGGACTTCGCAAACCAAGGCCAGCTCCAGCAGAAACGGCGGTGTGTACTTGTAGCGCTGGCTAGGATCGCAGCCATCTACCAGGGGCGATCCTCCGTCGTGTTTGCCGCTGGCATCGCCGCCGCCGTGGCCCGGTCCCGCCTCGACCGGCCCGGGCCCCGCGACCACGTCGGCCGAGACCTTGCAGCCCGCGCACAGGGCAATCGCGCAGCCGAGCGCGGCCAACGTCGTGGATCGTAGCTGCGCCGGTCTCGCAAGCATGATTGCCGTCTAGCGCGCGGCCTCGAGCGTCGCAAGGCGCGCCCGCAGATCCGCCGCCTGGAAGCTATGCGGATGCTTGGTCAGGAATTCCGCGATCGCCAGCGCTTCGTCCGCGTCCCGGTGCAGGCTGCGCAGGGCATGAATGCGGGCCACGCGCGCCTCTTCCGAGAGCGCGCCGCCGGCTGCGAGGTAAGCATCGAGTCGCGTCAAGGCGCGCTCCGGTTGCCCAAGCTGCGTGAGCTCGAGCTGTGCGAGCGACACGAGCACGGTGTGTGCCTCTTCGCTCTGCGGATACGCGCTGCCGATCGCTTCGTAGCTCTTCTCGGCTTCCGCGTAGCGACCCTCGCGCAGCGCACGGCGTGCACCCGCCAGCAGGCTCGCGGGGCTCTCGCTGGCTGCCGCGGTCGGCGACGGCTCGCGCAGGCCGAGCTCGCGGGCGGTTAGCGCCTTGGCGTCGAGCGCGAGCTCACCGGTCTTGAGCTCGTGAGCCAGCGGCTTCGGCGCCGCAGCGACCACGGGCGGCGTTGCAGCTGTCAGCAGCGGAAGATACGCGACGGCCTGCGTCTCGCCGGCGTTCATGTGCAACTCGCGATCGAGCAGCACCTGCCCGCCGCTGCGCACGATCAAGTGATGGCTGCCGACCGGAACCAGGGACGACAGCGGCGCCATGCCGATCAGCTGATCGTCGAGCCACGCTTCCGCGCGCTCCGGCTGGCCACGCACGTCGATCGCGGCGGCGACGGGGTCATGCCAGAGCACGGTGGGACCGAGCATCGCCCACGACGGCGCTTCTTCCGAGCGACTCACCGACGTCACGCCTGGCCGCGCTCCCGCGCTCGCAGCGCGCGTGGAAACCGCCGCACGCTGATGCGCCGCCACGATCTGTGCGTCGTTCTTGCGCCCGACGCGCACCTTGCCGTTGAGCACGGTGGTGACCACGGTGGTGACCACGCCATCGTCTGCACGCTCCACGGAGAATGCCGTGCCGACCGCGGTCGACAGCACGTCACCCACCGAGATCGATAGGCTCATGCCCTCGGGCTGCGCAGCGAGACGCGTAGCGGCCTTGCCGGCCTCGAGCTCCAAGCGCCGTGCGGGCGTCCTGAGCGCGGAAAGCCGCAGGCGCGTGTGGGTCGAGAGGCAGACGTTGATCTCCGGATCGATCAGCACGCAGGCGGTGCCTTCACCGGTCTCGATCACGTTGCCTTCGCTGAGCAGCGTGTGCCCCACGCTGGCCGCTTGTCCCGACACGTTCACGGAGCCCGACGCGTACACCAGCTCGGCGCGACTGGGGATTGAGGCTTGCGCGCTGGCACGCAGCTCGCCGTCGTCGCGCCGCGCCGACTCGCGCAGGAAGAACACGACCGCGGCCGCGACCGCGAGGCCCGACACGACGACACGGAGCACGGGAACCTTGCGCTGCCGGAACGTGTCGACCTCGGCCACGGCGCGCGCGGCTTCGTCGGCCTCCATGCGCTTGAGCGCGCGATCGACCAGCGCACGGCTGCCTTCATTGGGCGTCACGGAAAGATCGGCGAGCTCCGCGTAGAGCTCGAGCTCGCGCGCACACTCGGGGTGCGCTTCGGCGTAGCGCACGCTAAACGCGTCGTCCTCCGCGCCCAGCTGCTCACCGAGCGCCCTGCGATCCACCAGCTCCGACCAGCGTTCCAGCTCATCTCGAGGTTCGGTCATGAGCTCTTCTCCCGCGACTCTGCAAACACGCGTGTGTCGCGCACGATCAGCTTGCGCAGCTGCTTGCGCGCGGCGACCAGCCGGTCTTTCACGGTGCCGATCGGATTGTTCGTGAGCTCGGCGATCTCCTCGGTCGTGTAGCCGAGGGAGTGCTTCATCACGAGCACTTCGCGGCGCGCGGCCGGTAGCTCGGCTAGGTAGTCTTCGACCCCGCGCGGCGTCCCTTCACTCGGCGACGGCTCTTCGGGTGGAATCGAGACGGTCTCGGGATCGACGAAGCCGAAGTACCAGGGCTTCTTGCGTTGATCGCGCGCATGCCGGAGCACGGTGCGCACCGTGATGCGATCGGCCCAGCGCTCGATCGACGAGATGTCTTTGTAGGTGCCGGCGGAGCGCAGGATCTCGATCAACGAGAGCTGTGAGCCATCTTCGGCGTCAGCCGTGTTCCGGACCAAGCGCTGGCTGATGCGACGTACGCGCCCCGCCAAGCGATGCGCCAGCACGCGCTGCGCATGCTTGTCGCCGGCGGCGACTCGCTTCATCAGCGAGAGGTCGGCGGCTACTGCGCCATCGTGCGCGACTGAGGGGGCACTATGCATACACGCTACCGATTATAAGGTTGGGCGCGCCTGCGCAATTAGGTCGGATCTTTCGACCACCGGCGGTGGGCTTCGATTCCCGTCTGGCTGGCGCTGCCTGTGTTTGGTGGCAAGTCATCGTAATCAATGGAGAATCGCGACACCTGCGCTGAGCCCGGGCCGCACCCGGTACGGGTAGAGCACGGGCGGGTCCTGCCCCGGTGCCGCCAAGTAGTCGAATTCATTCCAAAATACCTCGAGCGAAGCACCGGCGAACAGACCGAGCCAGGGGCTCGGCGCGAACTCCACCCGCAGCGCGGGCGAAAGCGCGAAGAGAATTCGCGTGGTGTCGCCCCGTGGCGCGACGCCCGCCGGAGTGTCGTGGGTGTGACGACTGCGGATGTCGAGCGTGGTGCCGAGCTCGGCGTCGACGGACACTCGCGGGCCCACGGGAAACCGGAAGCCTCCAGCCAACGAGAACGGCCGCTGTTGGACCGTGAAGCGCACGCCCGTGCCGAAATCGTGCGCCGGCAGCCACGTGAACCCGAGCGCAACGTACGGTCCCTTGGGCCAGAGCCAGGCCGCGCTCACCTGCGCCCCGTTCTGCCAGGCCTGGCTGCTCGCGAAGGTCTCGCCGCGGTACGCGACCGCGAGCCGCAGGCGTTGCTGGCCGACGACATCTGTTGCAGCTGACGGTCCGGGTGCGGGCGACGTGGCCGCGACCGGTGGCGTGGCCGTGGGCGTGGGCGGTGGCGGTGGCGTGGGCGTGGGCGTAGGCGTGGGCGTGGGCGTGGGCGTGGGCGTGGGCGTAGGCGTAGCGGCAACCACAGGCTCGCCGGACACCGTCTCGCCTCGGAGCAGGGCCTCGGCGCAGCTGCGGGCGATCACGGCCACCGCTTCGATCGCAGCTGGGATGCTGTCTTGCTTCACGAGCAAGGGCCGCACGACGACGCGCTCGGCGTCGGCGTCCATCGCATAGAGAAACCAGTGATCGGTTGGGCGCACATCGAGCCAAAGCGTCCCGAGCGCGCGGTGCTCGGCCGCCAGCGCCTTGCTCGCGCTGACCCGTTCTTCGAGCAGCGGTGGCGCGCCCGTGGCGGGTGCACTCAGCAGCACGAGCCGCACGTGGAGCAACTCGAGTTGCGTTCCGAGCGCGTCGTTCAGCGCGCTCTGCGACTCGCGTGAGAGCTCGGTCGGCGCCACGAAGACCAGGCTCGGATCGGGTTGCGGCAGCGACGTGCTCGGCGCGGTGGCACGCTGGCGAGCCGAGTCGTCCGCGCGGCTCCCGCTCGGGGCGGCGACCACGAGGGCCACGCCCAGGGCGAAAAGACCGAGTGCGCGGGCCACGGTGAGACCGTACCACGAGCTGGGCATTTGCTTTTCGCAGTCTGCGCAAAGCGGGGTATCCTGGCGTCGTGGGGCGCTCGCGTTCATGGCTTTGGGGGTGCTTGGTTCTGTGCGGCTACTCGTCCGTGTGTGGCTGTGCGGCGCGCGTGGGCCACGTGCACTATGCGGCGCCTGCGAGCCCCGGCGATCCGAATGCGGCGCCTGCGCTCTCGGCGTTGCCCGACATGGTGCGTGAGCCCGCGGGCGAAGCCGAGCGCATGCATCCGCCACTTGCGCTGGCGAGCGAGATTCTCGAGCGCAGGCTGCCCGATCCACCCGACGATCGTTCCTATGCGAGCTTGTCCGAGTGGGTCGAGAGCACGATCGCGCCGTGGGTGGAGCAACGTCGTGACGCGATCGACGACGTGCGCTTTCAAATGATGCGCGACTCGCCAGCGGAGACCGAACAGGTTCTGTGCAGCACCGTCGTGGGCCTCTTGCAGGAAGACACCGCGCTCTCGCTCGAGCGCATTCCGGCGCCGGCGGAGCTCGATCGCGAGCCCGAGGTCGCCAAGATGTTCCGCGACATCATCCACCTGCAGGCGCGACCTTTCATGGAAGCGGCGCTGCGAGAATACGCGGCGTGCGCCAAGCTCGGCACCGACGAAGGCGCCGAGCTCGAGCGTTGGGGTCGCTTTTGTGACGTGCGCCAGAAGCGCTTGCGCAGCGACCAAGCTATCGGAGCTGCGCCGCTCGCTGCGGTCACCCAAACAGTGACGCATGGGCCGTGAGACACGAGCGAGGCGCCTTGTCTTCGGGTCGTGCAAGCACGACCCGCAAGCCGCGTTTCGAGGAGCTGTTTAGTCAGTTCGGCGTCGTGACGCGACGTGCACTGTGTGCTGCCGGATCCGGCGCGATCTCGACGCGGTTGCGGCCTGCGTCTTTCGCGGCGTAAAGCGCACGATCGGCCGCCTCGAACATACGCTGCGAGTCGCTGCCGTCGTGACCTTCGGTGTGCGCGATGCCGATGCTCACGGTGAACGAGAGCGGTCCGCGCTCGGTGGGCACGCGCAAGTCCTGCACGCATTTGCGCATACGCTCGCCGAACGCGATCGTGCCGCGCCGATCGATGCTGCGCGCGAGCACTGCGAATTCTTCACCGCCGTAGCGGCCGACCACGTCTTCTTGTCGAACCATCGCGAGTAACGAGCGGGCCAAAACACGCAACGCTGAATCGCCGGCAGCATGTCCGTAGGTGTCGTTGATCGGCTTGAAGCCGTCGATGTCGAGTAACAGCAGCGACAGCGGTGTCTTGTGGCGGTTCGAGAAGGCGAGCTCGCTGGCAAAGCGCTCTTCCAGGTGCCGGCGATTGAACACGCGCGTGAGCGGGTCACGCACCATGAGCTCATAGGTCTGCCGTGCGGCTTCGAGCTCGACGGCGTCGTGCAGCGCGAAGTGCAGAACGGTCCGTCCGCCGAGCGAGATGCGTGCGCCGTCTTCCAGCTTGCGCGGCCCGTGCACGCGCGCGCCATCCACGAACGTGCCGTTGGTGCTGCCCAGATCTTCGATCTGAAAACCGTGATGCGTGCGGCGGATGCGCGCGTGCCGGCGCGACAGGGTGTCGTCGTCGATCGCGACGGCGGCCTCGGGGCTGCGGCCGATCATCGACTCAGCACCGTCGAGCGTGTAGAGCGAGCCCGGGTTTGCGCCTCGCAGGACCGTCAGCACGCCCTCGGACTTGGGACCACGCTCGACCGACGGGCGCGCATGGCCCTCTAGCTCGAGGCGCTCGGTGTCGTCCTCTCGTCGTGCAGCCACCACGCTCATCACCCCGGCGGATACTCCATGCAAATGTGAGTACTGACCAGTGCTGAGGATACATGGCGTACACGTTGTTTGGCGCGAAAAACAGAAAAACCGAAACACCTGCAAGAAGCCGCGTGTCAGCCGGTACCCAAGCGCTCGAGGGCGCGGCCGGCTTCTTCGTCCTGCGGCGCGAGCGCATGGACCGCGATCCACAGCTCACGGGCCGAGGCACGGTTCTTCAGCTCGATCTCCCAGATCGATGCCATCTCGCGCATCAGGGGCAAGCGTTGGCTGACGTCGCTCACACGCTGCAGGCGCCGGTCCAAAGCATGCAGCAGCTCGCGGTACCGGCCGGCCTTCTTCAGGCAGGTCACGAGCTGCGTCGCAACGGCTTCGTTTTCCGGGTCGAGCTCGAGCGCGCGTTCGTAGGCTTGCGCAGCTTGATCCGCGCGCCCCAAGTGCTCGTCGAGCACGCGCGCACGCCGTAGCAAAAGGCGCTGCTTGTCCTGCTTGTCGGCGGCGCGATCAGCGATGCGGGCGAAGTGCGCATGCAACGCGTCGAGCCTGCCGAGGTGCAGGGTGGAAGCTTCCAGCGCATCGAGCAAGCTCTCCGAGAACGGAGCGTTCGACGTGCCCTGGCGCAGTGTATCGAAGCTCGCGGCTTCGTCGTGCAGCTCGTCACGCAGGAAGCGTGCGGCGCGGATGAACAGCGCGTCGTGGAATTCAGCTGTCGCGTCGGCGGCAAGCTCCACGTGGGCTCGCACCAAGGCACGGCGTGCGTCTTCCTTGCCCAGAGCGGGTCGTGCCCGATCGAGCTCCGCTGCCAGCTCTTCGATCGCACGTGTCAGTTGGGGCGCTTGCTCGGTCAGCGCGAGCGCGCGGCGCAAGCAGGTATTCGCTTCTTCGCGATCGCCGAGGCCGATGTCCGAAGTGCGTGCGGCTTCCAGCAACGAGCTGATCGCGCTCTCGGGCGTCTGTGCACGATCGGCGCGCTGCTCCTCGATCCAGAGCAGATCTGCGTGATTGCCGAGTCTGCGCGTGAGCGCTTCGGCGTGCTCGAACACGTCTTCGCCTGCATTGCCGAGCTTGCAGGTTTGCATGAGCAGCTCGAGCGCGGTGTTCGGCTCGCGCGCATGCACTTCGAAGATGGTCGCAAGGCGGACCAGGAGCTCCCCTTGTTCGCGCGCCAGCGTCGCGTCGTTAACCAGCTTGCCGTAGATCTGGGAAAGACGCGGGAACGCTTGCAACTGGATGCCCAGGCGATCGACTTCGTCGAGCTGCGCTCGATCGCGGGTATCGAGCGCCAAGAGGCGCAAGCTCGCTTCGAACGCTTCGGCCGGCTCGTGCAGCCAGGTCTCGTGGATGCGCACGACGCGCCGCCAGCTCGCGCGCGCGTCGTCGCGGTCCAGCTCCTTTTGAGCGCGACGGATGTACACACCGGCGAGCTCGCGGCCGAGGCCCGCGCCTTTGCAAATCGCCTCTGCGAGCAGCTCGGCTTCGACGTCGCCCGCTTGCACCAACGGAGCGAGCCGGGTGAAAGCGCCTTTGGCATCCGCGAGGCCTTCTTGCGCGAGCTTCGCCGCGGACAACAGCGCTTCGTGACGCGCGGCCTTGGTGGTCTCGATGCGGCAGAGCGCGTCGAGCACCGCGAGCAACTCCTCGGGGCGCTTCTGCCGCGTCAGCTGTGCACGCAGGCGCTTGTGTCCTTCGACGTTGCTTGGGTCGGCCTCGCAGTAGCGACGCAACGCCTCGGTCGCGAGGTCGGGATTGTCGAGCTCGCCTTCGTAGAGATCGGCGAGGCGCAGGGCGAGGCCGGGCCGCACGCTGGCATCCTTGCTCAAGATCAGCTTGCGCTCGAGGCCCAGTGCGAGCGCGCTCGCGTTGCCGACGGACTCCGCCGTGGCGATCAGCTCCTCGATCGCGGGCAGGCAGCTTGGATCGAGCGTCGTCACGATCTGGCGCAACACGTCGACCGCATCGCTCGTACGGTCCAGCCGGTCGTTCAAGAGTAGGGCGCGAGCGAGCAGGAGATCACGCTTCTGCGAACGATCCTCGTGCGCGGCAGCCGAGCGCTGGAGCAGGTCTTCCAGGGTATCGACGTCGTCGAGGCGCTCGGCTGCGCCACGCAGGTACTCGAGCGCATGCACATCCTCGCGCAGCGCGAGCACCTCACGATACGCTTCGGCGGCCGCTATCTCGTCGCCGACGGTATTCGCGAGGATCTCGGCACAACGCAGGTAGAGATCCGCCTTCTGTCCGGGATCTCGGCTCTCCTCCGCACGCTCGCGCAGCAGCTCGACCAGCTCGTCATATCGAGCCATGCGCTCGTACAGCTGCGTCAGCTCGTCGTGGCGCGCGCTCGCGAACGCCAGCTGGCGCAGCTGACGATCCGCTTCGAGGTTTCCGGCCTCTGCCATCGGCAGAAGGCGCGTCCAGGCCTCCGCGGGATCGTTGAGCGCGTCACGCAACAGACCCGCCGCCGTCAGCTGCGCTCGTTCCCGCTCCCCCGGATCCTGCGTGCGTGTCGCGATGGTGTCGAGACAGGCCACGAGCGCGGCGTTCCGGCCCGTCGCAGTCAAGAGCGTTCGCATGCGGCGCAGCGGCTCGAGATCCTCGGGCTCCGCGGCAGCCCAGACCTCGAGCGCGGAGATCGCCCGCTCGGGCGCCTGCAGCGGGCCTTCGCAGAGATCCGACAGGCGCGCCGCCAGCTCGGCACGTGCGCTCGGATGAGCCTCCGCCGCCATCAGCTGCGTCAGTCCTTCGGCGTGCGCGTCGTGATCGTCCGCTGCCTGCGCGGCGCTCACCAGCTCGTCGAGCCCGGGCTCGAACGTCGGGTCGAGTCGGACGACCTGACGCAACACCGCGATGGCGTCGGCCGGTCGCGAAAGGCGGAGATTGAGCAAGTGTGCGTGCTCGTAGAGGAGGTCACGCTGCTCGCGAGGGTCGGCTTCGATCGCGGCCAAGCGCGCGAGCACCGAGCTGAGCGTCTCGGCGTCGTCGTCCTGCAGGGCTCGCGCTTGCTTGTAGCGAAGCGCGACCGCGTTTTCTTCCAGCTCGAGCACGCGATCGTAGCTCCGCTGCGCCAGCGCTTCGTCGCCAAGTCGTTGGTCGGCCAGCTTGGCGAGGCGCAGGAGCCAGGTCGTGCGTCGCGCGCGATCCGCCGTCTGCTCTGCGCTGGTGTCGAGTAAGGTTGCGAGCGCGTCGTATCGCGCCGCGTCTTCCAGACGATCGAATAGCTCGTCCTGCTTGCCGGTTTCCGCCGCCCAGGCCTCTAGGAGCGTGTCCACCTGGGGGATCGCTGCCGGCGCCAGCGGCAGAAGACGCGCAAAGGCTCCGCTTGGATCGCGCAGGTGTTCGCGCACGACCGTGGCAGCTGCCACCTGTGCTTCGATGCGTGCAGGCTCGCTCGACTCCCGGTCACTCAGCGCGTCGAGTGTCGTGACCAGCTCGTGGAAGCGGCCCGCGCGCGCGTGGAGGGTGCGGATGCCGCGCAGTGGCTCGGGATCGCTCCCGTCAATTGCCACCCAACGATCGAACGCATGGAGCGCGCGGCGCTCGTCGTGCAACGCGCCGTCGTACAGCGTCGCAAGCCGACGTAGGACCTCGATCTTGTCCTCGGCCGCGTGGAGCATGCCGAGTTTGCGCTCGAGCGCAGGCGCGAGCGTGGCGTGAGCTTGCTCCTTGCTGCAAGCCTCAATCAGCTCGTCGAGCGCGGGTTCGAAGCGGCCATCGATCGCCAGCGCTTCTTCCAGGATCGCGATTGCATCCTGCGCCCGGTCGAGGCGGGAGTGCAGCAGGCGCCCGCGCTCGAACAGCAAGTCACGCTTGTCGTGATGGTTCTTCTCGATGCGCGCGAGTCGTTCGAGCGCGCGTTCGAGTCGCGCGGGATCGTCGTGGCGGACCGCCCAGGCCTGCACGAAGCGCAGCGCTTCGGCGTCGTCGGTCTTTTGCAGAAGCTCGTCGTACACGGAAAGGGCCGCGGCTTCGTCTTGTCGATGATCGATCAGCGCGCGCGCGAGCTTGCGCAAAAGGGCGGTCTTCTCGTCGGCGTCCGACTCGCCGTCGATCAGCTCGCGGAGCAACGCGAACAGCTCGTCGAAGCGGTCGCACGCTTCGCACAGCGCCGCGAGCTCGGCGACCCGTGATGCACGACGCGCGAGCTCGAGGATGCGCGGATCGAGCGGTCCCTCCGCGCTACGGACTTGGCTCGCCAGGCGCTCGAACGCCCCCGCGTCGTCCTTCAGCTTGAAGAGGCACAGCTCTGCCGCCCGTAGCAGCGCATCCTGGCGTGCGTCGAGCGTGCTCTCGACACGCGCAAGCTCGTCGAGCACCGTCACGAGGTCTTTGTAGCGACGCTTGCGCTCGAAGAGGCTGGCGAGCCGCCTACGCGGCGCAGGATCGTCGGGCAGAGTGCTGCTCCACTCGCGCAGCGCGCGCAGCGTCTTGGCCTCGTCGGGCAGCTTCGTCTCGTAGAGGTCTGAAAGCTCGCGCGCGGCCGCAGCGCGTGCTTCGGGGGGTTCGGTGCTGCGCAGGCGTTGCTCGAGCACGCGCGCCAGGCCGCGATGGTCTGCCGCGGCGTCACACAGCGCGCGCACACGTTGCAGCAAGGCGTCGTCCGCCGGAGACAGCTCGATCGACACGCGGGCCAGGGTCTCGATTGCATCGAGCGGCCGGGCGAGCGTCTCGAGGCACGTCGCGCGCTCCAAGAGGCGCTCCCGACGCGACTCGGGGGTGTCCTCGACCTCCGCCAAGCGTACGAGCAAGTCTGCGAGCGCGGTCGCATCGTTCTCTGCGCGAGCGCGCCTTTCCATGAACAGCAGGGCTTCGCGGTCTTCGCCCAGCTCCAGCACCTTCGTGAACGCTTCGGCCGCGCCAAGATCGTCGTTCAGGCGTTGCGACAAGAGGCGTCCGATGCGGCGCAGAATGTCTGCTCGCGCCTTGGCGTTCTTTTCTGAGCCTGCACGTTCGCGCAACAGCGCGAGCAATTCGTTGTCTCGGCCCGCGCGCTCGTACAGGTTCGAGAGCGCCATCAGGATCTGTAGGTTCGCGGGGGCGAGCGCCAGCGCTTTGCGCAGCAGCTCGGCAGCGCGATCCTGGTCGAGCAGGTCGGCCTCTGCCACCGTTGCCATGCGCACGTGCAGATCCGCGGCTTGCGCCGGCGATGCATGCTGCGCCCTTCGCGAGAGCGTCGCGATCAGACGCTCGTGCGCGCCCGACACCTCGTCGATCTCTTCCATGCGATCGAGCGCCTGCGTGTCGTCCGGAATGATCTCGAGGATGCGCTCGTACGCTTGAAACGCAGACTCGCGGTCGCCGATCTTGTTTTCGAGTAAGCCCGCCAGCTGACGCAGCAGCGGCAGACGCTCGGGCTCACTCGCGGTCTGGTCGATGCGCTGCTTGAGCGACTGCCCGGCTTCGTCGAAACGTTCGAGCGCGATCAGCTCTTCGGTCAACGACAGTCTCGCCGCGCGGTCCTCGGGATCGAGCTCGACGATTTCGCGGAGCACCTGCACGGCGGCGTTGCGATCACCGAGCTCGCGACGTTGCAGCTCACACAGGCGCCGGAGCGTGGTCACTTTCGCTGCGGGATCACGCTGCGTACGCGCGTCGTCCTCGAGCACGCGCGCCAGCTCGTCCCAACGTTGCGAGCGCTCGAGGAGTCGTCGCAGGCCGCGGACGACGTCTTCGTTGTCGGGCTCGAGCGCGGTCAGCTTCCGGTGTGCGTCGAGCGCAGCATCGATGTCCGAGACGCGTGTCTCGAACAGGTTGGCAGCTTCGCGCAGCCGTTGCTTTCGCGTCGGGATGGGCAGGTCTTCCGCGTCTGCGCTGCGCGCCAGCAGCTCTGCGCGCCGTGCGAAGCTGCGCTCGCGCCGGTAGTGCCGGTCGAGCAACGCGAATGCCTCCGCGTCGAGGGGGTCGAGCCAGGAGATGCGCTCGGCGAGCGCCACCATCTCCTCGATGCGCCCTTGTGCGACCAACCGAGCCAAGTCGCGATGCAGCGCCACCAGGTTGCTCGAGTCGAGATCGATCGGGGTGGCGATCGCCTCTGGTTGCGGCTGCGCCCGCGGTGCCCGCGCGGTAACGGACGGTCGCGGTGGCTCCGACACGGCGTCGCGCGCTTGCTCGAGCAGAGCGGCAATCTCGCTCCGGTCCGTGATCTGTGTGACGAAGTCCGGGCTACCGTCGGGCGCACGCGCGGGTGCAGGCCGCGTCGTGAAGGAGCCCTGATTCGGTCGCGTCGTTTCGAGCTGTGCGTCCTGTGTGATCGGTGCGGCCTCGTCGCGCAGCTCGGCGAGCAGCTGCAACGCTGCGGGGATGCCACGCTCGGCTGCAGGCGTCACGCAGAAGATGGCGTCCTCGAGTTGCCCTTCGGCGGCGTAGGCGCGAGCCAGCAGCATGCGGCGGTCCTGCGCACCTGCGCCGTTCGGATTGTGCGTCAGGTAGGCAACCCAGTGCGGTGAGAGCACGCGCGTGGCCTCGGCGGCGGGCGTGCGGCGCTCCAGCTCGGCCAGCGCTTCGCTGTGCCACGGTGCGTGCGACAACGCAGAGATCAAGAAGGGTCTCGCCTCCTGGTCCGACAACGCCGCCGCGATCTCACAGAGCAGCGACGCGACGCGATCGAGGTCGGTTGCGCGCGTTCGTTCATCGAGTGTCTCGCTGCGTCGCACGAGCGCGCTCGCGAGCAAGTGAGCGAGCTCGACGTCGCTCGGCGCCAGCGCCTTGGCGCGATCGAACGCGGCTACGGCGCCGTCGGAGTCATCCAGCTCCAAGTACAAGCTGCCGAGCTCCCGCAGGAGCAGACCCTTGCGCGCGGGCTCGGACTCCGCCGCCGCTTCTTTTTCGTACAGCCCCACGGCTCCGCGACGGTCGCCCCGCGCCAAGAGCAGCAAGCGCGCTTCGTACACGGCGCGTAGCAAGCGCGGATCGAGGTCGTACGCGCGTCGATAGTGCACGAGCGCTTCGTCGGGCCGATCGAAGTGTTTGCCCCACAGCTCGCCCAGGCGGTAGCAGAGCACAGCGAGATCGCGCGGATCGGCGTTCTGTCGTTCCAGTGTCTCGAGTTGGCCCGTGACCAGCGCGGTCAGCTCAGGCAAGCGACCGCTGCGAGCGAGCAGCGCTTGCAGGCCCTCGGCGGCCTCCAGGTTCTGCGGATCGCGCTGCACGGCTCTGCGAAAGAACCCCTCGGCCCGACGTTCGTCGCCGAGCGAGTCCTCGAGCAGCCTCGCGACTTCCTGATAGGCACGACTGCCTTCCTGGTCGTCTTTGGTGAACGAGGCGAAGCCGGCGATCAGGTTGGCCAGGGACGCGACGTCTCCCTCTGCGCGGTAGTGCTCGCACAGCGCCCGATACGCTTCGCGATCGCCTGGGTTTTGCGCCAGCCGGTTCGCGAGCGCGTCGGCGACGTCACTCGGACGGTCGCTCCGCATTCCCATGGCCTTCTATGGTGTTAGAGCGCCCCGAAATGATCAATCGCACTACGCACGCAGCCAGCGCTTTCCGCGCGCCCGAGCCCACTTAAAAGCAAACCGCGGAGAGCCGTAGGCTGCTCCGCGGTCTGTAAAAAGCAGAGCCGTAGGCTGCTCCGCGGTC
>JADGRF010000282.1 GCA_017881055.1 Sandaracinaceae bacterium
GACAATAGAACGACGCCGGCTGTTTCAGCGCGCTCTCGGACGCGGCGGCGCGCAGCGCGATCGACGCCATGTAGCCGCCGTTGGGGCCCCAGATCTCCCACGCAGGCGAAACGAACGCCTTGTAGTGCCCGGCGCCGCCGTACACGCGCGTGTCCAGCTCGAGGTCGCCGGTCGCGTGCGCGATGGGTTGCTGCTTATCTATTGAGTCAGTCTCGCTCGTGGTTTCCATTTCGTGCTCGCCTCCGCGGGTATGTCACAAGAACAACGAAGCCGCCTGGGATATCCCTAGGCGGCTTCGTGTGACGCGCAATGCGTGAAAAACGGACCGGCTAGGGATCGGGATGGGCGTGAATGCGCTTAAAATGATTGCGCACGCACAGCGTATTGCTGGCACACGCAGCGCTCACACCCTCGACCTGCATCCACACCGTCATGATGAATCAGGCGTAGCTCCGTCCGGCGCTGCGTCAAATCAAATTCGTACGTGAGCTGGAACGAAAGCCGAAAGACGTCAGCCGGAACACCCGACTGTCTTCAGCCCAAGGCCAGGAGCTCTTCCAAGGCCGCAGCATCGAGCGGTAGCTGCGCGGCGCCGATCACGCTGCTCGCCAGCCGGCGCTTCTGCTCGTGCAGCGCCAGCACGCGCTCTTCGATCGTGCCTTGCGCCACCAGCTTCACGACCGTCAGCGGTCGGACCTGCCCGAGGCGGTGCGCGCGATCGCTCGCTTGATCTTCCGCCGCCGGGTTCCACCACGGGTCCATGTGCACCACGTAGTCGGCCCCGGTGAGGTTGAGGCCCGTACCGCCCGCCTTGAGCGAGATCAGAAAGACCTGTCCTTCGCCGGCCTGAAAGCGCTCGACCAAGCGCGTGCGTTGACCGGCGGGGGTGCTGCCGTCCAGATACAAGTACGAGATCCCGGCGTCGTCGAGCGCTTCCTGCACCAGCGCCAAGTGGCGCGTGAACTGACTGAACACGAGCACGCGATGGCCACGCGGCAGGATGTCGTCGAGCAGCTGCCGGAGCGCGTTCAGCTTCGAGGATTCGATGCGCTCGTCCTCGATGACCAGACGCGGATGGCACGCCCCCCTTCGTGTACTTGCCGATCGTGCGGAGCTGCGCAGCGACGCTATGCCCGAGTGGCGAGACCGCTGGGTCATGCGCCACTTCATGATCTACGTCGATAGCTTCGGATGCCTCGAGGTCGTTGCAGAATCTGCTGCCCTGGATGGCAATGGGGCCAAGAACTCAGCGGGCACCTGATCGGTCAGCTACACACCGTTGTCCGCCAAATAGAACAAGAAACCTTTCGTGTGCATGCGCATGGCTTCGACCACGAGGATGGTCGGATTGCCGTGCCGTTGGCCGACGCGATGCGCGGTTGCTTCATCGGCCGACAGGTGCACCTGCTTGCGCGTCTGCGGCTTCAGTCCCTCCGACAGAATCGCATCCACAAATCGCGTCGCGGTCCCGTGGTAGAGAACGCGTGGTGGCTCCCGAGCTGGTAGACCAAAGTCCACAGAGATGGAGTGTCCTTGAGCAGCTCGGATGCGTTGCCCATCAGTCGAGATGGTAAACCGCTTCTTCTCGCTGGTTTCGACTACGTGCAGCAAATCCTCTCGGTTGAACCGGGTCCCTGCGGCGTCACTCTTGCCGATTAGCTCAGCAATCGAGGCCCAGCCCTGCGGGTCCAAGGTCAAGCCGATGGCATCGGGCTTGTGCCGAAGAACGAAGCTCAGGAACTTACTGAGCTGCGAGATGTCGGCTGCCAACATGACCGTCCCCCTACGTCCCTCGATCACGGCGCGGCCGTCAGCCCTTCAGCCCGCGCCGCGGTGACGAGCGCGACGTCGGCGCATGCGAACGTGACCTGCTCCTGCAGCACATCGTGCACGAGCACGGCGGACGCGAGATGGACGGCATCGGCGCCGCGCAGCGGATGGCGTGCCAGGAGCTCGTCGACGCGACGGTGCACGTCATCGTCGATGGCGATGCGAGTCATGGTCTGGAAGTCGGCGCGAAAGGCATCTTGCATTTGCGCGATCGTGGCCGGGTTCTTCGGCTCTTCGCGCCGCTTGCGCGCGAAGGTGGCGATCATCTCCGCGTACAGGAGGTGCGAAGCCACGATGAGCGAAGCATTGCTCCACAGCTCGCCCACGGCGTCGGAGCCGGTCTCGGCGAGGTAGCGTTTGACTATGGCGGAGGTGTCGAAGAAGACGATCACCGCCGGTCCTCGATCACCATCTCGGAAGCGGGCTTGCCAGGCACGACGGCGGGCGGCAGGTCGCGAACGGACGAGCGCTGGTGACCGGGCTCAGGCAGTGTGATGAGGCCGGCCGCAGCAGCGATGCGCAGTCGCTCGTCGCGCGTGCTTCCGGTGCGCGCCTGCCGGTCGCGCAGGAAATCGACGAAGTCGATGACCTCGGCGAGCTTGTCTTCAGGCAGAGCGCGGAGCTTTTCGAGCAGGTCCTGGGTGTAGCTGGGTGACGGCATAGAGATCTCGTGCGGCAAGCGCGTGGTGAATGCAAGGCGGGCTATCAGCCGGTCTTTCTGCGTTTGTAGTCCTCGACGATGGGCGAGAGGAACTCGACGATCTTGTCTTGCTGGCGGCGCGGGAGCTTGGCGCCTTCCTCGAAGAGCTTGCGCACCTTGCCGGCGGGCCCGCTGCGTCGGGGGCGCCTAATACGAACAACGCTCGAATTTCCCCCTCGCGATGTCAAGCGTCAGCTGCCGCGACCTGCCTGCGTCACCGCCCGGAACCCTCGCCTGGCACTGCACCAGCCGGTGCAAGCGCCTGGTTGGCGTGGCACTGTCCCTATGCGGCCCCCACCGGAACCTTCTCCTTGCGCCTCCACGTCTGCTGCAGGCTGCGTGAGGCGGCCGTGGGAGCGTGGTGGGGCGATCAGTCCAGCGCGAGACGCAGCTGCGAGGGATGAGCTCGCCGCCGCCTTGCGGCTGATAACGGCGGCTGTGGCGCTAGGCCCGCGTGCCGCGCTTCGTGACACCCGAAGGGGTGAGCCATGGCGCGTGCAATGGCGCCGGGTGTGGTGCACAACTCGAGCAAGCGTACCCCTTCGGGTATCACGAAGCGCGTCATGCGGCCTTGGCAGTGGACGCAGATCGTCACGTCGATCGCGAACACATAGCGACGCAAGCTCTCCTCTGCCAAGAGCTCGCGCAAGCAATCGGCTTCACCCGCTTCGTGGATCGCTTGCAGGATCGCGCGCGTGTCGTCGTCGCCAATGCGATCACCGAGCGCATCGAGCGGCGTATCGAGCAGCTCGCGATCGGCGCAGGCCAAGAGCTGACCACCCAGCACACACAGCGGGCTCTCGGGAACGCTCACGGGCTCACGGACTGTCGCCAGAAGACCACTTCACCGTCGCGGCTCGCCACGAACGACACGCCGCCGTCCTGCGAGACCACGACGGCAAGGCCGTCCGAATGATCGTTCACGAAGCGATAGGCGGCGCGATGACGCGTGCCCACGTTCTCGATGTCGTCCGGCACGAGCTGCCGGCCTTCCAGGTCCAGCGCACGCCACACGCGCGCCGGTGCCGGCAGCTCGGGCGACACCTCGGCCCCGAACCCGACCAGACCGAAGTTCTTGTCCATCACGAGCGCGCCATCGACGGCAGCGAGATTCGCGATCACGCGGCTCAGCTCGAACACGGACTGTTCGAGTTTTTCCAGCTCGAGGCTGCCGTCGGAGGCAAAGTCCGCCCAGCCGACCGACTCCTTCGAGGTGGCCGCCGCCACGGCCTCCAGGATTCGGAACAGCAGCGTGCGATAGCGGTGCGCGGGCTCGTCCTGCTGAAAGCGATACTTGAGTAGCAACCCATGGAGGCGCTCTGGACCTGCAACGCGGTCCCGATTCATGACCAAGATCATCCCGCCGTGGCGCGCGCCGCGAATCAGCTGAATCGCACGGCGCAGCATCTGCTGGCCCACGCGTCCGACCAGCGACAACTCGACCGTAGTAGGCGAAGAGACACCTGCTTGCTGCAGCGCGTGCTCGGCCTGCACCTGCGCGCGCTCGCGTACGAACATCGAGCGCAGCCAGTCGGACTCGAACACGTCCATCATCGAGTCGAGCAGCACACCGCGCTCGATCGCGCCCACGAGCTTGCCGGCCGAGCGCACGGCCAGCTGCCCAGGCCCCGACACATGAATGATCGGATCGTGGGTCCAGTTCGGCACCAGGCTCCGACCACCCCACGTGGGCGCAAGCCAGGCCGGTCCCGAGTGCGCGACACCCCAGATGCGGAGCTTGTCGTCTTCGGGTTGCGCGCCGATCAACGACGTCTCGAACGGCACCGCAGGGCTGAGCCGCCGCAGCTCGTCCGAGCTCAAGGGCCGACTACCCTCGAGCTTCAACCGCAAGACGCCGTGGTTCGGGGCGCCCGTTTCCGGCAGCGCATCGACCGGCGTGAGCAGCAGGCGAAAGCGCGTCGGGCGGCCTTCTTCCGACGTCAACGAGGCTTGAAACGCGGCGGACAGCGCCTCGTTGAGCAGCTTCGGCGCGAGCGTCAGCGGCGTCTCGACGGGCCAGTGAGCCTCGACGTAGCGGGCGAGCTCTGGTGGGTAGGCAGGGCCGCGCAACATGCCGGCCAGTATACCGATCCGCGAGCCACGCGCCCGCGCCGATCTGCACGCGGCAGCGCCTCGGCCCAGCGCAACCCGCAGAAGGTGCGCTCGGCGTCGGGCGTGTCGGTCGGATCGGTGGCGGCCAGGACACGAACACCCGGCGTGAGGTCGCCGATCGAGAATTCAGGGATCTTCGTCAGCTGCAACGTCACAGCCGACGCGCAGGCGAGGACCTCTAAACGACGTACCCACCAGAAGGGCCCGCATGGCTCGGAGCGCTGCTCGGCCTCACGGGCCTACGAGAAGCCCCGGCGCAAAGCGCGCCGAGCTGTCGTAGTTGCCGATCCCCGTGTTGCCGGCCTGCCAACGCAGTTGCGTATCCGTGTCAGATGCGCACTGCGGAAAACTGCTGCCGACAGCTGGAATCCTCCGAAAATGTAGGCGGGCGCGAGCGACTACTCTTCGAGGGCTCGTGCCAAGCGCCGGCTCGCCAACCGCTCGAGTTGCGGCACGCAGCTTGCAGCTGCACGCAGCAGATAGCTGAACTTGTGCCGGCCTGTGCCGCGCACACCAGGAGAACCGACATGATGCACCGCGAACGGCACGCTGCTCGATGGCTTTCGGTCGTGATCTCGTCCGTCGCGGTTCTGGCAACTGCTGGCTGCGGCCAGCATGTGGGCGATGTAACCGGTCCCGAGGGGGGCGCGGCCTGGCGTGGCACGCCGCAAGGCGGATCGGGCGGTTTTCCAGCACCACCGCCGGACGGCATCGCGGGCTTCGGCGGAGTCGGCGGCTGCGGCTTGGGGGTCGAGGGCCCCGGGGTGCTTCCCCCGATGGCCACAGGCGGCGACTTTGCACCCACGCCGCTCACGGGCGACGTCGTGAAGGCCAGCGTAGCGCCGCCTCCGATCAGCGGCGGTACGCTGCTGGTCACGGCCAACGGCAAGCTGCTGGTGGCTTCGGATCCGGATCGCGATGCGGTCTACGTGATCGACGCGACCGCTCACACGCTGCGCTGGAAGATCGCGCTGCTGGCCGGCGATGAGCCCGGGCGCCTTCTGGAAGACGCTGCGGGCCACGTGCACGTGGTGCTGCGCAGCGGCAAAGGGATCGCTACATTGGATGTGTCAGCTGGCACGGCCTTGTCGCGCACGGCGGTCTGCGATCTGCCGCGCGGCATCGCCTACGACGCGAGCAACGACGTGCTGCACGTGGCCTGCGCGGAGGGTAAGCTGGTCACGCTGTCGGCAAGCACGCTGCTGGTCACGCGTACCGTCGACCTCGGGCGCGATCTGCGCGATGTGGCGCTGGTCGCCGGCAAGCTGTTCGTGACGCGCTTCCGTTCCGCGGAAGTGCTCGGGCTCGACGCCGCGGGGGCGATCAGCTCGCGCTACACGCCACCCTCGCTACACACCTTCGAGCAGACGTTTCAGCAGACGGACGCGTGTGGCAGCGGAACCTCGAGCCTGAGCGACGTGGAGCAGACGCCCGAGGTTGCTTGGCGCACGATGCCGGTGCCAGGCCACGGTCTTGCGATGCTCCATCAGCGCGCGCGGCTCGGTGAAGTGCAGATCTCGCAGGGCGGCTACGGCGGTGGCGACTGCGGCTCGGGCATCGTGCAGACCGCGCTGTCGCTCGACGTCGACAAGCACGGCGGCGAGGTGTTCCCGTCGCTCAACTCGCTCACGCTGCCCGTCGACATGGCCGCAGATCCGGACGGCTTGCTCGTCGCGGTGGTTGCAGCTGGCAACTGGGGCTCGGGCATGCAGCAGGTGTCGGTGTTTCCGCTCAGCTCGGTGCAGCCGCAGGCGCCTTCTGCGCCGGTCGCAGACGGCGGCACCCCGATGGACCCGAACGTGACCCCGCCCTTCATCCCGGCCAGCGCCGGCGCGCCTGGGCCGGCGCCGATCACCATGGGCAGCTGTGCATTCCCACAGAACAGCCTCGACACAGCTGGTCAAGCCACGGCCGTGGCGTTCATCACGGGCTACGTCCTCGCGGTGCAGACCCGCGAGCCGGCCACCGTCGACTTCTTCGACCTGCGCACGAGCACGCTGCTCACGCACTTGGACCTCGCGCAGCGGAGTGTCGCAGACACGGGTCACGAGATGTTCCACCTGCGCGCCGGTGCGGGCGTCGCGTGTGCCTCGTGTCACGCCGAAGGCGGCGACGATGGCCACGTGTGGACGTTCGCGACGATCGGTCCGCGCCGCACGCAGCACCTGCGCGGCGGCATCCTCGGCACCGAGCCGTTCCACTGGGACGGCGACATGAGCAACTTCGGCAAGCTGATGACCGAGGTGTTCGTGGGCCGCATGGCGGGTTTCACACCGACCAGCGAGCAACAAGACGCCCTGTCGCACTGGGTCGACGTGCAGCCGTCGCTCGCCGCGACGCCGAGCGACGCAGCGGCGGTACAGCGCGGTCAGGCGCTGTTCACCTCCGCGCAGGTCAGCTGCACCAGCTGCCACGCGGGCAACAAGCTCACCAACAACCAGAACGCGGACGTGGGCACGGGCGCGATGCTGCAGGTGCCTTCGCTGCGCGGCGTATCCTTCCGCGCGCCGTTCATGCATGACGGCTGCGCCAAGACACTGACCGACCGCTTCGGCGCGTGCGGCGGGGGCAATGCCC
>JADGRF010000041.1 GCA_017881055.1 Sandaracinaceae bacterium
AGCGTCTTCCGCCACGATCGCCACGCGCCCGCGCAGCTTCGCGAAGTCGGCGCGTTTCTGCGGCTTGTCGTTCAGGTTCTGCAGGATCAGCGACGCGACCATGTCGGCCAAGCCGTTGTTCTGCGCGTCCTGTGCGAGCTCGATGCGCATGTCGTAGCGAAGTGAACCCATGCTGGCCTCTATCTGCGGAAGTCGGTGGCCACGGTTTGCGCGCTCGCCAGCAGCTGCTTCGACGACTCCACGTAGCGGATGATCGTCGGCAAGTGGCCCTTGGTGAGCTTGAACTTGCCCTGCATGAGCGCCTTGATCGGATCCTGATTCTCGACGATCAGCCGCTTCCAGTTGTCGTACGGACCTTCGATCACGTAGGGCGCGCTCTTGCGCGCTTCGTCAGCGGGCACGTAGGTCGTGCCGCGGCACTGCCCGCCGTGCACGTCGATCACCACGGCCATGTCCTGCGGGATGTCGATCGACGGATCGGCCTTCACCACCATCGCCACGGCGCCATGCGTCCAGTCTTTGCCGGCGGTCACGTAGGCCGGGTTGCCGTTGATCGCGTCTTTGTAGGCAGCGGACCAGGCTTCGGAAGGAAAAAGAACTCCCATGGCTAAGGCTCTCCGTAAGGTGCTCGAGCGTTCGGGGCCGGACGATAGAGGAGGCGGGCGCGGCACGCAAACGGCCCGCGCGGGCGGGTTTGCCGCCGGGCCTCGGGCGACCGTGGTAGACAGGCGCATGCACTGCGTTCTGCGCTCCGACCTCTTGTCCGGCGCCGGTTTCGCGCACGGTTTCTCGCTGCGCGGCGGTGGAGTCAGCCGGCCCCCGTTCGACTCGCTGAACCTCGGCCGTTCGGTCGGCGATGACCCGGCCAGTGTCGCCGAGAACCATCTGCGGCTGGCGCGGCAGGTGGGCTACGCCGCCGAGCGGCTCTTCGAGCTCAGCCAGGTGCACGGCCGGCAGGTACGCAGGGTCGGCGCGCACGAGCTGCCGGAGCAGGTGCAGCGTGAAGAGGGCGACGCGTTGTGCACGAGCGAGCGCGGGCTTGCGCTGGGCGTGCGTGCGGCCGACTGCTTGCCGCTCTTGCTCGCAGATCCTGAGACGCGTGCGGTTGCGGCGGTGCACGCCGGTTGGCGCGGCACCGTGGCGAACGTGGTACCCGCAGCCGTGCATGCGCTCACGGCCTTGGCGTCGGCGCCCGCACACAGGCTGGTCGCAGCGCTGTTCCCGCACATCCGGGCCTGCTGCTTCGAGGTGGGTGACGAGGTGGCTGCGCAGCTGATGGCGGCCTCCGACGCGCCTTGCGTGGTGCGCCGTGACCAGCTCAGGCCACACGTCGATCTGGCCGCGGTGGTGCGGGCGCAGCTCTTGGCGCTCGGGATCTCGGCGACGCACATCGACGACGTCGCGGGTTGCACGCGCTGCGAGCCCGAGCGCTTCTTCTCGTTTCGTCGCGATGGTCAGGCGTCCGGCCGGCATCTCGGCGTGATCGTCGCAGGTTGAGGCAGAAGGCCATGCGCTACGACACAGCCATCGAGAAGCTCTTCGCACTGCAGGCCCGCGGCGTACGGATGGGCATCGATCGCATGCGCGACGCGCTGCACTACCGTCACTACGACGTTCACTGCATGCCGTTCATCCAGGTGGCAGGCACCAACGGCAAGGGCTCCGTCTGCGCGATGATCGCGAGCTCGCTAGAGGTCGCGGGCCATCGCACGGGTCTGTTCACCTCGCCGCACCTGCACCGCTTCACCGAACGCGTGCGCATCGATGGCGAGGTGCTCGGCACCCGGGAAGCCGCGCGTCGCATCAGCGAGCTGCTCGAGGTCTTCGGCCGCGCGGATGCTCCGCAAGTCACGTTCTTCGAGCTGTCCACGCTGCTCGCGCTCGAAGCGTTCCGCGATCACGGCTGTGACGTCGCCGTGCTCGAGGTCGGGCTCGGAGGTCGGCTCGATGCCACCAACGCCTTGCCTGCGAAGCTGACGGTCATCACCCGCATCGCGCTCGACCACATGCAGTACCTCGGCCACACCTTGGCCAAGATCGCGGGCGAAAAGGCCGGCATCATCAAGCACGGCGTTCCGGTGATCGTGGGCACGCGTGAGCCTGCTGCGCTGCGAGTCATCGCGGCGCGCGCGAAGCGTCTGCGAGCCCCGGCCGTGTTCATCGACCAGGACTTCGCAGCCAGCCCCGTGCGCGCGGTGAGCGGCCGGGGCGCGCAGCAGCTGCGCGTGCGCACGCCGCAGGCCGTGTTCGCGCCGGTGCGGCTTGCGCTCGCGGGCGAGCACCAGCAGGACAATGCAGCGTGCGCCGTTGCAGCCCTCGCTGCGTTGCCTGCGCTCGGTCTGCCGGTCTCTCGCGCTGCGGTGCTCGCGGGGCCGGCACGCGTGCGCTGGCCAGCGCGTATGGAGCGCATCGCAGGTCGGCCGGCGTTCTTGCTCGACGCAGCGCACAACCCCGACGGCTGCCAGGCGCTTGCTCGATACCTGGCTGCGAAGGCGACACGATCGAAACAGCGTCGCGTGCTCGTGTTTGGGGTGATGAGTGACAAGGACTACACGCGCATGCTGCAGATCCTCGCGCCCTGTTTCGACTACGTCCTGTACGCGCCGCCCAAC
>JADGRF010000283.1 GCA_017881055.1 Sandaracinaceae bacterium
GTGAAGACCATGATCTTCACCGACAGCGGCAACCCGATCACGGCTGCGCACCACTGGCGGCGCGCAGCAACGCGCCCAGGTACGCCACGTCAGGTACGTGATCGAATCGCAGCTCCACCTTGCCGATGACCACCACGCACGATTGGGACGAGGAAGACTTGCTCGCGACCACCTCGACGAACTTCGGCGCCGCGCTTGCCTCACGGCGCTCACGGTGAAGCCGATAGAGCCACGATCGAAACGTGCCCAGCGTCAGACCGTGCGCATCGCAGAACGCTTCCTGCGACAGCTCGCTCTTGTCGAACTTGCTCACCATGCTCTGCCAATAGCGTCGTCCCAGACGTGCCATGCCGAGACCCTCGCCCACGCTCGGCATCCGGGCTAGTGGTCGGCCGCTGAACGGTTACCGGAAATGCCTGGAGACAAGGCGCTCTGGGAACGCTTGATTGGCGCGCTGTACTGGGCGAAGCACCATCCCGACACGCTCGCCGAGCTGGATGCGTACGACGCCAAGTATCCAGACAACGACTTCAGCTCGGGCATGCGCGACGGCATCGATCGTCGCGAAGGCCGGCTCACCGTCGCGATCACGCGTGCGCAGACACGCTTTGCGGCGCACCAAGCCTCGCGCGGGCAACTCAACAACGTGGCCTGGGACGCGCTGTTCGTGCCGGGTGACCTGCTGCGCAGCGCGCTGCCACTCGCGCAGGCCGCGTGCGATCCGGAGACTGCGGCTAGCTCCGGCTCGTTGCACACGCTCGCGACCGTCTACGCCGAGCTGGGCGAGTATGGCAAGGCACGCAGCAGCTTGCGACAGAGCATGCAGAAGCGCGGCGGCACGGACATCTCCGAGGCCGAATGGTACACGTGGGGTCGCATCGCCGAAGGCCTCGGGTTTCGCGACGAGGCACGCGTCGCGTATCAGCACCTCGAGAAGCCGCGCTTCACGTCCGATGTCTCGACCTACGAGCTGGCGCAGAAGCGGCTTTCCGTGCTGAAAAACGCGCCTAAGCCGTGATCCAAGCTCGCGTCGTGTCACGGGGCGAAGAGTTGGCTGAAGCAATGCCCGAGCATCTCGTTGCACGCCCCGGCAACGCACACTCCGGTCCCGCACTCGCGGTCGGTCGCGCAGGGCACACGCTCGCACGTGCCGCTTGCGGAGCATTGCGAATGGGAGGGGCAACTCGTGGTTGCCGTGCAATGAATCGCTTCGCAGCGCTTGTGCGCAGAGCAGGGCGCAAGCGGATCGGGGCAGTCCCGGTCGCTCGTGCAACCTGGAATGCAGCCGGTGTCAGAGCACACGCCTTCGCTGCAGTCGGCATTGCTTGCACATTCACGACATTTGCCACCGAGCCCAGGTTGGGCGACGCAGTGCGGGTGGTTTGAAGGGCAATCGCTGTCGGCGCCGCATTCTACGCAGGCGGGGTAGGTCCTCTGGTAGGACTCGGTTTCTCGCCCGCAAACTGGGAGCGCACCCGTGCAATCGGCGTTAGTTGCACACTGTTGGCAGACGTTCGTCGGCGACGGGGCGCTCTTGTCGGAAGAGCAGACGCCGGCGAATCGACCACCGGCGGGCGCTGATTGAGGACAGTCGGTCGCTGTCTGACACGTCTGACCGTTGCCGAGTGGCGGCGTCGGTTGGGGCGGACACCCGCACACGCCGCACCAGGGCGCAATGCCTCCGCATCCCGAAGAGGGATCCGGCCGATAAGGTGCGACGCACACGACGTTCGTAGCGTTGCCAAGGCCAGCGTCGGCGCAGTCGGTCTGCGTGCGACAGCCGGCGCTGCCTTGGACGCCGCTATCGCCGCCTGCGTGCGCCGTGCTCGAGTCATCGAGAGCGCGCGCATCGACTCCACCGTCAGTCACCGGCACCGGCGCGACCCCTGTGTCGTGAGGTGACGCGCTCGGCTGAGTCGTGGCGCAGCTCGCAAGAACCAGAGTCAGTGTCAGCCGACGCAGAGCTCGAATCATGCTGGTAGTGTAGAGCGGTTTCCGGTTACTCGCGCCCCAATCGTGACCGTCCCTCCCGCAGCGCTGTTTCCAGCTCCGCGATGCGCGCGTCCTTCGCGGCAAGCTGTTTCGCGACGTCGGCGGCCTCTACGCGTCGTGGGATGTGCTGCGGACAGTTCGCGTCCCACGCGTGGACACGAATCACGATCGCTTGCTCGATGCGTGCGGGGTAGCTCTCGGGCGTCAACGCTCGAAGCAGAGCGCTGTCGTCTGCGCTCGCAACGACCTTCGCCTCGCCCCAGATCTTCACGCGCTGCCGTTGCGCGTAGTCGATCAGGAACAGGTGCACCTTCGGGTTGTCGATCAGGTTGCCGGTCGTGATGAACTGTTTGTTGCCGCGGTAGTCGGCGAACGCGATCGTGCGCTCATCGAGGACGTGCAGAAAGCCCGCGGGGCCGCCCCGGTGCTGAATGTACGGCTGATTGTCGGCATTGGCGGTGGCGAGAAAGACGCTGGTCTGCTGCGCGACGAAGGCGCGGAGCTCCGGCGTGATCACCGTCTCGAAGCCTCCTGCCCCCTCGACGCGCGCGTAGGCGTCGCGCGAGCCCTTGCGCAGCTGCACCGCCTTCACGGTGTCGGTGAAGGCAACGTCGCTCGAGAACGTATGCGCGGTATTGGGCATGGTGGGCTCCTATATCTTGCCGTGTCGCACGTGCGGCTCCCGTGCCGCCCCATGCCGTGAACCTAGGTCCGACCGCCCACTGCAACAATACGTGTCATTGACACAAGACTGTTGCGTAGGATGCAATAGTAGCCATGGACCAACTGCAAACCATGCAGGCCTTCGTGACCGTCGCCGAGCTTCGCGGCTTTGCGCCGGCCGCGCGCAAGCTCGGAGTCTCGCCTTCCGCAATGACGCGGGCCGTTGCTGCTCTCGAGGAGCGACTCGGCATCCGTCTGCTGCAACGAACCACACGCTCGGTTGCGCTCACCGACGCCGGCGCGCGCTACTTCGAGCGCGCGCGTCGCATCGTGCTCGAGGTCGATGAAGCGCAGAGCGCCGCGCAGGCCGAGCGCATCGAGCCTACGGGTCGCTTCGTGGTCTCGGCCCCGCTCGTGTTTGGGCGGCTGCACGTGGCCAAGCTGATGTGCGCGTACTTGGCCAAATACCCGGGCGTCACCGGTGAGTTGATGCTGGCCGATCGCATGGTGAACTTGATCGATGAGGGCATCGACGTCGCGGTACGTATCGGGCATCTCGCGGATGCCAGCATGGTCGTGCGTAAGGTCGGCGAGACCCGTCGTGCGGTCGTCGCGTCGCCGGCCTATCTGGCTCGGCACAAGGCCCCCAAGACGCCGAGCGAGCTCGCGAAGCACGACATCGTGCAGTGCACCGCGCTGCACCCGACGAGCGAGTGGAGCTTGCAGACGCCGCAAGGACAGCACGACGTGCCCTTCGCGCCTCGGTTCCTGACCAACAGCGTGGATGTGGCGCTCGGTCACGTCGCGCGCGGGTTCGGCATGACGATGCTGCTCGCGTATCAGGTCGAAGCGCTCGTGCACTCGGGCGAGCTCGAGGTGGTGCTGCCGAAGTTCGAGCTGCCTGCGCTGCCGATACAGCTCGTGTATGCGACCAAGCGACACCTCTCTGCGAACGTGCGCAGCTTCGTGGAGCAGGTAACGACCACCTGCAGCTGGAACTTCACGCGTCTCGGGTCTAGGGCCGTGCGCGCCACTCGCTCGGTGCCACGCCGACGTGGCGCTTGAACGCGCGGCTGAAGCTGGCTTCAGAGCCGTAGCCGATGGCGTCGGCGATCTCGGCGAGCGTGGCGTTGCTCGTGCGCAGCTTGCGTGACGCAAGCTGCAGACGCCATGCGCTCACGTAGCTCATCGGCGCTTGGCCGAGCAGCACACGGAAGCGCTCGTCGAGCACCGAGCGAGAAGTAGAAGCGTGTTTCGCGAGATCATTGAGCGTCCAGGCCTGCTCTGGATGGCGATGAACTGCGGCGAGCGCGCGACCGACGATCGGATCGGCAAGCCCGGCGAGCCAGCCGTTGTCGGCTTGCCTCTGGCGCGTGGCGTACTCGCACAGGCATTCGATGAAGAGCAGCTCGGGTAGGCGCTGCATGAGGGGGTCATCGTCGGCGCGAGCTTCCGAAGCACGCAGTGCGTACTTGATGCTGGCGTCGACCCATTCGGCGAGCGGGCCGCCTGCGGGCCTGACCCGAATGACCGGTGGCAACGACGCGAGCACCGGGTTGAACGGGAGATCGTCGCAGTACAGATAGCCGCACACCATCGACGTGGGTGCGCCACCTTTGCCGAAACGGATCACGGGCAGCTCATTCCATGGCGGTGGAGGCATCAGTTGCGCGAGCGTGACCGGCGAGTCGGTCGACGGATCGCCGACGCGGTGTTGATCTGCGAATGGGAAGATCGCGATGTCACCCGCTTCGATCTGGGTGACGTCCCCGCTGCTGCCGACCCGAATGCGGCAGCTACCTTCGGTGAAGATGTGAAACAAAATGACGCGGCGATCGCCGGGCTTGAGCTGCGCGACGATCTGCTCGGATGGGGGCGACTCGTAGGCCCAAGGAGCGCTGAAGTGCGCACGCAAGAAAATCGCGCCGGACAGCTGCAAACAGCGCAAGCCGTCGCGGACGAGCCGGTCGGGAGCGTCGGCGGGCGCTTGCGGTGATTCGGACATGTTTGGCGGTATCTCGGACATGGTGAGGGGCGCTCGGCTGGGGGACTGTCCGTGACACAACCCCTGTCACGGAGAGCATCATGCCCAAGTACATCATCGAACGCACCTTGCCCGGCGCCGGCCGTCTTTCGCCCGCAGATCTTCGCGGAATCGCCCAAAAGTCCGTCTCGGTTCTGCGCGAGCTGGGCACGGACATCCAGTGGCTCGAGAGCTTCGTCGTCGAGGATAAGATCTACTGCGTCTACAACGCCAAGAACCCCGAATTACTCGCCGAGCACGGGCGCTGCGGAGGGTTCCCTGTCGATCGTGTCTCGGTGGTGACGGCGATCATCGATCCCAACACCGCGGAGGGGTGACCCCACTCACGCGGTCGCTAGGTTCCGCGTGTCTTGCTCGATAGTCCTCACGCCCATGATCAGCAGGTACAGGACCATCCACATTTCCGCGACTGCGCACGGGATGACGACGTAGCCGTGAATCGCCCGGCTGAGCTCGGGGAGAAGAAACGCAACGAAGAGGTCCACGAGGTAGCAGACGCAAGCCACGACCAGCGCGCCGCCCAGTGCCTTGGGGAACAGCTGCGAGCGGTAGGCGAGATACCCCAGCGGTGCGAGCCACAGTCCAAAGAAGATCTGGGCGATGAGGAGCCCGTAGTGCTGCATGTCGAGCAGGAGAAGCGCGAGTGAGTTCACGCCCGCAGCGCCAAAGGCGGTGAAGTAAGAGTGATCTGTTACCACCTGCAGGCCCTCGAACAAGAAGACCGTGTTGATACTCCCGATGGCGACCGCCAGCGCAACGAAGACTCCCATCGCCACGGCGGCGCCCCTGTGCACATGCTCGAGTAGCAGATAGAGGGCCATCGCCGTGAAGACAAAGAAAGCCTGATCTAGCAGGTCGGCGACGACGCCCAAGCGAACAAGCCCGGCGTTCGCGACCAGGTTCAGAGCCGTCGTCGCCGCATCGCCCGCTACGTACATCTTTGGTTCGACATATCCTTCGGCGAAGCCGCCAAAGATGCCGACGAGTAGGTAGAGGACGCCGGCGATTCTCGCGAGACGTTTTCTTGGGCTCATGGTGTCGCTCTCTCGGGGTTGACGAGAGCGATCAGGCTCTCTGTCTTCAGCCACAGGCGCTCGGCGAGCGCGTCGTCGAGCGCCGCTTCGCCTGGCTTCTTCTGTTTCCCGTCCGCGAAGTAGCGCCCCGAGATCTCGGCCACCTCCGGTGCGGTCGCCAGGTAGAGCGACGTCCGCGCACCCTGCTCGGGCGACTTGAAGAACCACTTCGCCATCAGCCGGATCGGCGCGGAGTATTCGCGCGCGAGACTCGTCGAGATCACACCGGGATGCAGTCCGTTCACCACCACCTTGGTGCCTTCGAGTCGCTTTGCTAGCGCGCGAACGAAGAGCATGTTCGCGAGCTTCGAACGCGGGTATGAGCCACTCCAGCTCTTCTCCATCGCGAGATCGTCGAAGTCGATCTTCCCGCTCGCGTGCATGTTCGAAGACACCACCACGATGCGCGAGGGCGCCGAGGCTTGCAGGAGCGGCAAGAGCAATTCGACGAGCAGGAAGTGTCCGACGTGGTTCACGCCGAAGTCCATCTCGAGGCCATCGACCGTCAGCTGCCGCTGCGCGGTCATGATGCCGGCGTTCGCGACGAGCACGTCGAGCCGCGCGAACTTCGCGGTGAACGCCGCCGCAAATGCGCGCACCGACGCAAGCGACGCTAGGTCGAGCCGCATCACGTGGAGGTCCTTCGAGCCGGTGCTCATTGCGAGCTCGTCGAGCGCGGCGTTTCCCTTGTCGAGGTCGCGACACGCGATCACGACCGTTGCGCCTCGCTGTGCGAGCCCGGCGACCGTCGCCTTGCCGATGCCGGAGTTGCCACCCGTGACGATGCAGATCTTGTCTTTCATCTTGCCCTTCGTGGAGACTGTGACCGCCAACCGCTTCTGCTCTTCATGCCGGGATGAGCCAAGCGGTTGCGAGCGCAGCAACATACAGGCCCAAGCCAAAGACCGTGTGCGTGATCACGCTCTTGATGCAATTGAAGACAGGATGCGATTCCTGCTCCGAGGGCCGGTTGCAAGACGAACAACGGCGCGCGCCCAGCGCGTGCCGAACGCCGAGAGCAAGAGAGCGGCGAAGCTGATGCCGATCGCGTAGTGGGCGCACCCGCCGATCAGCACCGTGCGCAGCACGAAGTCGCTATGCCCGTTCACGTTAGAACCTGGCCTTGCGTCTCGGGCGAGCACCACCAAGCTTCGTGAGGCTGTCAGCTGCACGCAGCTCGAGGCTCCGTGCGCCGGTCGCATGCGCGAGCTCGATCGCCTCGCGATAGTCCCGCTCCGCCGCTTCGGGTTCCGTGCGCTCACGCTGCTCTCCGCGCATCCGCAGTAGCTCGGGCAGATATACGCTCTCGTTGTGCGCGAGCGCGAACGCGAGGATCTCGTCGGTCAGCTGGCGTGCTTCGGTCACGTGACCGGAGATCCGGAGCACATCGATCAGCACCTGTGCGACCAGCGTGGAGCACGTCGAGACCGCCGTCAGCCGCTGGCGCAAGCTGTCGAGCAGCGGCTCGATCGTGGTGAGCGCGAGCGGTCCGCGCTGAGCCTGGGCCCACAGCGCAAAGGCGCTGGCTTCGGTGAGTAGTCCGATGTCGACGGAGGCCGCACGCACGGCAAGCTGGGCTTCTTGCTCGACGATCGGTAGCGGATCGCGACGCAGGTAGCGCAGGCGCGCGCGCACGATGTGGCATAGCGCCTGCAGGATCGGGATTTCGAGGCTCACCGCGAGGTCGATCGTCGCGACTGCCTCTTCGAGCGCACGGTCGGGGTCGCCGACGACCCAGCGCACGCACGCGAGGTGGCCTAGCGCAAGGGCTCGGCCGGGGAGGTTGGCGTGAAACACGGACTGCTCGTGCTCGGCGGGGACGAGGCTCTCGAGCAAGCGCTGTGCGGTGCCTAGGTCGGCGCTGAAGAAGGCGGTGTAGGCCCGAGTGAAGATGCCGCCATGCAGCAGCGCTGGATCCAGCTCGTGCGCCTGCTCGATGCGTTCGAGCTCGGCTGTCAGCTGCGCCGAGCGATCGTACTGCGCGATGATCATGTGGATCGATCAGGTCGACGCGCTGCTTGGTGCGTAGCGCTGTCGCGATCGCGTTGACGAGAGTCAGCGTCTGCTCCGAGCCTGCGCCCTGGTCGACGATCACGGGTGCCCACTTTGGCTCGGCCGAGCCGTCGTTCGCGAGCACGTGCGATGACCGTGTGGCGAGCGCCGCCGCGAGGATCACGACCGTCAGAGTGCTTCTAATGCGAAGGTTTGCCATCACGTAGTAAGTCCAGCACCACGCCGTGCACGTCAGGGGTTACGACGACTGTTCGTTCCAACCGGAACTCGGGATTGCGCCCCACGACGCGGTGAGGGCCGGGAGCGAGCTTCACGTCGACCGGGGCCGAGCCGGCGCGCTTGCCGTCGATCGAAACGTTTCCGTACGGGATGATCCCGATGGTCACCGAAACCAGAGGGCCCTTTGCATCGGAAGGCTTGATGGTCGCGGATGCTTTCGCCGGACGCCGAGGCGTCGCTTCGACCGCCTGCGCGGCTGCTGCTGCCACCTGCGGCGTTGATGCAGGCTGTGCTGTTTCCGCTGGAGGTTGTGGACTCGTCGCGGTCGGAGCCGGCGGCCTGGCCGCGATCACCGGCCCGGGCTTCGGCATCTCCGCGGGCGGGGCGGGCCGTTGCACTGTCGCTTGAGTCGACGGTCGGCTTGTCTGCTTCGATATCGATCGTGTAGCGACAACAGCGAAGACCGCAGCAACAAAGCCGCCCACGAGCGCGAGCGCGAGCACAGACCGAGCGCGGCGCTTTTTCGGAGCGACGTTGATCGTGTCCGCGCGGGGGGACTCGGACTTTGCCTCCGCCGGTGCAGGCGGCGGATCGCTCTTCAACTCGGTCGAACCAGGTTGCGAAGACCCTCGGATCGTCTTGCGCGAACGTCGCCGCGGCGTCGGAATCGAGACAGGTGTACCGTCCAGCGCGGTCGGCGGCTCGCCCCCTTCCATCACCGTGGCTTCTCGCGCGCGCCGCGAAATTGTGGGTGCGTCGTGGAGAACGGTTGCCTTAGCGCTGGCGGCATCCCGGCGCCGTGCGGTGTGGCTGTGCCGGCGGTCGCGCGCTTGCCGCGCCATGACGCTGAGATCATCGTTCACCTGGTCGCGCATGTGACTGCTCATGCTTCCCGGCATGGCATCGCGAACCTCGTCGGCAAGCTCTTGCGGTGTCTCAAACCGAGTCGTGCGACGGTGCACGTCTGCGATGACGGTCTCGTCTTGGTGTCCCGACTCTTCGTGCACGCTCGCGCCGGATGCGACGACGCGGCTTTCAGCGGCGACGTCCCGAGCGGCGCTCGCGATCTCCCCCATGTCGTATTCGAAACCGGACGCCTTCGCACCGCTTCGAAGCGCGATCTGAAGGGCGGCCGCCGATTGGAAACGCTGGGACGGATCCGACAGCAAGCACCCCTCGATGATTGCGGCCAGATCTTCGGGCACGCCGAGCTTGCGGAGATCGTACTGCGGAACGCCGCGCAGCACGTTCTTGCGGAACTCGACGGGATCATCGTCGTGGAACGGATGCACGGTCGCGAGCAGCTCGTAGAGCACGAGGCCGAGCGCGTAGATGTCGGTCGCCGGACCGAGCGGTTCTTCGCGAATCTGTTCCGGAGCCCGGTAGCGCGGGGTTCCGACGCCCACGGTGAAGTCGGCCGCGTGTCCTGCGTTTGCTTTCGCGAGGCCGAAGTCGACGAGTTTCACCTGACCATCGATGCCGACCAGGATGTTGTTCGGTTTGATGTCGCGATGGAGCACGTCATGCTCGTGAGCACACTGCAATGCGGCGGCGACTTCGAGCCCGATCCGCCGCGCGTGCTGGGGCGCAA
>JADGRF010000005.1 GCA_017881055.1 Sandaracinaceae bacterium
CCCAGGTCAGGAGCGGTGGCGCGTGGGCCCCGAGCACGCGCGTGATCCACGCGCTCGAGCGCTCGACGTACGTGGCGTCGCTCGTCAGTCGAATGTCGGACTCCGAAGGTCGGAAGAACACACGCAGCAGCACCTTGCCGTGCGGCGCGCGCTCCGCGAACTTCGAGCTCACGAACGCGCAGGCTCGCGCCCCGTGGGTTTGATCCTCGGTGGCGATTACGAAGCCCGTGGCATCCAGCGCGTGCGGGATGGCCGAGCGCTCGTAGGCGAGCGACACGGTGACGCTGGACAGCGTGCGCGCGTTTGTCAGCTGCACCGCGGGCGTGCCGAACTGCGTCGCCAGCAGCTTGCTGGCATGGCGTGCCGAAGTCGCGATCACCACGCGCTCGACTGCAAAGGCGGCGCCGTCGCGGCTCGTGACGTGATAGCCCTGCTGCTTGCGCGACACGCTCGCGACTTCCCAGCCGGTGTGCAGCTCCACGTTGGCGGCCAGCGCGTTCTCGAGCGCGCGGGTCAGCGTGCTCATGCCGCGCGCGAACGTGCGAATGCCGAGCCCGAGATCGTTCTTCGACACCTGAAAGCCGAGGAACGTCGCGGCCTCGCCTGGCGCCAGCTCGCGCAGCTCACCCGCGCGATAGCCGAGCGAGCGGGTGGCGATTTGATCGCGTAGCTCGCCCTCGATACCGAGGTCCTGCGCCAGGCGCGGTACGGCCTCGCTGCGCGCCACGAAACCCTCTGCGCCGAGCTCGACCACGTAGCCGTCGCGCAGCTCGGTGTCGATCTGGCCGCCCAGCTCGTCCGCGGCCTCGAACACGGCCACGTCGTGGCCGCGCTTCTGCAGCGTGCGCGCTGCGCACAGGCCCGCAAGGCCGCCACCGATCACCGCGATTCGACTGCGTTTCATGCCTCGGGACGGTACACCGCCGGGCGCCGTCGCGCATCTCCGGCCGGCATGGTACAGAGCGCTCGCGTTGGGCGTCGGACGAGGTTCCGCCACCCGCTACACGCACGACACGCGTGAAAGGATCTGCAGCATGACCGACGAGCTCTTCTCCGTGAAAGGCAAGCGCATCTTCGTGACCGGCGGCGCGTCCGGCGTCGGGCGGATGATCACCGAAGGCTTGGCCGAGCGCGGTGCCCGTGTGTTCACCTGCGGTCGCAAGCAAGAGTCGCTCACGTCGCTCGTCAAAGAGCTCAAGGAGGGTCGCGGCCTCGATGTGACCGTCACGCGCGCGGACCTGTCGCAGGTTTCCGAGATCGAGCGCGCCTGCGCGAAGGCCAGCGAAGTGTTCGGCGACGAGCTCGACGTGCTCGTGAACAACGCCGGCGCTACCTGGGGCGCACCGATCGACGAGTATCCCGAGAGCGGCTGGGACAAGGTCTTCGACCTCGACGTGAAGTCGCTGTTCTTCGTGACGCAGAAGTGCCTGCCGATGCTGCGCAAGACCGGCAAGCTCCCCGATGCGCCGTCGCGCGTGATCAACATCGGCTCGATCTCCGGTATCCAGTACCCGATGGACGACGCCTGGGCGTACCACCCGGCGAAGGCCGCCGTGCATCATCTAACCTCGGTGATGGCGAAGAAGCTCGTGAAGGAAGGCATCACCGTCAACGCGATCGCGCCCGGCCTTTTCCCGAGCAAGATGACCGCGTTCATCATGCCCGGTGGCGACACCAGCATGGCGGCGAGGTTCGTACCGATGGGCCGCACAGGTACGCCGAGCGACATCGTGGGCACGGTCGTATACCTCGCGTCGCGCGCGGGCGCGTTCACGACCGGCGCACTGCTCAAGGTCGACGGCGGCTCGGCCCTCGAGGGCTGAGCGACGCGGGATGCGCGACGCGCGACACACAAGCCACGGCGCAACCAAGAACCTGGAGTCACGCATGACCACGTCTTCGCCCGCGATCCCCAACGTGCTCGCCCAGCGCTACGCCAGCGCCGAGCTGCGTCAGCTGTTTTCCGCGGAGAACAAAGTGATCCTGGAGCGGCGGCTGTGGATTGCCGTGATGCGCGCGCAGCGCGAGCTGGGCATCGACGTGCCTGAGGCCGCGATCGCGGCCTACGAGCGCGTAGTGGAGAAGGTCGACCTCGCCTCGATCCGCGATCGCGAGCGCGTGACGCGCCACGACGTGAAAGCGCGCATCGAAGAGTTTTGCGCGTTGGCCGGTCACGAGCACGCGCACAAGGGCATGACCTCGCGCGACCTCACCGAGAACGTCGAGCAGCTGCAACTGCGCGAGGGCCTTTTGCTGATCCGCTCCCGCATCGTGGCCAGTGTGGCGCGGCTCGCCGAGCTCGCCACGCTGCACGAGCACACGGTGATCACTGGCCGCTCGCACAACGTGCCCGCGCAAGCCACCACGCTCGGCAAGCGCTTCGCCAACGCCGGCGAAGAGCTGCTGCAGGCGCTCGCGCGCATCGAGGCGTTGCTCGCACACTATCCGCTGCGCGGCATCAAAGGCCCGGTCGGAACGCAGCAGGATCAGCTCGACCTGCTCGGCGGTGACGCCGACAAGATGGACAAGCTCGAAGCTGCGGTGGCGCGTCATCTCGGCTTTTCGTCGCTGCTCACGAACGTCGGTCAGGTCTACCCGCGCTCGCTCGACTTCGACGTGGTTAGCGCGCTCTTGCAAGCGGTCGCGGGGCCGTCGAGCTTGGCGATCACGATCCGCTTGATGGCTGGGCAGGAGCTGGTGACGGAAGGCTTCAAGGCCGGGCAGGTCGGCTCGTCTGCGATGCCGCACAAGATGAACACGCGCTCGTGCGAGCGCATCAACGGCTTCAAGCATATCGTCGCGGGCTACGTGACCATGGTCTCGGGGCTCGCCGGTGATCAGTGGAACGAAGGCGACGTCAGCTGCTCCGTGGTGCGCCGTGTGGCGCTGCCCGATGCGTTCTTCGCGGCGGACGGCGCGTTTCAGACGCTGCTCAACGTGCTCGCAGAGTTCGGCGCGTTCCCGGCCGTGATCGAGCGCGAGTTGCGCCGCTACCTACCGTTCCTCGCGACCACCAAGATGTTGATGGCGGCGGTGCGCGCCGGCGTCGGCCGCGAGCAGGCCCACGAGGCGATCAAGGAGCACGCCGTCGCGGTCGCGCTCGCGATGCGCCAGGGCAAGGAGCAGAACGACCTCGTGGCGAGGCTGGCAGCTGACACGCGCCTGGGCCTTCGCGCCGAGGCGCTCGCCAGCGCGCTCGGCGAGCCGCTCTCGTTCGTGGGCAACGCCAGCAGTCAGGTGCAGGCATTCGCGGCGCAAGCGGCGGCGCTCGTGAAGACGTATCCCGACGCGGCGCGCTATCACGCCGAGCCGATGCTCTGAGGGCTTCGCCGCGGGAGCGGCTCCGCGCTTGGCGGTTCTGAGCGCGAGCCGTGCGAAATCGCTGCGTGAGAACACGCAGTGCGCGCGGGGATTGCGCTCGCGCCGAGCACATCGATTCGGCGGACGCTACCGTGAGCCGCGAAAACTGCAGGTTTCGGCACCAAATGATCGTATCGCACGAGCATATGTGACGCCGTCAGGGCGGAAGCGTGACGATCGTGGTCCGAATCGGGACGTGCGCGGCGCTCGGCACGACTCGTGCGTATGGGACGGATCCATCGATCCAAACTCCTGGCCACCTCGATTCGCGGCATGGCAGAGTGCTCCGTTCGGGGGCGAAAGATCTCGTGTGGTTGGGTCGCTGCACGCCATTCTTCAACGAGGGGACGACGACGCCATGCAAATCAAGCTACTCCTTATCGATGACGATGCGGACGCGCGTGATGTCGTCAGCGCCACGCTGATGAACCGCGGCTTCGAGGTCGTGTGCGCGAAGACGGGTGGCGAGGCGCTGGACCGGCTCGAACGCGAGCGCGAGCTGATCGACGTCGTGATGTCGGATCTCAACATGCCCGGCATGTCGGGGCTGGAGCTGTGTCGGCGAGTGAAGCACGGGTGGCCCGACCTGCCGGTGATCTTGGTGACCGCGTTCCGCAGCGACCAGACAGCAGTTACCGCGACGCAGGCAGGCGCCTACGCCGTCGTCTCGAAGCCGCTTCGGCTGCCCGAGTTGCTGCTGACGTTGACGCGTGCGCTCGCGCAACGGACGCCCGAGAGCGAGAGCGCTACGCCGCAGCCAGCGGCGGCGCGTACGCGACGGGTAAGCTCGGAGTTCCGTTCGTGAAAGGGGCCCCCGCGATGGAGGCAGACATCGCGCAGCCTGCGCAGACGTCGCGAGCAAGAGCGAGCAACGTTCCGGCCATCGGCGGGCGCGTCCTGATCGTCGACGACGAGATCGACACGGCCAAGGCGCTCTCGCGGCTCGTCGCCGGCGAGGGGTACGACACCATGACCGCGTACGACGGCCGATCGGCGCTGGCCGTGGTCGAGCACTGGCTGCCTGACGTGGTGATCACCGACTTGACCATGCCCGAAATGGACGGCATCGAGCTGTGCCGGCGTCTGCACGAAACCGATGCCGACTTGCCCGTGATCGTCGTCACCGGGGTGGACCAGGCCGAGGCAGGCTTGTCGTGCCTGCAGGCTGGCGCCGAGGACTATCTCTCGAAGCCCGCGTCGCTGGCGGCCGTCTCGTGGTGCGTGATGCGCGCGCTCGAACGGCGAGCCAATAAACGCGAGCGCGATCAGCTGCGTGCGCGTACCGACGAGCTGTGGGAGCAGCTGCGCGCGGTCAACGAGCGCTTGGTCGTGAGCAGCGTCCACGAGCTGGAGCGGGCAGAGGCGGAGGCGCAGCAACGAGCCGAGCTCAACGCGCTGCTGCAAGGCCTGAGTGAAGGCATCGTGGTGGTCCACGCCAGCGGGCAGCTGCGGTTGCTCAACGAGGCCGCCTGCGGGATTCTCAGCGTGGTCCAGAACCTAGCCGGCGTCGACGCGCTGAATGCGCTCGACATGCGTGATGTTCGCGGCCGGCCACTTCGCGACGACGAACGTCCGCTGCAGCGCGCGCTGCGTGGCGATGAGTTCGCAGACTTCGAGGTGCTGTACGTTCCGACGAACGGCCTGCAGCGCCGCCTCGTGACCACGGGCACGAGCGTGAAGGATGCGCACGGCCGCGTGGCGCAGGCCATCGTGGTTTTCCGAGACGTCACGAGCCTGCGGCGGCTCGAGCAGCAGCGCGAAGAGTACACGGCGCTGATCTCGCACGATCTCGGCAACCCGTTGAACATCATACTGATGACGGTGGATCTCCTGAAGGTGTCTCTGGCCAGCCGCCAGCTGGCGTCAGACGTCCAACATGTCAGCCGCATCGAGCGGAACGCCGAGCGCATGGTCACGATGCTCGACGAGCTGACCGAGGCGACGCGCATGGAATCGAAGCGTCGCGCGCCGCTGCGTACGCCGTGCGACCTCGGGGAGCTCGTGGCCAACGTAGTCTCTCAGCTGGACGAGTCGCGGGCACGACGCATCACGCTCGAAGCGCGCGACGCAGGGCCGTATCCGTTGCTTGGCGACGCCGCCCAGCTGGAGCGCTGCATCACCAACCTGCTGACCAACGCGCTCAAATACTCCGGCGCCGAGGCGCCGGTGCTGGCACGCCTGTCGCGCAACGCGAGTGACGTGCAGCTCGAGGTCGTCGACCGCGGCATCGGCATTGCACCCGACCACGTCGAGCAGATCTTCGATCGCTACTACCGAACCGCGGCCGGCTCGCAGCAGGCGGAAGGCCTGGGCCTCGGGCTCTACATTGCGCGCCTGATCGTCGAAGCCCACGGAGGCCGCATCGACGTCGTGAGCACGCTTGGTCAAGGCAGCACATTCAGGCTGAGCCTGCCGCTACGAGCTGCGCCGCCGTGACGCCCTACGGAGCCACGCGATAGAGCACGGTACCCTTGCGGCGCAGCGTGCGTGCGTAGGTCAACTGCAAGAGGCGCTCGAGAGCCCGTGTCAGCGCCGCACTCTTCATTCCGGTGCGAGACGACAGCTCGCGAGCCGTCGCCTCGCCGAGCTCGCGCAGGGTATGCAGGAGCGACTCTTCTTCGCGAGTCAATCCGGCCAGGTGGTCGGCTCGCTCCGCCCGAATCACGGGCACGCCCGTGAGCAAGGCGCGATGCTGCTGCTCGACGTCCGCGACGACGGCTCCCGACGTGTCGATCGCGTAGCGCCGAATGTCCGTGGCGTGACGACTGCTGCGCATCTTCACGACCGCGAGCACCTTCTCGAGCTTGCCCTCGAGCTCGACGTAGCGCTGCAGGACCAGCACGTCCGCCAAGAACTCGGTGATGTGCGGTGACAGAGACAGCTCCGAGAACGACTGCACCAGGTCCACGGTCAAGAGCACCGTCACGCCAAGACCGGTCAGCGCGGTGACCGTGCGTGAGATCGACTCGCGGATGTCGTCGCGATACGAAGGCGCAAGCGCCAGCTCGAAGCCCGACAGCGAGTCGATAGCCACGCGCTTTGCGCCCGTGCGCGCCACGGCATCGCGAATCGCCGCAAGCGTCTCGTCGACGGTGAGCTCGAGCGAGCGCAGGTAAAGAGTCTCGACCAAGCCGCGCTCGATGAAGCCCGCGAGCTTGGGCCCGAAGGCCTCCGCGCGCGCCAGGTAGTCGCCTGGATGCTCCTCGAACACCGCGATGATGCCGCGCTCTCCGAGCTCGGCGCCGGCCGCGATGAAGTGCCGGGCGAACAGCGACTTGCCCGAGCCCGAAGGTCCGACGAACAACGCGGTCTCGCCCGCCGGTATCCCGCCGTCCATCATGCCATCGAGAACGGCGACTCCGGTCGAGGCACGCTCGACTTTCTCCGCACGCGATGGCCGCTCGATCCGCGGCAAGATGCGCGGAAAGACCCGGATGCCATCGGTCGACATCGCGAACGTGTGCAGGCCGGGCATGGTGCGGGTGGCACGCATCTTCGTCACCTGCAAACGCCGAACGCTGGCGTTGCGCTCGACGTTCTGCGTCAACCAGAAGATGCCGTCGGCGATCGTGAAGAGCGGGTTGCTGCGCACCTCGTCGGCCTCGTACTCGCCGACGAGAAACGTCGTCGCTTGCCAGCCGGTGAGATGGAGCGCCAGACGCTGCACGAGCTCTTGAAGCTGTCCGTCGGAGGAACTGGCGTGGGCGACGGTGCGAAACGAGTCCACGACCACGATGCCCGGGCGCGTGGCCTCCACCTCGGTGAGCATGGTCTTCAAGATGCTGCCGAGATCGCCATCCATGGCTTGGTTGCTGAGGTTTACGAAGCGAACCGCGTTGCCGACCTTGGCCGCGTCGAAGAAGCTGTAGTGCTGGCTGTGGCGCAGCAGCTTGATCGGCGGTTCCCCGAGCACCGTGAAGTAGAGAGCAGGCGACTCCACGGTCGCGCGCGAGAAGACGATCTGCTGCGCCAACGTGGTCTTGCCGGCGCCCGGGCCGCCCGCAATCAAGTTGAACGCGTACTCGGGCAAGCCGCCGCCAAGCACGGCATCGAGGCCGGGTACGCCGCTCGGCAGCAGCCGTATCGTGCTCTTGACCGTGTTCTTGACCGCGTCCCCGCTTGTGCCCTTGCCGCGCGCAGTCATTGCTCTTCTTCCTTCGCCGAGGCCGCGGTGCCGATCGACGCGTGCTCGAGATCGTGCAGGAGACGCATCGTGAGATCCTCACCAATCAGTACGACCAGAAGCTCGATGAAATATGCCACGACCGCTACCGCCGCTTGCGCGCTGGCGTGACGATCGCGGGTGAGGTCGTCCGACTGACCCGTGAGTGCACCGCCAGGCCCGACGCCTACGCCGGCGAGGACCGGGTGGCTCTGCTTCGCGAGCGTGAGCGAGCGGACGAGCAAGACGTCGAAGCCGCTCGCCCCAACCAGCTTGGCGAGGGTCTCGTGGAGCTGCATGGTGACAGTCCAGACGCTGGCGCCGCCCGCCAGCCGCGCGGCGACGAGGACCTGTGCCAAGCTCAAGACCGAGGATCGTGGCTCAATCATTCGTCTTTTGCAGAGATTTACGTAACGGTACCGGGAGCGCCGGTCTTACCTGGCCCGCGCCGCCGATGCAACAGTTCCGGAAAGCATGGGTCTCGGAAGGTGTTGCCATCGTGGGGTCTGGGTGTACGTCGAGTGCTCCAACGGCCATGCGTGAGGGGAGCCGATGCACACCGCAACCAACGAGACCGTAGCGCAGACCAGCAACGATCGAGAGCGCCTGGCCGCGTTCGCTCATGCCCTCGATGGCTTGCGCGCCGAGATCGAAGGTCAGCTCGGCAGCGCCGATGCAGCGTACATCAAGCGTGTCCGTACTGTTTCTCGTGCGATGGAGATCGCCGGGCGCACGCTGATCCACGTCAGCTTCGAACCCGTCGGCTTCGGAACCGGCGTCGCGGCGCTCTGGGCCCACAAGCTGCTCGAGCTCATGGAGATCGGGCATTCCGCGCTGCACGGCGCGTACGACGACTTGCCGGGGGCCGAAGCCTTCCGCGCGCAGACGTTCGTCTGGAACGCGCCGATCGACGAAGAGGGTTGGCACAAGGTGCACAACCTTCGCCACCACCAATACACCAACATCGCAGGTCGCGATCCCGATCTCGACTTCGGCGCGCTGCGCCTGAGCAAGCACGGCAAGTACAAGCTGGCCCACGTGCTGCAACCCTTGACCAACTACGCCACGTGGCTCGGGTTCTCGGCGGCCATCAATCTGCACGTCACAGGCATGCTCGATATCTACGCTGGGCGTGGCGAGCCCGCGATCCTGCCCGATCGCAGCCCGGCCACGATCCGCGCTGCGCATCGTGCTGCGCTCGGTAAGTTCATCCGCTACTACGGCAAGGAGTACATCTTCTATCCGCTGCTCGCAGGGCCCTTCTTCTGGAAGACCCTGCTTGGCAACGTGCTCTCGGATGTGGGGCGCGACGTCTGGGCAGGCGCAGTGATCTACTGCGGACACGTTGGTGCAACTGACTTTCCGGCGGGCACACGCGCCAAAGGCAGACCCGCATGGTACGCGCTCCAGGTGGAAGCCGCGTACGACGTCGAGGTACCCAAGGTCGTCTCGATCCTGTGCGGCGGGCTGGACTATCAGATCGAGCATCACTTGTTCCCGCGCCTGCCGCCCAACCGCCTGCGTGAGATCCGCCCGCGGGTGCGCGCGATCTGTGAACAGCACGGCGTCACGTATCGAAGCGCCAGCTGGCCGCGACGCCTGCGCGATGTCAGTCGCATCCTACGCACGCTCGCGACGCCCGCGATCGGCTGAACGCGCTGCAAGCATTCGGCCCGATAGGCGCGTGCGCGACCGAATGGCGCAGCGACACCCACATGGAGCGCCTGGAATCGACCTGATACAGTGAGGCCTTGGCTCTCTCCTGTGCGCTTGTCTCGCAGCGCGGCTCACGCGCACGCTCGTGGGTCGCCCTCTTGCTCTGCACCTGGCTGGGCGCGGCGTGCGGCAAGAGCGCGGGGCCCGCGTCAGTCGAGACTGCAGGAGACGTCGACAGCGGCAGAGGCGCCGACAACGACGGCGGGCTTGCCACCGCGCTCGGACACGGTTGCGACGTGGTGGAAGTCTCCGGCGACGTCGTGCTGGAGAAAGAGAAAGACTTCACCGCGCACTATCGGGCGGGCGCGCACTATTACGAAGACCGTGATGCTTTTCGGCGGCACGGCGGTGGACGAAGACAACAAGCTCAGCAACGCGAACATCTTCGCGCTCGACCAAGTATGCACAGATGCTCGCCGCGAAGTACCCGGACTTCTACCTATGCAGCTCGGTGGGCGGAAAAGAAGCCGCGAAGTACATCATTCCGTACGACCTCGTGCCTGCCAACTGCGACGTGTACCAGAAGCTGCTGAATGCGTTCGACGTGTTGCGCAGGAACGATCGGGCGGGTGGGGATCGCACCTCACTTCGCATCGAAGGCGCGCCCCTCACGTTGGAGAGCGTCATCCAAAATGGCAACGGCGTGGACGTGAAAAGCCAAGTGCACGATCAGAATTTTCAACTCGTGACTGACGTGCAGCAGCTCACCGGCGAGAGCCTGATCAAATTCGGCACGGGCAAGTAAGCGCGGCAGGACCCCGCGTTCTTGCTCGCCGCATCGAGCGAACGCCTAAAACACAGCGCGACATTCGCTCTTCTCCTTTGCTCATGGCGTAGTCATCACGTAGTCGCCGCGTAGTCATCACGTCGGTGCGCTGCTGCTCGGACCGCCGAGCAAAGAGATGCAGACTGCAACCGCCCCTAGGTTCCGAAGTCCGTGGTTTCGCATGCCGGGGACGCTAACAGCCCCTCGTAGCCGACGGCAAATGGGGCCTCATCGTACGCAACACGCGAGCGATGCGGCGTCTCGAGACGCGCCGTCGCTAGAAGCTGCGCACGCAGCCCGACAATGCCTTCGATGCCGGCGCGAGATCGCTGCAGACGCCGAGGCTCGACAAGTTGCGCAGCGTGTACGTTCCGTTGCCCACCCGCGAGCCCGGGCCCGTGCAATAGACGGCGCCCTTCCACGGGCTGTACGGCGCGGTAAAGATGAGGCCGTGATCGATTGTCCCATCGTCCTGGTTATGGGTGCTGAGTAGCAGCTGATCGTGCATGATCACCGCAGTGTGGCTGCTGACTTGGGGCTGGAAAGCGCCGAAGTCGACCGACGCGCCGTCGAGCATTCCCGTCGTGTCTCCGCAGCTGGAACCGTTGCATTGGAGCATCAGGTCGAGCTGGCCGGTGACCGGGCTCCCTGGACAGCTACCGAACGCGCGCAAGTCCGCAGCGCTGATGCGAAGCTCCTGTCCGACGCGCTTCAGAGTGGGCTGCGGCGAGCAGTACGCGCGGGTCTCGCTCGGGTCGGCAGCCGTGGGCGCTTCGAGAATCAGCGTGGGCGCACTGAAGTAATCGATGGCCTGATCGCCAGCGTACGCAGTGGACGGAACGCTGCCGGTGCCTGAAACCAGCAGCGCGCCACGCTCGTAGGACTCTCCCAGTCTTGCAATGGACCACCATGCGTCGCCGCTGACGTTCGACTCGAGATCGTAGTAGCGATAGTCGACGTCTTTGAACCCCGGAGCTCCCGTCAGCTGCGCACTGCCGGCCGCGCACTGCTCGCCGCCGTTGATCGAGAGCTGCGTGTTGCCCACGGTACCCCAACAGTCGACGTGATCGCCGGCCCGCAAGCCACACACGAAGAAGTCACCGACCGCGACGTCCAGGAACGGACCTTGCGGCGCCTGCAGCGAAGCGAGCGGGGTATCGTTCTGTGCCCAGCAGTGAACTTGGCGCGCTTCGTCGAGCAAACATGCGCCGTACTCACCCGACGCGAGCGCAAGCGTCTGCTTCGTTCGAGGCGTCGGTTGCAGGTTGCTCGTTTGCTCGAAGCAGGCCCACTGGGTGTCATTTCCGCCGCAGACATTGCCGAACACCCATTCGATGCGATCGAAGGTGCCCTTGGCGGCCACCGAATCGCGATAGCCCTGCTCCACATGCGGGGCGCCCGAATCGCCCCAGCAGCGGATGTCGCCGGCCACCGTCAAGCCACAGCCCTCGGCGCCGTACATGTCGATGCCGATGGTTCGATACGGCCCTTCCGGAGCTGTATCGTTCACCCAAAAACTGTCGCCCCAGCACAGCACGGTGCCGTTGCCACGCAACGCGCAGATCGCACTCTTCGCTGCGTGGACCTCGATGAAGGGCCCTTTTAGTGCAGCGGGCGCAGGGCGCGGCGTGCAGTTGGATGCCACTGCGCAGTCGCCCGTGACCAGACTGTTGCTGTCGCCCCAGCACACGAGCTCACCGGTGTCGCGAATCGCGCACGCGAAATCTCCGCCCACCGTGACGTAGCGAAAATGGCCTTCGGGCTCTGCGGACGCCGCCCCTTTGCAGGCGAGCGTTCCATCGCTGCGTACCAGGCAGACACCGAAGTTCCCCGCGTCGAAGCGATGCTCGCGCGGCGTAAGCTGCACCCCGGTGTTTGCGTAGCCGGCGTCCCGACTGGCATCCGATGCCGCATCGCCGGCCGCGCCCGTAGCCGCGTCGTGTGGGGTCAGATCTACGACGAGGGTACCGTCGGGAAGCGTGATCGCTGCGTCGGTCGGCTTACCGGTCGCGGCGCGATGGCTGCACGCTGCGAGCATGCAGACCGAAAGCAAACACATGAGCTTCGCCATAGGTCGCGCAAACCTGCCAGATGCAGCGCGCGTCGTCCAAGCGAATAGAGCGCTCAGGGATCGGCACGCCGCCTCGGCGACGAATGCATCTGACGCGGTTGGGCACCTCGATCACGAAGGCGCGGGCGCGAGCTGGCATACGTCCGGTTGCGGCGCAGCGCTTGCGCCGAGGGCGCTCTTGGCGGGGAAGTAGGCCGCTTTGTTCTGCACGAAGACCGTGCCGTCTGCCGGGTAGGCGCAGCCGACGATCGCATTCTTGCGCCACGAGTCGCTCTCGTCGTCGTCCCAGGCCTGACGGACGTCGATCGCGAAGCGTACGAACCGTTGGCCGCGAGCGTCGGTTTGGGCGGTGGCGTCGAGCACGCGCACGCGCCTCTGCACGGGTACCGGCGCGGCCCGCGAGAAGCGGTGGCGCTTTTTGCCGATGTTGTTCAGCGGCTCGATCAGCACCTTTTGCACGAGCGCGGACGCTGTTTGTTGCAGCTCGTTCGCGGGCGGCTCAAGCGGCTCGGCTAGCGCCAGGCTCACGCACAACGTCGAGGCGAGGAACGGCAACCAGCTCTTCATGACGTGATCCTTTCGAGGTCCACGATCCACGTGGACGGAACATCAGCTCGGCGACTAACACGCCACCCAGCACCGGAAGCCAGAGCGCTGCGACGTAGATCCACTCGTCATGGGCGCCGAGCGCCTCGGCGCTGGCGAGGATTAGGCGCGAGCTCACGGCTACCGACAGCTGCGCCAGCACGTGCGCGCTGGCGCGCCGGTGCGCGCGCAGATCACGAGCCCGTGCGGCGGCGATGCTCATGACCATCGCGCCGAAGGTGATTAGCCCCGTCAACCAGAAGCCGACCGTCGAGACCGCGCCGCCTTGCGCGAAACACGCCAGGTACATGCCCGAAGGCACGACGCCGAAGAGCACGAGCGCGCCCGTGATGCGGCCGAGCCAGCGATGAAGAGCTGGGAAGCGCGCGCGGATCGATCGCACCACGAGCAAGAGGCACGCAGGCAGCGCGAGCAGTGCGCTTGGGACGTGCACGTACAAGGCCGTCAGCCACAGGCGCGGGTGAGCGAGGGGCAGCTTCTCGAGGAAGAATGGGTGGGCGTCGCCGAGCTCGAGGTAGGAGGTGCTCGCCGAAATCATGAGCCCAACACCCACGGCCATCACGCCATGGAATGCCAGGGTCGCGAGGTGAGTTGCCCAACGCTTCGACGTTTGCATGCCCGCGCGTCCTCCAAAGGGAGAGACGCCCGAGCTGTGAAAAGGTTTCGGCGAGTCACGAATATCGTGAGCGGTCGCTGCGCTCGGCGTTCGAGCGGGCCGCTTGGCGCACGGCGAGGGAAGCTCGGGACCACAGGCCCTACGGGATGGCGTAGCGGGTCTTCAGTGCCGCTTCGGTCGAGGCGCGCTCGCTCATGCTGAGCGCGCGATCGTACACCAAGACCTCGGCGACGATGGCGTCCAGGCCGGCGCCCACCAGCGTGAAGTCGGCGTTCGAGAAGTCTTCGAGGTTGCCGTTGCCGAGACCGGCCGGGGTGCGGGTGAGTGACTGCGTCGTCCCGTTGACTCGATAGTGGATGGCGCTCAGCACCGCGGTACCGGGTACCATCGTGCTGATCGTGAACACGTGGATGCGCGGCGAAGTGCTGGTGGCGAGCGGCGCGTCGTAGGCATTGTTAGTCGCGTACACGCCTTCCCGGCTGCCGGCGGTCTGGAAGGTGTTGGCGTCGAGGTTCAGGTAGGTGCCGGGGCTTCCGGTCTGGCCCTGCTGGACGGCCTGGAAACGCGCGGTGGTGTTCACGAGCTGGATGACGGCCACGAACGTGCGTCCCGACGTTGCGGCAATACCCAGGACTCCGGCAGTGGTCAGATAAGTGCTCGGAGCATCGAAGTGGATGGCGGCTTTGTTCCCCAGGCCGGTGGCTGCCCACAGCGGGGGATTGACCGCGTCGCGCAAGACGTTGCCGTGTCCGCTCTGATCGACCCAGGCACAGACTCGATTCACCACGGTTTTGTAGACGCCGTGATCCGCACGCAACCAGAGCACGAGTCCACTCGCGGGCAGCCCAGCGCTCGCGGCAGACAGCAACGACTCGGGTCCGGGACCAACGCATCCGGTACCTGCGTCGACCAGCGGCTCGGCGACGAAGCCGGCGTCGTCGAGCGTGGTTTCGCTCGCGTCGATCGAGGCGTCATCCGGGTCGCCGTGGGAGCCGCCGCCGCTGCCGCCATGGCCCGCCGCAGCGCCGCCGCTACCAGCGGTATGCGAGTCGCCGACGCCGCCGGACCCGGTGGGGCCTGCGTCGGTTCGATGGACGCCACCCTCGGTGGCCGCATCGCGGGTCGCGCCGCCCGCATGCTCGGTGCTGGGATCGCAGCCCGCCAGGACCAGAATCGTCGATGCGACCGCCAAGCCAAGAAATTTCATCGCAGGAGGGTGAACCCATTCGGCACGGGGCGTCAAACCGCCGACAGCAGCGCGGGCGGTGCAAGTGCCAACGCGCTACGCCGATCGCGTCCCGCATGAGCTTTGCGTGGCCACGCGCTATGCTGGGCTTACGTGTGGCGACGCGCGCGGACGCTACGCGCGAGATCGTGCGCGAGAGTCACGCAGCAAACAGGAGGCCTGTCATGGAAGTGCGAGTGCTCGGCATCGTGGGCGCGGGTCAGATGGGCAGCGGTATCGCGCAGGTCGCAGCCCAGGCCGGCATCGAGACACACCTCATCGACGCGACGCTGGAGCTCGCCGAGCGCGGGCGCGCCAGCATCGAGAAGCAGCTCGGCGCGCGCGTGAGCAAGGGCAAGCTGAGCGCCGAAGAGCGCGACGCCATGCTCGGACGCATTCATGTCGGCGGCAACGTGGCTGCGCTCGCTGGCGCGGACTTCGTGGTCGAGGCCGCGACCGAGGACGTGGACAACAAGCGGCGCGTGTTCGAGGCGCTCGATAGTGTGCTGGCGAGCCACGCGATGATCGCGAGCAACACCTCGGCCATTCCGATCACGAAGTTGGCAGCTGCCACGCGTCGACCCGATCGCGTGATTGGCATGCACTTCATGAACCCGGCGCCCGTGATGCGTCTGGTCGAGATCATCCGCGGCCTGCAGACCTCCGACGAGACCGTGCAGACGGCGCGCGCGCTCGCGGCGCGCATGGGCAAGGACGTGATCGGCGCCAACGACATGCCCGGCTTCATCGTCAACCGCATGCTCATCCCTCTGCTCAACGAAGCCTGCTTCGCTCTGCAGGACGGACTCGGCACGGTCGAAGACATCGACCGCGGCGCCAAGCTCGGGCTCAACCACCCGATGGGTCCGTTCGAGCTGGCCGACCTAATCGGCCTCGACACGGTGCTGTACATGGCGGAAGTGCTGCACAGCGAGCTCGGCGACGACAAGTACCGGCCACCGACGATCCTGCGCAATCACGTGTCGGCAGGCTGGCTGGGCCGCAAGACCGGGCGCGGGTTCTACAAGTACGGGTGAAGGGTTGCCGCGCTGGTCACACGCTTGTGCGCTCGAAGCTTGGTCACTTGGGCGCGCTACGCAGTGCGCTGACCAAGGCGCCGTTGCTGGACCTCTGCTCCGCGATGCTGGCGGTCGGCACGTCGCCGTAATCGTGACCAGGGCACAACATCACGTGGTCCGGCAGCGCGGCCAGGCGACGCAGACTCTCCGTCAGCTGACTCGCATTGCCGCCAGGCAGGTCGACGCGGCCGCAGCCGTCGATGAACAGCGTGTCGCCGGCGACCAAGCGATCGCGCACCAGGAAACATTGGCTGCCGGGCGTGTGGCCGGGCGTGTGCAAGAGCCGGATGGACACGTCGCCCAGTGCGACGATGTCGTCGTTTTCATGGCGCACGAGATCGCTCTCCGAGACGCCGGTGATCTTCTGGAGGCCGTCGGCTTCCAGCTTGTTCACGTGGACGGGGCCTGGAGCTTTGGCGAGCAGATCCGTGATGCCGCCCGGAACAGCGAACGCTCCCATCGCACCGCCGACATGATCCGGGTGGTAGTGAGTGACGAGAGCGCCGACCACGCGCATGTCGTCGCCAGCTGCCACGCTCAGCAATGCGTCGGTGTCCCAGGCCGGGTCGACGATCAAGCATTCGCGCGTGCGCTTGCTGCCGATCAGATACACGAAGTTCTGCATAGGGCCGAGTAGGCCCTGCACGAAGTAGAGATCGCCGTCGTCCGTGTCGCTCATGGCTCGCCTCCGCGGTCGATGCTAGCGCATCGCGGCTGGGCGCGTTGGCGCTCAGAACTGGCGCGGCAGGCGAGCTCGTGGGCAATCTAATTGCTACACCGCGCGTTCCAACGAGGCTCGACGGCTGCAAGAACGCCCCACTCATCGTGGGATCCGCCAGGTTCGCGCGCATTTCGAAGCGGCCCAGCTCTTGCAGCGAAGCTGCGCATGAAGCGCGCTTGCCTGCTCACGCTCGTCGCTCTGTCGTTGACCGCCTGTCCGTTCGGATCGAAGGACCCGCCCAGTCCCCGCACGCGCACGCAGTTTTGTCTCGACTGGGCCACGGCCGCGTGCAACGCCAAGGTCGTCTCCGTATGCCAGGCGGCCGACGCCGATGCGTGCCGGATGAGTCAGCAGAGCTTCTGCCTCTCGATCGTACCCACGAGCTTCTCGGATCAACGCGGCGCGGTCTGCATCGCAGCCGTGAAAGCGGCCTACGCCGACGCGGACCTGGACGCCGCCGAGCTGGTGACCGTGCGCAGCCTGGGCGTCCCTTGCGATCAGCTGGTGGTCGGGCCCAAGGGGCGAGGCGTAACCTGCGCCAAGCACGACGACTGCGACACTGCCGCGGGGTTCGACTGCGTGTACAAAGCGAGCGCCGCCGGCGGCACCTGTCAGATGCCGGAGGACGTGTCCCCCGGTGAAGTCTGCGCTGCCGCGCAACAGGTTTGCACGAGCGGCTTCTTCTGCGACGGCAAGCACTGCGTCGCTGCGCTCGACGTCGGTGAGGCATGTGCCAGCCAGGAAGAGTGCGGCGACAAAGGCTTCTGCGCTGGCTCGAACGTGTGCGCGGCTCGATTCGCAGTCGACCACGCTTGCAGCGACGACGGCCAGTGCCTCGCAGGAATCTGCTACGACTTCGCGACCGACCAGGTATGCAGCGACCGAATCGTGCTGTCCCGCTCGGAACCGATCTGCGACGACCTGCGCTGAAGGGTCGTGACGCGGCACGCGCTGCCACGCTCCAGTTCTTCGGCACGTTCAGCTCGCTGACGTTCACCGTTCCAGCTGTCGAAGTGCCCCTCGTTGGGCTCGCCGATCTCATCCTGATGAAGCTCTATGCTGGGGGCCTCCAGGATCGTTGGGACATTCAGCAGCTCATCGCGGACACGGGCGACGGCGCTCTGCTGGCGGATGTCGATGGCCGAGTGCGTGAACTGCCCGAGCGCAGCCAGGCACTGTGGCGTACGTTGCGCGCTGCGCAGGGCTGACGGACACACCGCGCGGCTACAGCCAAGCGGAAAGCCCTAGCTGTGCGCGCACGACGAATCCCGACAACGAGAGGTCGGTGGTGCCCAGGAACAGCGAGGTGTCTTTGCCGGTATCGGTGCCATGTCCCGCGAGGTAGCCGACGCGCAGCTGAGGATCCAGGGACACGCTGTCTGTGATGAACGCGTGCGCTCCGATGCGCGCGCTGATGCCGTACAGGAGATCCATCTGCGAGGAGATCCGATCGTCGGTCGAAAGCGCTTCGAAGCTGAAGCTCGCGCCTACGAACAGCGGTGTCCTCGGGAAGAGATAGTCGACTGCGGGCGCAAGTGTGAAATCGGACTGGTGGCTGGTGCCGCTCGACGCGGCCGCGCTTTGAGTTTGGTACGAGACGCCAAGCTCACCTGACACGATCACGGAATCCGTGACGCCGTAGCCGACGGTGATCGAGCTGGAGTCGAATGTGCCCACGTCCGTCGTCGATTCGGTGCTTTTCGTCGCGCCGGGTGCAGCTTCCTTCACACTGCGGCTCGCATAGCTCAAGAGGCCGACGCTGAGCCCGAGCTGCGCTTTGTGGCGAACGCGCTCGACGGCAACGGTCGTCTCCTCGCTCGACGCGGGCACTGCGTGCTCCCAGCCCGTGTACATGGGACGAGCCTGACGTGGCTGGGCGCTCGCTGGCGCTCCGCTCCCGCGGTCCGCCTCGCCAATGCATTCGCCTTCCGCCGTGCAGCGTTCCCCCACCGAGCAGACGGGATTGCACGCCGAGACGCACTGCCCCTGCTCGCACACGAAGCCCTTTCGGCACGAGGGATGACAGGCGACGGGCTCCGCGGCAGCCGGCGCAGGCTCGCCTGATGCTTGAGCTTCGGAACGAGCCGCTATCCCGAGAGCTGCCACGACGATGAACAAGCAAAGCGATCGCATTTTCACTGCTCCATGGGCACGCGGCACGCGGCACGGTAAACCGGCGGCACCTTACGCCGGTTCGTGTGGAAATGCGATGGACAGGAAGTGATCGCGTCAGCTGCGGCCTGCCCACGAGGCGGTGCCGCGGACGTGTGGAGCCATGCACCGCCGCTGACCTTCGGCTCGATGCGAGCCTCGAACGCAAACCCGGCAACTGCATCGATACGACGACAACGCCGCACTGCGCTTCATCCTTCGCGCCTCGGCCGGCCTCCAGTCGACGAACTCTCAGTCAGTGCGGCCTGCGTATCTCGATCGTCGGGTGCTCGAGCGCCAGGAAATCTCGCTCGTTGAGCGTCCACAGCACCGTGGCGTGGGCCTTGTCCGCGCACGCGAGAATCTGGGCGTCGTAGGTGCGGCCGCCGGCCACTTGCGCGGGCGGGAGCGTCCGAACCAGGCGCCAGAGCTCGGTCGCGGTGAGCGGGGCGAGCGTGGCGCCGGCATGGAACGTCTCGTCCAGCACCGCGAGCGCGTCAGCTGGAGACAGCCGATGCGGCGCGGGCAGCCGCGTCATCACGGAATACGACTCGATCAATGCCGGGCCCGGAACCACGACGCGGGCATGATCGAATGCTCTCTGCAACGAACGCAACGCCGCGCTGTGCTGCTCGTGCCAACCGAGCACAGCGGCGACGATCACGCTCGTGTCGAAGGCGTGCAACGGCCGCTCAGCCATGGCGCTCGCGCAGGCCGTCTCGCGTAGCAGTCACGACGTCTTCCGTGAGTGGCTCGCCCGCGCTTTCAGCAACACGCACGGCGCCGCGTCTCACGAGCTTCACCTTGCGCGGCGCCGGCTCGATCTCGACGCGCCCGTCGCGCACGCGAACCGACAGTGGCTCGCCCGGCACGAGCCCGGCAGCGTCACGGATGCGCTTGGGAATGACGATGCGTCCCGCGACGTCTATGGCGATCGGAATGGTAGAATCCATGGCAGCTATTCTGCCATGAAGGGTGCCACGGGGCAAACCAACGCGCGGCCGATCGGTCGCCCTGATCAGTTCGCCGTACACACGACGCCCGCCGTGTCGCCTCCCGGAAAGTTCGGCCCTACATCCAGCGCGTAGCTGCCGCCCGGCTCTTCGCCAGCGCGCCCCGGCCTCACCGAGGCTCGGCGCTAGACGCGCTCGACGAGCAACGCGTTGGCTTCGCCGCCGCCTATGCACAGCGTGCACAGGCCGCGGCGAGCGCCGCGCTCCTGCATCGCGTACAGCAGGGTCGTGAGGATGCGCGCGCCCGATGCACCGATCGGATGCCCGAGCGCCACGGCACCTCCGCGCACGTTGACGCGTTCCGGGTCGAGCTTGGCGAGCTTCGTGCACGCGAGCGCGACTACAGCGAACGCTTCGTTGATCTCGAACAGATCAACGTCTGAAGCCGTCAGCTGCGCCTTCGCCAACGCTTTCTCGATCGCGAACACCGGCGCGGTCGGAAAACGCACGGGCTCTTGGGCATGATCTGCGTAGCTCACGACACGCGCCAACGGTGACAGGCCGTGTTGCTTCACTGCGCGCGCTGACGCGAGCACGACTGCCGCGGCGCCGTCGTCGATCTTGGAAGCGTTCGCCGCCGTGATCGTGCCGTTCGCACGAAACGACGTCTTCAGCTGTGGGAACTTGTCGAGGTCGCCGCGTCCGGGCTCCTCGTCTTCGCTCACGAGCACATCGCCACGCTTGCTCGCCACGCGCACCGCTGCAATCTCCTGCGCAGAGCCCCCGGACTTCTGCGCCGCCCGCGCGCGCTCGTACGACCGGCGCGCGAACGCATCCTGCTCGGCGCGGCCGATGCCGAGCTCGCTCGCGCAGCGCTCGGCCGCCTCGCCCATATGCAGATCCCCGTACGGGTCCCACAGGCCGTCGAGGATCATCGAGTCGAGTAGCTCGCCATGGCCAAGGCGCAGGCCGGCGCGTGCTTTGGGCACGAGGTACGGTGCGCGGCTCATCGATTCCATCCCGCCTGCCGCCACGAGCTGCGCGTCGCCGAGCAAGAGCGCGCGTACGCCCAGGATCACCGCTTCCAAGCCCGAGCCGCACACCTTGCCGACGGTGACAGCTGGCACACTCGCCGGAATGCCCGCTGCCAGCGCCGCTTGCCGCGCAGGCGCTTGGCCGACGCCCGCGCTGAGCACGTTGCCCATGTACGTCTGCTCGACGACGTCTGCTGAAACGCCTGCCCGCTCGATCGCGGCCCGCAGCGCCGTAGCGCCGAGAGCCGGCGCGCTGACTTCCGACAGGCTGCCCATGAACGCGCCGATCGGCGTGCGCGCCGCGCTGACGATGAACACGTCTTCTTGCGCGTGATTCGTCATCTGGCTCGTCATCTGTGTCTCACACCTTCAGCTCGTGCTCCGAAAGTACACGCTCCACGGTCTCGACGATGGCCACGGTACGCGCATCCAGCTCGACGTTCACGCGATCGCCGACCCGCTTCTTTGCGAAGCCCGTGACCCGCAGCGTCTCGGGAATTAGGTGCACGTCGAAGCGGCCGCTGCCCTGCGCGTCACGCGTCACGTTACCCACGGTCAGGCTGGATCCGTCCAGCGCGATGAAGCCCTTGTGCAGAATGAAGCGGAGCCACGCGGCCGGCACACTGAGCGTGAGATCCAGCTGCGCGCCGTGGTGCTCGCGCGCGACGATCGTGGCCGTCCCGATCACATGACCGAACACGTCGTGACCACCGAGCTCGTCGCCGACCTTGCAGCTGCGTTCGACGCTGACCTCACGCCCGACCTGCAGCTCGGAGAGCGTGCTGCGCGAGAGCGTCTCGGCCACTGCGTCGAAGCTGGCCACGGTGCCGGCGAGCTCGACCACGCTCAGGCACACGCCGTCGATCGAGACGCTCGCGCCGAGCTGTAGGCCGGCGCAAAGCTCGGCCGACAAGCGCACCGACAGGTGCAGCGTGCCGTTGCGCGGGCTGACGGCCACGACGGGAAACAAGCCGCGGGTGATGCCGCTGTACATGCGCGATCAGCCTAGCACATCACGACCAGAGCCAGTCCTGGCCGAACACGATCACGGCGACCGCGACCAGCGCGTTCGTGACGGCATGCGCGATCACGGCGTCGGACGTGCGCCCACGCAGCCGCTGCGCAAACGCGTACGCGACGCCCGCGGCCGTGCCGGCCAGCCAGGCCGCACCGTGAAAGCCGTGCGGGTAACCGAATGCCAGTGAGGAAACGACCACGGCGAGCGGCGTCCACGTGGTCTTCGGGACTTCGAGAAAATCCGCGTCGATCAAGCGCCGCAGGAGAAATGCGCGGAAGGCCAGCTCTTCGGCGATCGGCACCGTGATCGTAGAACCAATGGCGTGCAGCCCGAGCCACAGCCACTGTCTCGTGGGTGGAAGCTCGGCGAGCTGCGCACGTGCAGTGGCAAGGGTGTCGGCGTCGGGGTGGGGCACGAGCAGGATCCACAGGCCGAACACCAAGACGCCAATCACGGGTGCGTGCCAGCTCGGCGGCCAGCTCGGCTTCGGCAAGTGCTGGCGGTTCACGTACAGCGCGATCAGCACGGCGACGATCCGCAGGCCGTACAGATGATCGAAGCCGGAGCTGACCAGGCCCGTCACCATCATCGTGCCGAGCAGCGCCAGCAGCGGAGCAAGATACGTCGCCGTCGGGTTCCAGGTTGGATCGCCGGAGTGATCGCGGCTCGCGCGCGGCGTGCGCGAGAAGAACGCGGAGCGCTGCGTGAACGCGATCATCGACAGCGCGACCGCCACGAAGAACAGCCAGCCGGCTTTGGAATGGAACCCCGAGAGCGCGATCTCGGGCGACAGGTGCACACCCACCGCGATCAAGAGCGCGATGCGCAGCGCGTTGCCGACCCAGACCAGCGTGATCGCCAGCGGGATCAGGAGCAGCGCGCGCGGGAAGCGCAGCTGCTGACGCGCGCTCACCAGGTACAGCACCGTGAACACGGAGATGAGACCGATGCCCTCGAGGCCCGAGCAGACCGGCGCGACCTGCACGAAGAAGTCGCCCACGCCGAGAATCGAGTCCTTCGGCGCGTACACGATGTTGCCGCGCGCGAACGGGTAGATCAGCCAATACACCGACGTCAGCGTGAGCGCGCGCAGGCTCTCGAACAGCGAGCCGCTGGCGATACCCGCGAGCCACGCCAGCACACCCACGAGCGCGCCTCCGAGCAGCACCCCGAACGTGCGCCGCAAAAGCGGGAGCACCGCGCCGATGGGCACCGCTGCCGCCATCAGCGGCAGGACCGTCGCCAGAAACAGCGCGAGCCAGCCGATCATCCATGGCACGGGCAGCGAGCCCTCGGTCTTTGGCAGCAGCGTGAGCGCGCGCGTGAGCATGAACAGGCCCGCGTAGCCGGCGAGGTTGACCAGCACGCAGGGCAGGAGCGGCGCGCGCTGGCCATGTGTCAGCACGAGCGCGCTCGCGTCGGCGCGCAGGCGCTCGCCCGCGAGCACGTACACGCTCGCGGCCATCACCACCAAGAGCGGCGCCGCGATGCCCAGGTACCCGAACACGCCCGAGACGCCAGCGCGCATCACCAGCGGCCGCGCGTCGAAGGACAGGCTGATCCACAGATACTCGCCGAGCAGAAGGCCGAGCAAGCCCAGCCAACGCGTCGTGGGCGCGCGCGCACCTGCCGAGCTGCGTGCGGGGATGCTGGAACCTGAACCTTCGCGTTCGGACACGACCTAGCCAGGATAGGCGCTCCGGGGCCGGGCACCAAGTCCCGCGCTGTTGACAGGCGTGTAAGTAGTGGGTAGCGTGCCACGCGTCGCATTCGGCACCAGGGCGAGGAACCATGAAGGATCTGTTTTCGGTTCGGGGCAAAGTGGCGTTGGTCACCGGTGGCAGCCGCGGCATCGGCTACATGATCGCGCGCGGCTACGTCGAGAATGGCGTGAAGACCTACATCACGGCGCGCAAGGCGGAGGCGTGCGTGGCCGCGGCCAAGGAGCTGTCGGCGTACGGCGAGTGCATCGCGATTCCGTCGGACGTCTCGAACCCGGAAGCCGTCACGGCGCTGGCGCGCGAGATTGCAACGCGCGAGCCGAAGCTGCACATCCTCGTGAACAACGCGGGCGCCAACTGGGCGACGCCGATCGACGAGTACCCCGAGGCCGGCTGGGACAAGGTGCACGACGTCAACCTGAAGGCGGTCTTCTTCTTGACCCAAGCTCTGCTTCCGCAGCTGCGAGCTGCAGGCACGCACCCCGACCCCGCGCGCGTGATCAACATCGGCTCGATCGACGGCTTGCACGTGCCCGGCCTCGAGACGTACGCGTACTCGTCGAGCAAGGCCGGCGTGCATCACCTCACGCGCGTGCTGGCGCGCCGTCTCGCAGGCGAGCACATCACGGTCAACGCGATCGCGCCCGGTCCATTCGAGAGCAAGATGATGGAGCAGACGCTCAAGGCGTTCGGTGATTACATCAAGCAGAGCTGCCCGCGTGGTCGCATCGGCGAGCCCGAGGACATGGCAGGCGTCGCGATCTACCTCGCCTCGCGTGCCGGCGCGTACGTGACGGGCGCCGTGATCCCCGTCGACGGCGGCATCGCGACGACCGTTTGAGCTCGCACGCGCACAGCGCGCACAGCGACCATCAACGACTGCGTGCCACGAACCAACGCGAGACGTCGCGCTGCGCGACCAAGCGCGCTCCGTTCCAGACGCGGCGATCGGCGTGGTCGAAGTCGATGCCCTTGCCCGAGCAGCGCTCGAGCCAGTGCATCGTCTCGTGCACCACCAGAAGGCGCCGGTGATCTTCGGGCTGCAAGCTCGAGATCACGAGTAGCGGTACGTGTCGGCCGTCGATCACGTTGTACGGGAACGTGCTCTGGCTCTGCTGCGTGTTGCACGCGTAGAGATTTCCGCCGGCATGCACCGGCTTACGCCCGCACAGCTTGGTGAACTCGGTCGGCTCCGTCACGACCACGTGCACGCGACCGAGCTCTTCGTCGCAGGTCGGTGCCCAAGGCAGGCCCGCGATGCGCCACGCGTAGACGGCAGCTTCGATCGACGTGCGATCTTCGGCGTCCGGCAAGTGAGCTGCTGGCGGCAGCGCCGCCGTGCAACCGCAGATCAGCAGGAGTAGGGAGATCAGCAGGTACTTCACTGGGCTCTCACTAGCCACTCTGCATCGGCGCTCGCGCCCGCGCCAGGCGTTCCACGAAACACGCGTCTACTTCGCCGCTTCGTGCGCGACAGGCACGCTGGCTCGCCCACGTGCGCCTACGGTGTTTTCCGGGCGTTTATGCGCGCGACTTACCAAGGCCACGCACACGTGTGCGCATGCGGGCTCAGCGCGCTGGCTCGCCACGCTGGGCCAGCGCGACGGCGTCCAGGATCACTTCGCGCAAGCTGCCGAGGTCGCGCACGCCTTCCAGCTCGCGCTCACCGCGTGCGAGCACATCGTCGAGCGCGCGACCGACTTGCTCGGCGCTCGGCGTGGTGCCGAGCAGCACGCGCTCGAGCGCAGCTGGACACATGCGATCCTGAAAGAAGTCGCCCGCCAAGCGCAGCGCGCGCAGCTTGCCGGACGAATCTAGAGCTGCGCCCGCGCTCACGAAGCCGATCGCCTCTTCGCGGGGTGTAGACCATGCCAGCGCGGCATCGTCAGTGTCTGCAGTCGAGGCCGCCAGCTCCGGCAGCTCGTGGCAGCTGATCGGGTCTGCCGCGCCGAGCTCCAGCGCATAGCCCGCCGCGTAGCCTTCCGCCAGCTTCTCCACGAGCGTGCGCCCGCGTGCCGTCACGCAGGTCTCCGCCAACGTGATCACGGTCTTGCCGCGCAACGGATCATCGAGCCTAGCGGGGTATCCGATTGCAGCTGACGCGGGTAGGTAGCTGGCCCGCTCGGCGATGAAGAATTCCAAGAGCACTCGCCCGTCGGCGCGCGCGTCCCAGCCCACGAACGCGGCCGGTCGGGTGTCGACCGTCAGAAAGTCGCGTCCGAAGTAGTGGGCCGCCGCCCCGGCAAGGCGCAGACCGGCCAGCGCGCCGCGCACGTTGCGATTGAGAATGCGCAGCTTAGGACAGCTCATCAGCACCGAGCGCTCGTGCAAGCCGAGCGCCACGTACACCACGCCCTCGCTGGCTTGCACGGTGATGCCGCCGGTCGCTCGCCGCAGCACGGTACTCTGCTCACGCGCGGCAGGTGTCAGCGCATCCGCGGCGCGTTGATGCGCCCCGAGAACCAGCGCGTCGCCGCGCAGGGTGGCCCCGTAGAGCGCCACCGGTGCGTCGGCGCGGGTGGTCTCCCAAAGGGCCACGCCCCGGGCCAACGCCTGCGCGGGCGTCACCGCGTCTTCGATCCATGTGCGGCATGAACGCATGGGGACTCCCGGCCCGCCTTCCCGTCTTCCCGCCTCGACCGTAGACCAGTTGACGCAGGGCGTCTGTAGTCTTAAGAGCAAGGCTCGATTCGACAACCTCAGGAACGAACACGATGCCTCTCGACCCGCAGCTTCAGCAACGCCTCTCGGATTTGGTCGCGAGCGACCGCGTCGTGCTCTTCATGAAGGGCACGCGGCATTTTCCGCAGTGCGGCTTCTCCGCAACGGTGGCGCAGATCCTGAACGGGCTCGTGAAGGAGTACACGACCGTCAATGTGCTGGCCGAGCCCGCGATTCGGGACGGCATCAAGCTGTTCTCGGAGTGGCCGACCATTCCGCAGCTGTACATCGACGGCAAGTTCGTCGGTGGCTGCGACATCGTGCGCGACATGTTCCAAGCCGGCGAGCTGCAGGGTCTGCTCGGCGTTGCTGCGCCCGCTCTGGGATCCGAGCGGCCGAAGGCCACAAAGCCGCCCAAGCTCACCGTGAGCGACGCCGCCAAGCGCGCCGTGACGGAAGCTCAGGCCAGCGAGCCCGGCACGTTGCGCCTCGAGATCAGCGCCGACTTCGAGCACGCGCTGTCGATCGACGAAGCGCGCCCGGACGACTTTCAAATCGATCTCGCTGGCTTCACGCTGCTCGTCGATCCGGGCAGCGCCGTGCGCGCCGAAGGCGTGTCGATCGACTACGAGAGCAAGAACGGCGGTGGCTTCTCGATCGAGAACCCGAACGAGCCGCCCAAGGTTCGCCAGATCTCCGCCGAGGGTCTGCAGAAGCTCAAGCAAGCGGGCGAGCCATTCACGCTGCTCGACGTGCGCACCGCCGAAGAGCGCCGCATCGCCACGATCTCCGGTGACCGCGTGCTCGACGACGCCGCGCTGCGCGGCCTCGAAAAAGATGCCGTGATCGTCGTCTACTGCCACCACGGCGGTCGCAGTCGCGCGGCCGCCGAGCGCCTGGTCGCCGACGGCTGGAAGCAGGTCTACAACCTGGCCGGCGGCATCGATGGCTGGTCGACGCTCGATCCGAGCGTGCCGCGTTATTGAGCGTGGGCGTTCGCGTTAGCTCAGCGCGTGGCCCACAGGATCGCCGCCCCCAGCAATAGCGCGGCGATCACGGCGCCGCTGGCTTGGAGTATCGACTGCGCGCGTGCGAGCTTGCGTACCCGCCAGCGCGGCACGGAAGCACGATCTGTCGTCGTCACGCGGGGCTCGTCGCCGCCGACCAGCTCGACCCCCGGGGCGATCGGGTTTACTCCGTCGACGCGCGGCAAGCGAGGTGGCGGAGGAATGCGCGAGATCAGCTTTTCCATCCCAAACGCCACGGTAGCAGGTGATCGCGGCGCGAGGGAGGTGCCTCCAGCCCACGTTGGAGCTGCAAACCGAGCGGCCAGTCGTGGTACGTGCGGGTGCGAAAAACTGCGCCCGCTGCGGCCTACGAGGATCATTCGATGCGTCCATCCGCCCGCGTCTTGCTTGGCTTGAGCCTTCTTTCCCTCGTCGAGCCGGTTTCGCTCGCATCCGCTCAAGAGGCGCCGGCGACCGCGACCGCGCCACCACTGGCAGGTTGGTCCAACGGCAGCATGTTCCTGCGCTCGCCGGACAATGCGTTCCTGTTGTTCCCGGGTGGGCGCCTGCAAGTCGATGGCTACGCCTTTCGTCGCGACACGGCCAAGATGCCGAACGACACGTTCCTGGTGCGCCGCGCGCGCGTCGAGATGTTCGGCTGGATCGGCTCGTGGTTCGGCTTCAGCATCGCCGGCGACTTCGCGCTGGCACCCGCCGGTGCCGCGAATCCCGTCGCACAGAGCTGGACCAACGCCACGGACGACTACGTGATGATTGCGCCGTGGCAGGACCTCGCGATGCTCCAGGTCGGTCAGTTCGATGCGCCGTTCACACTCGAGAACCGCACTTCGGACAAGTACTTCGATTTCATGGAGCGCTCGATCACCGTGCGCTCGTTCGGCATTCCCTCGAACAAGGAAGTCGGTGCGATGCTGCACGGCCTCTTGCCCGATGCCGTCGCGTACTACTCGGTCGGTGTGTTCAACGGCGACGGGCAGAACTTCAAGAATGCAGACAGCAACTTCGACGTGCTCGGTCGCGCGTGGATCGCGCCGTTCGCCCTCGCCAAGCTGGCCGGTCTCGAGAACGTCGAGGTGGGTGGATCGTTCTGGGCGGGTCAGCGCGGTCCGACGGGCTTGCCGCTCGCCAACCTCACCACGCAGGGCGGCTTCGCGTTCAGCGACGGTAAGGGCACGAGCACAGCCAGTGCGACCACGGCGGCCAAACCGCTCGAGCTGCATCAGCGTGAGGAGCTGCGTGCGTTCGCGATCGAGCTCGACGTGCCTGTGCTGCATCGCTATGGGCTGCGCTTCGAGTACGTGTACAAACGGCAGGACCTCGACATCGACGATGTCAGCGCGGCCGCGATGGGCAAGCTCACCCCGCTGTCCAACGCTCAGCTGCGTGGTTTTTCCGCGTACGGCGAGCTGTGGTGGTGGGCGATCGGCGACGACACGATCATCGGGCGGCCGGGATTGCAGCTACCGCCGCGCTGGAAGGCCTTCGGCGTGGAGCCGCCCAAGCACGGACTGATGTTCGCCATGCGGGTCGAGCGACTGGACGCGCACATCACGAGCAGCACTCCCTCGGGCATCCCGAGCGTGGGTCGCGACTCCACCCTGGGCGGGACCGCAGTCACCAGCTTCGAGCTGGGCGCGAACTACTGGTACTCGAAGCGCTTCAGGGCCACGCTCAACTACGTTCACAATCGCTTCGACGGTGGCTCGCAGGGCGTGAAGAACGCGATCGCCAAGAACGCCGGGGCGGGAGAAGACGAGCTCTTGGCGCGCGTGGCGATCGCCCTTTGATCGCGGCGAGACGCCTCGGCGACCTCAGAACGTCACCATTACGAGCGAAATTGGCCGAATCCAGGTCGATGTCACGCCGTTGTCACGAAACTGCCACCTCAAAGCGCGTCTGGCGTCATATTTCCGCGGCGAATCCGAAACACAGAGAGATATGTCCATGCGACTCAATCCTTCATTTGGCATCGTTTCTTGGTTGGGCCTGCCACTCGCGGCGGCAGCTTGCCTCAGCACGACCCAAGTCCTGGCGCAGAGCGCGACGGCGGCGCCGTCTGCTTCTGCACCCACTGCTAGCGCGTCAGCACCGGCGCCTGTTGCGACGCCGATAGCTGCTGCACCGACAGCTGTTGCACCCGCCCCTGCGGTGCTTGCCGCTTCTGCACCCGAACCCGTGGCGATGCCGAGCGCTCCAGCGGAAGCCGCACCGGCGGCTCCTGTCACCGCACCCGTCGTAGTGCCCGCGACTTCGGCCCCGACTGCAGCTGCTCCCGTGGCGCCTGCTGCACCCGCGCCGGCTCCGGCGCCCGCGGCGGCTTCCGACAACAAGTGGTTGCCGACGTTCTACGGCTTCGTCGAAGCCGACATGATCTACGACTCGACCCAGAGCTTCGACGACCTCGCGGGCAATGCCTCGATCGCGCGCAAGGGCAGCTACGCCGGCGACAACAGCCGGTTCACGTTCGGCGCGCGCAACTCGCGCATCGGCTTCAAGCTGGCTGCGCCCGAGTACCACGAGGTGCGTGCGAGCGCGGTCCTGGAGATGGACTTCCTGGGCAAGCAGCCCACCGGCACCTCCGAGTCCACGGTGCTCACGAGCCCCCTGTTCCGCGTGCGCCACATGGCGATGAAGGTGGAGACGCCGTACGTCGACGTGCTCGCCGGCCAGACTTGGCAGTTGTTCGGCTGGCAGCCGTACTTCCATCCGAACACCGTGCAGATCCAGGGTGTGCCCGGGCAGATCTACTCCCGCTCGCCGCAGCTCCGGCTCTCGCACGTCTTCAAGAGCGATGACGTGAACATCGAGATCGCTGCCGCGGCAGTGCGTCCCGCGCAACGCGACGCCGGGACGCCGGACGGACAGTTCGGCGCGCGCGTGTACCTCAACAACTGGAAGGGTCTGCGCACCACCGGCGGTACCGGTACTGCGATCGATTCCGCGGCGCTCGGCATCTCGGGTCTCGGTCGGCGCTTGCGCCTGCCTGACCTCGCGGCGGCGCCGAAAGGCGCGACCACGAAGGCCGGCTGGGGCGTGTCGGTCGACGCGCTCTTGCCGATCATCGCGGCCACGGCCGAGAGCCGCTCGAACGCGTTGAGCGTAACCGGCTCGTTCGTGCGCGGCGCTGGCATCGCGGACCTGTACACCGGCTTGAGCGGTGGCATCTCGTATCCGTCGCTGCCGAACCCCTCGAACGCCTCGCCTGCGCCGGCCTACAACTCGACCATCGATCCGGGCCTTCTGTCGTTCGACGCGAACGGCGGCGCGCGCTTGATCAACTGGCAGTCGCTGATCGTCGGCGCGCAGTACTACCTACCGATCGACAACGGCCACGTCTGGGTGTCGTCGAACTACTCGCGCTTGTTTTCGAACAACGCGCGTGACTTCGTGCCGCCGGCCAGCGCGAGCAAGGTCTTCTTCCGTTCGCAGTGGGCGGACGCGAACCTGTTCTGGGATGCCACTCCGCAGCTGCGCCTCGGTGCCGAGCTCGCGTGGTTCCAGCAGAAGTACGTGGACGGCGTCAAAGCCCACGACGAGCGTGTGCAGCTGTCGACGTTCTACCTGTTCTGAGCGGAGCGCACTTGAAAACGGCCTGCCGGCCCGCTCGCGACATGCGAACGGAGCCGCAGGCCGTTTGCCTCTTGGCGTGCGCCGTGTGGCGCGCGGCTCAGAACTTCACCTGCCCGCGCAGCCAGAACACGTTGTTCGCCACGCTGGGCGTCTCGAAGTTGAGCTGGTATGCGACCGTCAGGCGCATCGGATCGACCGGGAATACGTGTCCGACCAGCGTCAACGCGCTCAGCGTGTCGCCGCTCTTCGCGGTGTGCGGGTCGAAGAGCTCGCCGCGTGCACCGACGGCCACGTAGTGGCCCAGGTGCTGCAGCACGCCGACGTAGCCGCCCAGCTGATTGCCATCGACGACGCTCTTGCCTGCCACGGTCTTGCCGCTCGCGGTGTGCTGCGCGATCTTCGGATAGTCGGAGAGCTTGCTGCGATCGAGGTCGTGGGCGAGCGTGCCTTCGGCGTACAGCGTGAGCGCGCCGAGTGAGGGGACCTCGAGCTCGTAACTGACGTCGACCGCTGCGGCGCGATGTGTGAAGTTGAGGTAGCCATGGGTCTCGTCGACGGTCGTCGTCTTCACGTCATCGACCGCGGCTGGCAGATAGCCCGTGCCCCACAGCCCCGAGATGCCCGCGCGCAGCCCGCCGACCTGCGTGCCGATGCGCCCCACGAAGTCCTTCGCGCCGTTGGGATCGAGGCCGGGGAACACGGCGTCGGCGTTGGTCTGGCCATTCATGATCGCGATTTGGTAGACCAACGCTTTCCTGAAGACGTCTCCCTGCACGCGCACGCCGAGATCGCGCGAGCCCGGGAACAAGCGGTTCGCCGCCGTGGTGCGCTCGACGAAGGGCAAGATCGAATCCGACTCCTGCACTTCGTAGCCGAACGGAATGTAGAAGAGGCCAGCCGTGATCTCGGAATGAACCTGCTCGCCGGTGGGCAGGTACACGCTGACCTCGGCTTCCTTGACCGACACGCCTGAGGGGATCGCGTCGACGTTGAGCACGAGCTCTGCCGGGCCCTGCCTGTACGTGGCACGCAAGCGTGCGCGCCGGATCTCGAATTCGTCTTTGTTCAGCGGCTTGCCGCTGGTGTCGAGGCCGTCACGCGACGCGCCGTTGCGGATGTACTGCGCCTGTACGTAACCGGTGATCTTCAAGTGTGACAGCGCTTCGAGCTGCGCATCGATCGCGTCGAGGCGCGCGGCGGTCGCGGAGTCAAGTGGCGCCGCTTCGGCCGGCGCCGGGTTGGCGGGCGTTGCCGCTGACGGCTGCGCCGGCGCGGCGGCTACGTCGCTGTTGGGTGTCGCTTCCGGGGCTGTCGCTTGGGTTGCAGCTGTCGCGGGTGCGGTTTGCGCGGCCACCCGCTGCGGAGCGGCTGCCAGGGTTAGCGCCATGAAGCTGGCAAGTTGAAGCGCGCTGCGCGCCAAGAATCGGGAAGTCATGAAGGGATGCTCCTCACTCGTTGTTTCGTGCCTGCGGCCGCCCTTGTGCAGCATCCGTGCCCGGCTCAGCCAGGTGCGAACATTCCCTTGAAATTCAATATCTTGCGACTGGTCCCGACGGACATCCCAGGATTTGTCACGGAAAGCCGTGTCCCGTACTGGGAAGATCGTGTCGTCGATCCAGCAAATAGCACGGGTCGGCCCGCGGCATCTGGGCCGGGGCCGGGGTTCGGAGTGACGACTGGTCGCGCGGCTACGAGCTGGTCTTGTCCGCGTTGCGCGTCAGCCACCGAGCTAGGGTCTTGTCGTCGATGCCCAGCTTCTGGGCGGTAAGCAGCTTGCGCTCGCCCAGCTGTGCGTACGCCCATGCCACGTAGCGGCGTTGCAGCTCACGCAGCGGCAAGACCGTCTGGCCGAAATGAGTCGTGGCCTCGGCCTCGACGATCAGTGAGCTCGGCATGTCGCTCGCGTGCAGCTCGGGCTTGGACGCAAGCAGGATGACGCGCTCGATCACGTGTTCCAGCTCGCGCACGTTGCCGGGCCACGAGTGTTGCAGCAGACGCTGCATCGCGTCGTCCGCGAAGCGCTCGACCGGCGAGCGTGGATGCCGTGCCTTCGCTTGAGCCAGGAAGTGCGCGATCAACGCCGGCAAGTCCTCGCGGCGGTTGCGCAGCGGCGGCAGCTCGATCGCTACCACGTCGAGACGGTACAGGAGATCTTCACGGAACGAGCCCTCGCGAACGCGTGCGCGCAGATCGCGATGCGTGGCGGCGAGCACGCGCACGTCTACTTGGCGCTCACGGTTGGAGCCGACGGCGCGCACGACGCCACGTTCCAGCACGTCCAGCAGCTTCGCCTGCAGCGATTGGCTCAGCTCCGCGATCTCGTCCAGGAACAGCGTGCCATGATGCGCCTCCTCGAACAGACCTGCGCGATGCGAAGTCGCGCCCGTGAAGGCGCCCTTGACGTGGCCGAACAGCTCGCTCTCCAGCAGGTTCTCGGGCAGCGCGGCGCAGTTCACGGTGACGAATGGCCCCGCCGCGCGCCCACCCTGCGCGTGCAGCGCCCGCGCGACCACGCCCTTGCCAGTTCCAGTCTCGCCCGTGATCAGCACGGGTACGGTGCTGTTGGCCAGGCGGTCCACCAGGTCGTAGACCGCGCGCATGCCGGCGCTCTGACCGACCAGGTTCGGCAGCGACCAGTGATCGCGGATGGCGCGCTTGAGCGAACGAGTCTCCCGGCGCAGCGACGCTTCTTCCAACGCGCGATCCAGGAACAGCGCCAGCTCTTCGACCTTGAACGGCTTGGTCAGGTAGTGCGCCGCGCCGCGACGTATCGACTCGATGGCCGAGTCCACCGCGCTGTACGCCGTGATGATGATCACGGGTCGATCGGGCGCGACGCGCATCGAGATCTCGAGCAGGCTCAGGCCGTCGAGCCCGGGCATGCGCAGGTCGCTGACCAGGGCGTCGAAGCGCTCGGCTTCGAGCAACTTGGCAGCGGCGTCGCTGGAACCAAGCGGGGTCGCGTCGTAGCCCGCCTCGGCAAGCCCGTCAGCCAGCATTTCTGCCATCGAGAGATCGTCGTCGACGATCAGCACGCGGGGCTTGTCAGCGGGCTTCTTCTCGAGCGCGGCGGCTTGGTTCATGGGTTTTCCTTCACCGCCGGCAGCTCCACACAGGCGCGCGTGCCCGAGACGTGTTCCGTTGCAGCTTCCGCTGCGCTGCTCCGCGGGCCGATCGTCAGGGTGCCGTGGTGATGCTTGACGATCTCGTTGGCGATCGCGAGGCCGAGTCCGGTGCCGGCGCCTTCTGGCTTGGTCGTGAAGAACGGCTCGATCGCGCGGGCCGCGGCGCGCGCGGAAATACCCGTGCCATCGTCGGTCACGGTGAAGACCACGCGCTCGTTGTTCTGGCGCAGCTCGAGCATCACGTGGCCGCCATTCGAGCAGGCGTCGCACGCGTTGAGCAGCAGATTCACGAGAACCTGCTCGAACAGGCGAGGCTCGCAGGCAATCTCCGGAAGGTTCGGTTCGACGTCCAGGTGCAGCTCGACGCCGGCCTTGCCGAAGCGATGGTCGACCAGCTCGCACGACGCGTGCGCGACGCGCGCCGGATCCACGTGCTGCATGGCCGGGGTCGCCCCGCGCGCCAGGTTCAGAAAGCCACGGATCACCTGATTGATGCGGTTGCCTTGATCGATGATCGCTTCGACGGCGCGCTTGCTGCGCTCGTCGCCCACCACACGCGGCAGCACCTGCTCGGCGCGTCCGATGATCACGCCGAGCGGCGTCGAGACTTCGTGCGCGATGCCAGTCGCGAGCGCACCCAGGGTGGCAAGCTTGTCGGCGCGCAGCAGGCGGTCGTCCCGCTCGCGCAGCACTTCGACCAAGGACAGCTCACGTGTCAGCTGCATCTGCTTGATCTGCTTGCGCAGCGCCAGGCCTCCGAATAGGAGCACCAGGCCCGCAGCCAGCGTCACGCTCAAGAGCAGGCGCCACTGGGCGTGCCGTTCGCGATCACGCTCGTTGCTGGCCGACGCGACCACCACGGCGGTCCAGCTCGTCGGTCCGGAGCCGCCGACCGTCCACAGCCCAGCGACCGCCACGCGCCGTAAGAGGCCGAGCTGGGCGGCTTCGCTGCGAGACAGGTGCGCAGTCGGGCTGCCGATCCGTTGCGCGTGCTCGATGCTCGCGCTGCGGAACGTGCGGCGGTCGCTGCCGAGCAGGCCCGGCTGGGTCGAGGTCGCCACGAACAGCCGCAAGCTGCCGTGCGCCTCGAGCGCTTGCAGCGCCGGCAAGAAGGCGCTGGGGTCTTGCGTCCCCGGGCCGAGCTTCGCAGCATGCGCCGCCAGGATCACCGAGACACCGTGGGCGAGCGTGGCCTGCTCCCGCGCGAAGTCCTCGAGCGCCGACATCGACTCGCGCTCTTCGTCCCAGTACGCCAGCGCGGCCACGCCGACGATCGCCAGCGCCATCCAAACCACTAGCGAGGGGGGTCGCATCGTCGGCATGGCGTGACGCATCGAGACGGGTCTCAAGACGAGCGCGGGCGCCTGGGTGGCCATCACCCAAGCGCTCAGCAAGAGCCGAGCCGAACGCATTTCGAGCCCGGAGGCGTCGTATCCTGCCCTCGCCAACGTTCGCAGGGTCGGAATATTTCCTGGGCAACTCGGAAAATTTCCGGCGGCATGGGGCTGCGACCCGCGCCGAGCCCAGATTTCGCGCGGTTGTGGCTTCGGCACGGACCGTGCTGAGAGCAGCGCCGAAATGGCCGGACGCTTCCGTTTTTTGATCGTGCTCACGGGCCTCGCCTCCGGGCTGCTCGGTACCGGCCTCGCGCGTGCCGACGCGAGCGTCGAGCCCAGCCTGGCCACGGCCACGCCGCGCGTCGTGCGTTTGCTCGACGCGCTCGCGTACGCGCGGACCCACCAGCCCCAGGTGCAGGCGGCACTGCGGCGCATCGACCTGCGCGAGGCCGAAGCCGCGGTATCGAGAGCACGCTGGTTGCCAACGGTCGGCGCGACGGCGCAGCTGCTCGCCGCGACCGCCAACAACACTACGGCTTCGTACGTGTCGGCCGGCGTCCTGGATCTGCCGCGCATCGGCAGCACACGCGCGGTGTCGACGAGCAACTTCCGTCCGTATCCCTCGACGCTGGTCGGCCTAGGCGTGAACCAGGAACTCTACGACTTCGGTCGGATCGCCGCGCAGACCGCGGCGGCCGATGCGCTGATCGAGGCGGGGCGTCAGCGCGCACGCGCCGTCGAGCTGGACGTCACGTTCGATGTCGAAGAGGCGTACTTCTCCGTGCTCGCCGCGCACGCGATCTTGGCCGCGGCCAGCGGCGCGTACGAGCGCTCGCTCTCGCACCGCGATCTGGCGAACGCGGGCGTGAAAGCGGGCCTGCGCCCGCCGATCGAGCTGACGCGCGCCGAAGCGGACCTTGCCAAGTTCGACGTCGGACGTGCGCAGGCACGCGGCAGCCTGGCAATTGCTCAATCGGTGTATGCGGCTGCAACCGGAGTCGAGGACGAAGCGCTCGACGTGCCCGAGCAACCGCCTGCGCAAGTGGACGTGCCGGCGCTCGCGGAGGCAATGCAGCGTGCAGTCACGCGGGATCCGGGCTTGCTCGAGCTGTTCGCGCGCTTGCGCGCGAAGGAAGAACAGACGCGTGCCGTGGCCGCTGAACTGCGCCCGGATCTGAGCCTCACGGCCACGCTGTCCGGCCGCGCGGGTGGGGCGACCCCCTCGGGCAACGGACGGCTCCCGACCGGAGACGGCTTTCTGCCGGACGTCGTCAACTGGGACGTCGGGGTGGTGCTCGTCTGGCCGCTCTTCGACGGCACGGTCGACGCGCGCGAGCAGGCGTCGCGCGCCGACGAGCAGCTGCAACGCTCGGAGATCGCGGAGCAGCGGCACGAGCTCGTGTCCGGGATCCGGGACGCCTATCTGGCCCTGGACGTAGCCCGCGCCGCCTTGCCGGGTCTGGTCCGCGCGACGACGGCGGCCCAGGCTAACTACGCGCAGGCCGAAGCGCGCTTCGGTGCGGGCCTCGGCACCAGCGTCGAGCTCGCGGATGCGGAAAACGTGCGCACCCAGGCGGAGATGCAGCTTGCGCTGGGGCATTTCGCGCTCGCGCGCGCACGCGCCACGTTCGGTCGAATGATTGCGGAAGGAACGTGACGTGCAAGCGAACGAAGAAATCAACTCCAACGAGCCGCCTGCGCACGCGATCGCATCGTCCGAGCGCGCGCACGGGCATACCAGCCTGATCGCTCCGATCGCGATCGCCGCCGGCGTGCTCGTCATTCTGGCGGCGGGCGCGCTGACCGTTCGCCGCTCCGAGTCGCGCGTGAATACCGTGGCGCTCTCGGACGCGCCGAAGGCTGTTTCGGTCGTCGCAGCGAAAGCCACGTCCTTCAGGCCTTCGCGTACATACGTGGGCACCACCGAGCCCTGGATCCAGGCGCAGATCGGTCCGCAGCTGGTCTCCGCCTACGTGGACACCGTGTTGGTTCGTCCTGGTGCCGTCGTCAAGAAGGGCGAGGTGATCGCGACGCTCGACTGCCGCAACGCCAACGCCACGAGCCAGGCCGTCTCGATGCAGGCGCGCGCGCTCGAAGCGCAGCAGGAGGCGCTGTCGCACGAAGCCAATCGCGTGCAGGGCTTGCTCGACGGTGGCTTCGTGTCGCCGAACGAGGCGGAACAGAAGTCGGCTCAGAGCAGCGCGGAGCAGGCGCAGCTGCTGGCCACCAAGGCCAAGCTGCTCGGCACCACGCTGGAAGTGAACGACTGCGTCCTGCGTGCTCCGTTCGACGGCGAGGTGGCCGTGCGCAGTAGCGATCCCGGAGCGTTCGTTCGGCCTGGGACCTCGCTCGTGACGCTCGTCGATCGGCGCGTGGTGCGCATCACGGCCGACGCACCGGAGAGCGACTTCGACGTCGTGAAGCCCGGTGGCGGCGTGTCGATTCACCTGCTCGCGACCGGGCGCGACCTGACCGGCCAGATCGCGCGCCGCGCTCCCGCGGCCGATGTGGAGACGCGCACCGTGCACTTCGAGATCGACGTCGTCGATCCGAACAAGGACATTCCGGTCGGCACGACAGCCGAGCTGCACATCGAGGTTGGCGTTCCGGTCGCGACTGCCGAGATTCCGCTCTCGGCAGCCGCGGTGCGCGGCGAGAAGGCCAGCGTGTTCTGTGTGAAAGACGGAGTGGCCGTGGCCCGCACGCTGAAGCTCAAAGGCGAGGCGAACGGCCAATTGTACGTGGACACGGCAACGCTAGCGCCCGGCGCATTGGTAGTCACCGAAGGTCGCGCGCTGCTCGACGACGGCGACAAGGTGCAGGCGACCGTCGAGCCGACCGCCGCGACGAGCGCTCCCCAGCCCAGCAAGGGAGGCTGAGCCATGACACGTCTATCGCTGCGCAATCCGATCGCGATCTTGATGCTCTCGATCGCGCTGATCGTGTTCGCCGCGGTGGTGACGCCGCGCATGGTCGTGGACACGTTCCCCGAGCTGACACCGCCCGTGCTCGTGGTCGGCACGCTCGCGCAGGGTCTCGGCCCGAAGGACGTGGAGAAGACTCTCACCTGGCGCATCGAGAAGTACGTGAGCGCGACACCCGGTGTCGACCACGTGGAGAGCGTCTCACGCAACAACCTCAGCATCGTGTACGTGTGGTTCAAGTGGGGCACCGATCTCAACTCGGCGCAGACCCTGGTGCAGCAGCAGGTTGCCTTCGCGATGTCGGCCGTGCCGAAGTCGCTCGGCGTGCTGCCACCGTTCGTGTTGCAATACGATCCCTCGAATGCCCCCGTGGTGCAGGTGGCCGTCTCGGGTCGCGGTCTGACCGGGCCGCAGCTCTACGACTACGCGCTCAACGGGATCGAGCCGATCTTGGAAGGCATTCCCGGTGTGGCGAGCGCCTCGATCAACGGTGGCCGGCAGCGCCAGATCAACGTCGTGATCGACCCTGTCGCGTCGCAGGCCCGCGGTGTTTCCTCGGCGGACGTCGGCGCAGCGGTCGCGCAGTCCAACGCGCTCTTGCCTTCTGGCGTGTTCATCTCGCCCAGCTTCGACTCCAACGTGTACACGAACGCAGTCCCCGAGCGCGTCAAGACGATCGGCGACGCCACGGTCAAGCTGGCGCACGGTAAGCCTGTGCTGATCCGGGACGTGGCGCGCGTGGAGGACGGCGGCAGTCCCGAGACGCAGGCCGTGTCGGTCGATGGCCGCGATGCGGTGTATCTCAACGTGCTGCGCATTCCGGGAGGCAATACGATCGAGATCGTCGAAGCGGTCAAGCAAGCCGTGGCAGGCCTGCAGAACCTGCCGCCCGGCATCGAGGTCAAGGCCGTCTTCGATCAATCCACGTTCGTGCGCACCAGCTATCACGGTCTGAAACAAGAGGTCGTGCAGGCGCTGCTGTTGATCTCGCTCGTGATCCTGGTCTTCCTGCAGAGCCTTCGCGGCACGCTGATCGTCGCCATCGCGATTCCGCTGTCGTTCGCCGTGACCTTGATTGTGCTCTATGCGAGCGGTCAGACGCTGAATGCGTTCACGCTCGGCGGCCTGACGCTCGCGATGGGTCCGCTCGTGGACACGGCCGTGGTCGTGCTCGAATCCATCCATCGTCACCAGCGCATGGGCCTGTCGACCACGCGTGCCGTGCGCGAGGGTACCGAGGCCGTGGCGCTGCCCGTGCTGGCCTCCACGCTCACTACGATGGCGGTGCTGCTGCCGGTGCTGTTGCTGGCGGGCCTCGCGAAGAAGTTGTTCGCGCCACTGGCCCTGACGGTCGCGACCGCGATGACTGCCTCGTACTTCGTGAGCATGTGCGTGACGCCGGTTGCCTGCGCGGCCTTCCTCGGGCACGTGCAGCCCGGGCGCCTCGCAGCCTTGGTGGCAGCTGTCATCGATCGTCTGGCCGACACCTATGCGCGCGTGCTGCGCGTCACGCTGGCGCACCGTGCGGCCGTCATTCTGGCTTGCGTGACGCTGACGACCGCCGCAGCCTGGGTCGCGGGCCGACTGCCAAGCACGTTCTTTCCCGAGATCGATGAGTCGATGGAGCGCGTGTACGTGCGCTTAGCCCCCGGCACCTCGTTGCGCACGGCGGCCGAGAAGATCGCGGTGATGGGCAAGACGCTGGCCGACGAGCTACCCAAGGGCAACGTCGACCTGGTGCTGACCAACGTCGGTTCGCCCAACAACGCGCGCAGCGCGATGACCAGCCCGAACAGCGGGCCGCACATGGGCTTCATCCGCCTGGCGCTAGTCGATCCCGAGAAGCGCACGCTGTCGCAGCAGCAGATCGGCGACCAGATGCGCACGATCTTGAATCGCCACTATCCGGGCGTGGAGTTCCTGCAGTGGCCCGGGGGTCTGGTCGCCAGCGTGTTCTCGAACGGCTACGTCGCTCCGCTGGTGGTCGAAGTGCGCGGCGACAACCTCGCGAAGCTGAACGAGCAGGCGCGTGCCGTGGCCGAGGTCGCGCGCACGGTGCCAGGGGTGCGTGACGTGCGCGTGTCGCTCGAGACCGATTATCCGGAGGTGCGCGTGGAAACGGCGCGCGACGAAGCCGGCCTGGTCGGCGTCAGCGCGCGCACGGCCGCGCAGACCACGCTCGACGCCACGCTCGGCAACATCAACTCGCCCAGCGTGTGGATCGACCCGAACAACGGGCAGTCGTACTACGTGGTCACGCAGTACGACGGCAACGCGGTGAAAGACCCCAATGCGCTAGCGCAGATCCCGGTGCGTGTGAGCGCATCCGGAAAACCAGTCACGCTCGGTGCGTACGGTCACGTCCGACGCTCGCTGGGGCCGATCGCGATCGAACGCAATCAGTTGCAACGCGCGGCCCATGTGCTCATGCAAACCGAGGGTCGTGACGTGGGCAGTGCCGCGGCCGAGCTCGAGCAGAAGCTGCAGGCCGATCCACACACCCGTCACGTTCACTTCGACTACGTGGGCGAGGTGCAGCTGATGCGCACCACCTTCGGAGGTCTCGGCCTGGCGATCGGCTTGGCGATCATGGTGGTGTTCATGATCATGGCCTCGCAGTTCAAGTCGCTGCGCTTGCCCTTGATCATGCTGTTCACGATTCCGGCTACGTTGGTTGGCATCGTAAGCGCGCTCGTGTCGGCGGGGCAGGGGCTGTCGATCACCGCGCTCATGGGTATGCTCATGGTCGTCGGCATCGCGGTGGCCAACGGCATCCTGCTGGTCGATGCGGCCAATCAGCGCTTCAACGCAGGTGCGGACCGATTCGATGCGGCCGTGGCCGCCGCGCGCTCGCGGCTCGTGCCGATCGCGATGACGAGCCTCGCCACCATCATTGGGCTTCTGCCCACCGCGCTCGCGCTCGAAAAGGGCACCGAAGCCAACCAGCCGCTCGCGCTGGCGGTCGTCGGCGGTCTGATCTCCTCGACCATACTGTCGCTCTTTCTCGTGCCCACGATGTTCACGTTCTTCGCGAAGCGCACACCCGAGGTCGCCGCGGGCGACACCGGCGACGACTCGCTCTCTCTCGAGCACGTTTGACGCAAGCAGGAGTAACCCATGCGAATCTTGGTCGCGCTCGACGGTTCCAGCAGAGCGCCAGCCGTCTTGGCCGCCGCACATTATCTGGCCACGAGGTTGGAAGGGACCTTGGTGCCGCTGCGAGCGATCGTGGTGCCCGTCGACTTCTCACCCGCGGGTGTGGTCGAGGTTGGTGATCCACTGGCAGAGCGCATGACGGCGATCGCCCATGGCGAGCTGGCCAGCTTGCTGCGCGCCATTCCCGAGCTGGAGACCGACGCGCCCGTGGTTCGCGTCGGTCAGCCGTGGCACGTGATTCTCGAAGTCGCGGAAGAGTTGGATGTCGATCTCATCGTCCTGGGCAGCCACGGCTACCGCGGCTGGGATCGCGTGCTTGGCACGACCGCTGGCAAAGTCGTCAATCTCGCTCAGCGCAACGTGCTCGTGGTTCACGAACGAGCCAAGTAGCTGGCGCGCGTGCCGTGTCGCACAAGGTGCGCGAGTGGCGCCGAAAACTGCAACGGCTGCTGCGCAAAATGGAACACCCCGATCCACGCGCCATCGGAAATCGTTTAGAAATCTCCGCCAAGCAGTCAACTCGGAGAAATCACCTTCATGAACCATCGAACAGTCTCGTCGATCGCCCAACGGGTCGCAGTGTTTGGCCTCGTGCTGTCTTCGTCGCTAGCTCGTGCGCAGCAAGCGCCGGCTGTTCCAGCTGCACCTGCTACACCCGCTGCGCCTGCAACTCTGGCGGCGCCCGCTGCGCCTGCCGCACCTGCTGCTGCCGCGACACCAGCTGTTCCAGCTGCGCCCGCGGCCCCCGCCGCACCTGTTGCCCCGCCTACCGCGGCCACGGCGCCTGCTGCCCCTGCTCCGGTTGCAGCTGCTCCCGTGATCGGACCCGTCGAGCCCGGCTTCGCGACGCCAGCCGAACCCGTTGCAGCTGCTCCCGTCACGGCGTCGGTCACCGTCCTTCCCGCGCCGGCAATGCCTGCCGTCGACGTGTCCGCGGACCCGAACGCGGCGACTGCTAGCTTCACGCGCGGCAACGGCTTGGAGATCAAGTCGCCCGACGGCAAGTTCTCGCTGACGGCGGGTCTGCGCGCGCAGATCCTCGACGAGCTACACGAGCCTGCGGCGTCTGGATCGCCCCCGCGCAACTACACCCTGCTGCGCCAAGCACGCTTGATCTTCAGCGGCAACGCGTTCTCGAAAGACATCAAGTACCGGCTCGAGCTCGGCCTCAGCACGCCCGAGATGGGCTCCGAGGCCGCGTCGATCGTGGACCGCAACGCGGCTGTGCTGCTCGCCACGCGCAACGGAGCCGCGGCATCGCTGATCACCGATCGCGACGTGATCTCACAAGGGCCGATCTTGGACGCGTTCGTCGACTTCACGCAGCTGCGCGACGCCAACTTGCACGTGGGTCAGGGCAAGGTTCCGTTCAGCTTGGAAGCGCTGTTCGGTGATGGCTCGCTCCAGGGCGCGGATCGGTCGATCGCCAACGCCGAGTTCGGCTTCGATCGCGACATCGGCGTGGATCTGCGCTCGACCGACTTCCTCGGGCTCGACATGTTCCGCTACTACGTGGGCGTCTACAGCGGGGAAGGTCGCAACGCGACCCTGAAGTCCGTGGGTGGCGGCGATCTCGGGTTCACCTACCTGGGCCGCTTCGAAGTGTTCCCGATGGGCACGTTCGACAACCACGTCAGCAGCGACCTCGAGCGCTCCTCGGCTCCGAAGCTCGCGCTCGGTATGGCGTACGCGATGGCGCAGATGGACGCGACCAGCCCGGCCGCGCGTCCGCTGCTCAGCCGCGTGCTCGGCAGCCCGACCGACACCGCCTTCGTCGACTTCAACACGCACAACTTCACCGCCGACGCGCTGTTCCGCATGCACGGGTTCTCGGCGATGACCGCGTTTCACTACCGCAAGGTCACGACCATTCCGCTGCCGCGTAGCGGCCTGGGTTGGACGCTGCAAACCGGCTACGTGCTCAGCAAAGAGACGCCGCTCGAGATCGCCGCCACATTTACGATGGTGCGCCCGACCGACAAGGCCTCGAGCAGCATCGACCAGTTCAACGAGCTCGGAGGCGGCCTGAACTACTACTTCTACGGCCAAGGCCTGAAGGTCCAGGCCGAATACACGCACCTCTGGCTGCAAGGCAAGTCCAACACGGACGACAATCGCATCCGCATCCAGCTCCAGGCGGCGCTCTAGTCGCGTTCGACCTCTGCGTTCGACGCTGTCAGTGACCGGCCGGTCGAGGCTCGGTATCGACCAGTACCAGCGCGTGCGGCTCCCTGGGTGTGGTCGCCGCGCCGGCCCGCGCCCGGGCGACCATGGCGTACAGGACGGGCACGGCCATGCGGCTGATCAAGAGCGACGCGATCTCGCCGGCCATGAGCGAGATCGCCAGGCCCTGGAAGATCGGATCGAACAGGATCACCGCAGCACCCACGACGACCGCCGCTGCCGTCAGCAGCATCGGTCGGAAGCGTACCGCGCCTGCTTCGACGACGGCTTCTTCCAGGGGCAAGCCATCGCGCAGGCGGGCCTCGATGAAGTCGACCAAGATGATCGAGTTGCGCACGACGATGCCCGCACCCGCCATGAAGCCGATCATCGACGTCGCGGTGAAGAACGCGCCGAGGGCGGCGTGCGCGGGCAAGATGCCGACCAGTGAGAAGGGGATCGCAGCCATCACGACGAGCGGGGTGACGAACGATCGAAACCAGCCGACGAGCAACACGTAGATCAAGACGAGCACGACTGCGAACGCCGCGCCCAGATCGCGGAACACTTCGAGCGTGATCTGCCACTCGCCGTCCCACTTGATCGACGGCTGCATATCGGTCTGCGGCATCGTGGAGTTCCAGATCGCTAGCTTGCCGTGGGAGCCGCCATAGTCGTGGGCGTCGAGCTTCGCGAGCTTGTCGTTCAGCGCGAAGATCGCATAGGCGGCGCTCTCGGTCTTGCCGGCCATGTCCGCGGTCACGTACACGACGGGCAACAAGTTCTTGTGGTAGATGCTGCGGTCTTCGTTGGTCTGCTCTGCGTGGACCAGCTCGCGGAGCGGCACCAGGGCTTCGCCCGCACCCTTCACGCGCAGCGCGAGCAAGTCGTCGGTCGTCGTGCGCGCGGCCCGTGGCAGCTCGACCACGAGCTCGACGTCCTCGCGTTCGCCGGGCACGTGCAGGAGTCCGACGGTCGCGCCGGAGGCGGCAATCCGCAGCGTTTCGCTGACGGTTTCTGCACTGATGCCGTGCAGAGCGGCCTTCTCTTTGTCGACGATCAAGCGCGTCTTCGGGTGGGCGTCCTCCACGTACCAATCGAGATCGACCACGCCGTCGGTCGCGCGCAGCTCCTTCTTCACCTGGCTGGCGAGCGCGAGTCGCGCTTCCGGAGTCGGACCGTAGATCTCGGCCACCAGTGTTTGCAGCACCGGCGGTCCGGGTGGAACCTCCGCGATAGCGACACGCGCGCCGTAGCGCGCGGCAATCGCCGCGACGGCGGGTCGTACGCGCTTGGCGATATCGTGGCTCTGTGCGCTGCGGTCGTGCTTCGACACCAGATTGACCTGGATGTCCGCAGAGCTCGCACCGCTGCGCATGTCGTAGTGACGCACCAGGCCGTTGAAGTTGAACGGCGCCGCCGTGCCCACGTACACCTGGTAGTCGTGCACCTCCGGCTGCGCGCGCACGGCGCTGGCGATCTCACGCGCTGCACGCGCGGTATTCTCGAGCGCGCTGCCTTCCGGCATGTTCAGGATCACCTGCAGCTCGCTCTTGTTGTCGAACGGCAGCATCTTCACGCGCACGTGGCCGGAAGGCACGAGCGAGGCAGCTGCCACCAGAAGCGCCGCGATGGTGGCAAGAAAGCCATAGCGGAACACCGCCCTCGACAACAGCCGTGACATGAACCAGCGATAGCCACGTGTGGCGGCACCTTCGCGCGCGTGGCTCTCACTGTCGACGGCCTTGCCTCGCAGGATGCGCGCTGCCGCCCACGGGGTTACGACGAACGCGACCACGAGCGAGAACAGCATCGCCGCCGTGGAACCCACGGGGATCGGCCGCATGTAGGGGCCCATCAAGCCGCCGACGAACGCCATCGGCAGGATCGCGGCGATCACGGCGAGCGTCGCGAGCACCGTGGGGTTACCGACCTCGGCGACCGCTCGTACGGCGATCTCGGTCATCGAGCGACCCCGGTTCTCGGGCAGATCGCGATGACGCACGATGTTCTCGACCACCACGATCGCGTCATCGACCAAGATGCCGATCGAGAAGATCAGCGCGAACAGCGTGATCCGGTTGAGCGTATAGCCGACCAGGTAGAACACGAGCAGCGTGAGCGCGAGCGTGCTCGGGATCGCCACCGCCACGACCAACGCTTCCCGGTAGCCGAGCATGAACAGGATCAGCAGCGACACGCTGACCACGGCGATGCCCATGTGCATGAGCAGCTCGTTCGATTTTTCGTTGGCGGTTTCGCCGTAGTGGCGCGTGATCGAGACGGTCACGTCCGCCGGCAGCACGGTGCCTTCGAGCGCGTGCACCTGACCGAGCACGTCTTCCGCGACCGAGATCGCGTTGGTGCCCGGCCGCTTCGCGACCGACAATGTGACCGCCGGCTCTTCGCGGCCGACGTTCGCTCCCTGGGCCGCGCCGTTGCCGAACAACACGTATTGAGACGGCTCTTCCGCGTCGTCGTGCACGCTCGCCACGTCGCGCAGGTACACGGGCAAGTCGTGGTATACGCCCAGCACGGTGTTGCCGACGTCGAGCACGTCCTCGAAGAACGCCCCGGTCTGGACGATCACGCTCGCGTCGTCGATGGTCAGCGCACCGCTGTCGCGTCGGTCGTTGGCCTGGACCAGCGCAGCCGAGACTTCGCGCGGTGTGAGCGAGCGTGCGGCCAGCGCGGCGGGATCCAGCTGCACGCGTACCGAGCGCCGTGCGCCGCCGATCACGCGCGTCTCGGCAACTTCCGGTATGCGCTTGATCCGTGCCGCGACCTCGCTCGCGACCCGACGCAGCATGAGATGATCGTAGCGCGCGCTGTGGAAGGTCAGCGCCAAGATCGGTACATCATCGATCGAGCGCACCTTCACGAGCGGCTGGGAGACCCCGCTTGGGATGCGATCGTAGTTGGCTTGCAGCTTCTGTTGCGTCTTCACAAGTGAACGCTCCACGTCCTGACCGACTTGGAAGCGCACGATCACGAGCGAGCGGCCGGGGCTGCTGGTCGAGTACACATATTCGACGCCTGGGATCTCCCACATCAAGCGCTCGAGCGGTGAAGACACGCGCGCCTCGACTTCCTGCGGGCTCGCGCCCGGCATGGACACCAGCAGATCGATCATCGGAACCTTGATCTGAGGCTCCTCTTCGCGCGGCAACAGCACGATCGCAAACAGCCCGAGCAGTACGGACGCTACGATCAAGAGCGGCGTGAGCTTGGAGTCGATGAAGGTCTGTGCCAGCCGTCCGGCGACGCCGAGCGATGCGCCCTTTTCGTCGAGTCGGCTGTTCACGGCTTCACCTGAATCGCTTGCCCATCACGCAGCTGCGCGGCATCCGCGCTCACGACCAGCTCGCGCTCGGACAGCCCGGATACGATCTCCACGGTTTGGTCGGAGACGCGCGCGCTGCGCACTAGGCGCAGCAGGGCGGTGCCCCGGTCGACCACGAACACGGTTTCCAGCTGACCTCGGCGGACCAGCGCGGTGTCCGGGATGAGCAGCGCCGAGCCGGACTGCGTGAGCAACAACAGCCGCCCGAACATACCGGGGCGCAGCGCCGGATCCTGTGGAAGGTCCAGCTTCACCGCCACGGTGCGGCTCGTAGGATCCGCAGTCGGACTGACCTCGCTCACGACGGCGGCAACTTCGCGTCCGAGCGCATCGATCCGGACCGGAAGCGTCTGACCCCTACGTATCGCCGAGGCCGCAGTTTCCGGCAGCGCAGCTTCGAGCCGCAGCGCATCGGGGTTTTCGATCACCACGATCGGCCTGCCCGGTAGCGCCAGGTCGCCCACGTCGGCGCGCTTCTCGGTCACCACGCCCGCGATCGGCGCCCGGATCACGGTGTACCCGGTCATGACCTCGGCCTCCGAGAGCGCTGCCTGGGCGACGCGCTGCTCGGACTGGGCCGCGTCGAAGACCGAGCTCGGCATCGCATCGCGCGCTTTCAGGTCTTGCGCGCGGCGCAAGTTGGTCTCGGCCTGCACCAGACGCGCGCGCGCCTGCTCGGCCTTGGCATCGATCTCGCCCGCGGACAGCCGCACGAGCACGTCGCCCGCCCGCACGTGGCTGCCCACCGACACCCGGAGCTCGCGCACCGTACCCATCACGGAGGCCGACACCGCCGTCACGGTGCGCGCCCGCACGGTGCCCACGACCTCTTCGCTGCGCACGCGCGGGGAGCGCTGCGCCCGTGCGGTCTGGACCGCAATCGTCGGCAGCTTCTCGGCGCTTGCGGCGGCGGGGACGTCGTGGTGACAGGCTGCCAGGAGCAGCAGAGGAGCGAGGAGGGCGGGGTGTTTCATTGGCGTGGCATCCCTTTCGAGCAGTGGCTGTCGTTCGCGCTCAGGCCCGAGCTTCGTGCCGAGGTCGACGTGCCCCCACACCGAGGCGGCGCAAGATCGTTTCTGCGGGGCAGAACCCCGTGAAGCTCGACTGGACTAGGTTCAACCCCACGAACCCAGCCAACAGCAGCCCCCAAGGGCTCACGAACTGATAGAGCGCGAGGCTCACGAGCACGAAGCTGCCGGCCAGCAGACGAATGGATCGCTCAAGGGTCATGGCTGAGTCTCCTGGGTGTTTCGGGTATTCTGCGGAGGCATTTTGCATCTGCCCGCCGCACTGCTACTCTTCGTATATGACTATATCGCCGTATAGCAATGTGTCAATGGAAAAGCTGAGGCAGATCACCGGCCTCGACGCTGGCGCGGTGGCCGATGTCGCGCACATGTTCGACGTGCTGGCAGAGCCGACGCGCCTGCAGATTCTCCAGGCGCTCGCGAACGGTCCGCTGTGCGTGGGCGATCTGGTCGCGACACTCGACGCCAAACAGGCGAACATCTCCAAGCAGCTGGGCGTGCTGCACGCCGCCAAGCTCGTCGATCGTGAGCGCGACGGTCTGCAGGTCCGCTACTTCATCAGCGAGCCGATGATCTTCGAGCTGTGCTCGCTCGTGTGCGGCAAGCTGCGGCGCGATGCCGAGGCGCGCGTGGCGGCGATGCCCGCGCCGAGCCGCGCACGCAAGCGCTGAGCGGGTCGAGCTACGCGCGCCGTTCACGGCTCCACCTGAATCGGTTGGCGTCGCGCAGGTTCTCAGCGTGCGAGCAATTTCAAACACTCTTCGCTGTACGTGAAGGCTACGTCGGGATTCGGCAGGAGCAAGCGTTCGTCCTTGCCCTTGTAGTCGACCCCAGCGAGCAGGTGTTTGATGACGTTGATGCGTGCTGCGTGCTTGTCGTCGGTGCGTATGACGGTCCACGGGGCATACGCAGTGTGCGTGCGCGCGAACATCTGGTTGCGCGCCTCACTGTACTCGTCCCAGTGATCCAGCGCGACGCGATCGATAGGGCTCACCTTCCACTGTGTGAGTGGGTCGCGACGACGCTCGGCCAAGCGCCGCTTCTGCTCGGGCTTGGAGATGTCGAGATAGTATTTGCGCAGGATGGTTCCCGAACGCACCAGCAGTTCTTCGAAGCGCGGTGCGTCCTCGATGAACGACTCGTACTCGTCTCGAGTGCAGAACTTCATCACGCGCTCGACGCCGGCTCGATTGTACCAGCTACGATTGAATAGAACGATTTCGCCTCCAATCGGCAAGCTTGCCGCGAAGCGCTGGAAGTACCAGCCGGATTGCTCTCGATCGGAAGGCTTCGAGAGAGCGACCACGCGCGTTTCACGCGGGCTCATGTGGTGGACGATGCGCTTGATCGCGCCGTCCTTGCCCGCACCGTCGCGCCCCTCGAACACGACGAGCATCTTCATGCCGTCGCGAATGACCTGCCGTTGCAGCTTCACGAGCTGGACTTGCAAGTCGTACAGCACCGGCTCGTACTCGGCGTCCGCGTGCTTGGCCGATTTCTTATGGCGCTTCTTCTTACTCTTCATGATGACCTCCTGATCAGCGCAACCTTCAACGCATCGTTCGCGCCCAAGCACGCGACCAGCGCGAACACGAATACCGACGCGATTTGCGCGAACGGGAGCGGTTGGAGCCCCGGCAGGCCGACGAAAGTCAGTGCCGTTCCCACGAGCGCATCCGCCGTGAGGGCTGCGACCAGCGTGCTGCTGGGCATGCTCGACCAAAACCAGAGTCGTTCTCGCGCCGACACGATGGAGAAGACAGCGAAGTAGAGCAAGTTCAGGAAGCTGAAGGTGCACAAAGCCGCCTCGTTCGTGGCCAACCCGAAGCGCGTCCAGCCGATCCAAAGCAGGCCAAGCGACTCGGTGACCATCGCCAGACCGAGCACGGCAGATACGCCGATCAGGCCAGCGATGTTCCAGGTCTCGGGTCGCTTGGAAGGCCGAACGTGATCGGTAGCCAGCGCGATCTTCGCGAAATCTGTCATGAACACGAGAAGCAGCATCCCAAACGCCGAGACCACGAACTTGCCCGTGACGACGAACGCTACCGCGACGAACGCGGCCTTCAAGATCGTTCGACTGATCTTGTTGATGACCCAAGTCAGGATGCGCTGATAGATCGTTCGTCCCTGCTCTACCAACGCCACGATGTTCGTCAGTCCTGGCTCGGTCAGCACCACGCTGGCGGCACCCTTTGCCACGTCGGTCGCCGAGCTGACTGCGATGCCCACCTCGGCCTGCCGCAACGCGGGCGCATCGTTGACCCCGTCGCCGGTCATCCCAGTCACGTGCCCCGCGGCTTGCAGGTGTTGTACGACCACGTATTTGTCCTCGGGATACACCTCCGCGAACCCATCGACATTCGCCAACAAGTCGACAGTCTTGTTCTCGGCTTGTGCCGCTGCGCCTTTGAGATCCGCCACGCGCTGGATGTTGGGCAGCCCAACTCCGCTCGCGATCTCACGCGCGACTGCCAACGCATCGCCCGTCAGCATCTTCACCGACACGCCGAGCTCGCGGAGAGTCACGATCAACTGCTTGGCGTCGGGTCGCGGTGGATCGTACAGCGTCACCATGCCCAGAAGCACGAGCGCGCCGGTCTCGGGCCCGCGCGCAACCGCCAGGGTTCGATACCCCTTCAGTGCCGACTCGCTCACGCGCGCTTCCAGCGAGGCGATGGCCGCAGTGTCCCGTCCACACGCCTCGGCCACGGTTCGCACGGCTCCCTTCACGACTCGCAGCCGCTTTCCATCTTGCTCGACGACCGCCTCGGTCCTTCTTGTCTTCGCATCGAAGGGCACGAACGAGATCGGCGCGGCGCGGGCTGCGTCACCGAAGACATGCCGCTCCTTGGCGGCCCTCAGGAACGCGAGGTCGATCGGATCCTGATTGGCTTCTTGCGACGCAAACGCTCCTGCCAGAAGTACGTCGGCTTCCGTCGCGCCTTCGAGCGCGATCACACCGGTGACGGCGAGCTGATTCATGGTGATCGTGCCGGTCTTGTCGACGCAGAGCACGTCCATCGTCGCCGCATCCTCCGCCGCGCTCAGGCGCGTCACGAGCACACCACGCTTCGCCAGCTCTCGCGATCCGAGTGCCATGCTCACCGTGAACATCACGGGCAGCGCAACTGGCACCGCGCTCATCAGCAGGACGAGGACGAGCGGAATTAGCTCGAGCATGGACACGCCACGGACCAGAGACAGCACGATCACCACTGCCAGCAATCCGGCTACGATCACGAACAGCCAGCGAACCACGTTGGCCACGACCGCTTCGATATGCAGCTTCGGCCGGGCCAGCTGAACGAGCTCGGTCGTTCGGCCGAAGTACGTCTTCGCGCCGGTCAGCATGACCACTGCGGTTCCCTCGCCGCGACGAACCACGGATCCGGATGAGACGGCCTCCCCGAGCGCTTTGTCCACGTCTTTCGATTCGCCGGTGAGCGCAGACTGATCGACGGTCAACGCACCTGCGTGCAAGGTTATGTCAGCCGGAACGATGTCACCCGCCCGGACACGAATGACGTCTCCCGGCACGAGCTCCCGCGCGGGAACCGCCTGCCAGCTCGCGTCGCGCAGCACGCGGGCGCTGACCTGCAGGCGTCCTCGTAACGCCGCGAGCACGCCTGCCGCGCGCTGCTCCTGCAAGAAGCCCAGGACGGCATTGACGACGAGCAGGACGCCCACGACCGTCAGGTCGGAATATTTCCCGAGCACAGCGGAGAGCACCATGATCAGCTCGAGCATCCATGCGGACAAACCCCAGAACTTCCCGAGAAACGTGCGCAGCCGATGCGGCTTTCTCTCGGTGACCTCGTTGTAGCCGTGCTCCTTCCGACTCGCGTCGACCTCGGCGCGAGTAAGTCCGACCTGCGTCTCGGTGGGAATTGGCATGGCGTGCCTCGCAGATAGGCGCGGTTCGGCTCGGATCAAGCGGAGGAAGCTGCGGGCGGCGTTTCTAATTTCGGCGGTTGCTTCGGCGCGGTGATGCGCGTACTTGGTCCGCATGGCTACACGGGTTCGTCAAGGGAGTCGTCCACGCGCCAAGGCGGCGAAGTCGGCAAGCGCAGTGGTGGCCAAGGGCGCGCCGCTGCCTATGCCGGAGCTGCTCTGGCGCGCGACGACGCGCGCGGATGTGGTGAAAGTGCCGTCCCGCAAGGTGATCGCACTGGATGGCAAGGGTGCGCCCGAAGGTGAGTCGTTTCAGCGCTCCGTCGCTGCGATCTACGGCCTCGCGTACACGCTCAAGTTCGCGCGCAAGAAGGCCGGCGGCGAAGACTTCAAGGTGGCACCGCTCGAAGCGCGCTGGTGGGCCGAGGGG
>JADGRF010000284.1 GCA_017881055.1 Sandaracinaceae bacterium
CCCAGGCCGAGCACCAGCGTCGCGAGCATTAATTTCTTCATGGCAATCGTCTTCCTCCTGCTACCACCAGGTAGCGGTAGCCCTAGTAGACGGGCCCTGTTACGGAGCTGAGGCCGAGTCATGGACCTCGCGTGACTAAATGCGACAGTTTGATTTTGACCAGCCGTGAGGGACTCGCGAGGCACGCGCTACGCGCACCTCCTTTAGTAGGAGCAGAGAAATCGCGCGTCCCGAGTCGTACGCGAAGACACGCGAAATAGTTCCCGCGTTGCCACTTGAACGTAATACATCGCGTCTAGGGTCCGACCCGCTGCCGAATCATCGGGAGCAGGAGGACACCCGAGAATGAGACTTTCAAAGAGCATGAGCGCGGCGTTTGCCGTCGCGGCCCTGGCGGCAGTCGCCGGCTGCGATCAAAACGTTGCTAAAGATAGCGTGGGCGAAGGCCGCAAGGTCGGCGGCATCGCTGCCCAGCTGACGCTGCCCGACGGCAGCCTGATCAACACGGTCGACTTCACGATCGCCGGCCCGGCCGGCTACTCGAAGACCGGCCACATCCCGGTCGACAAGAGCACGGTCGTGAAGTTCCGCATCGGCAACATCCCGGTGCAAGCGGGCTACGACCTGAAGCTCGATGCCGACTCGAGCTTCGGCAATCACTGCACGGGCCACCAGGCGTTCGACATCCTGAACAACCAGACCACGATCGTCAGCGTCATCGTGACCTGCGGCGCGGCCGACAACGTCGGCGACGTCCTCGTCAACGGCTCCATCACGTCGTGTCCGCTCATCACCGCGATCAGCGCGAGCCCCGCCGAAGTCACCGTCGGCAACTCGGTCGCTCTGACGTCGACGATCTCGCACGGCTCGGCTCCGGTCATCTGGACCGGCACCGGCGGCACGTTCGGCACGCCGAACGCCTACGCGACCACGTTCACCTGCGTGACGATCGGCACGCACGTGCTCGACGTCGCGATCAACGCGCCCGGCTGCACCGACCACCAGACGGTCAGCATCGACTGCTCGAACACGCTGGGCTGCGGCAACGGCACGGTCGATCCGGGCGAGGCCTGTGACGACGGCAACACCGTCAACACCGACGGCTGCACCAACTCGTGTCAGCTCGCGGCGTGCGGCGACGGCTTCATCCAGGCCAGCGTCGAGACCTGCGACGACAGCAACAACATCACGGAACAGTGCGTCTACGGCCTGCAGAGCTGCTCGGTCTGTGACAGCACCTGTCACACCGTCGCTGGCGCAACGCACGTCTGTGGCGACAGCCACGTCGACTCGGCGGAGACCTGCGATGACGGCAACGCCGCCACGGAAGTCTGCACGTACGGCCTCTCGAGCTGCTCGGTCTGTGACAGCACCTGTCACACCGCGGCCGGTGCTACCGCACGTTGCGGCGACGGCATCGTCCAGTCGGCCAATGGCGAGACCTGCGAAGTCGGCGTTGCCGGCGCGACGTCTGCTACGTGTGACTCTTCGTGTCACACGATCGTGGTCGTCGACAACTGCACGCCTTGCAGGAACACGAATTGCCAGAGCTACCAGGGCGTCAACTGGGTGGCGGGTTGCTTCGACAGCACGTCGGTGGGCGACGCGGCTCGTGCACCGACGCTGACCGACCCGGTGACCGGGATGTTGGTGCCCTTCACGCCGACGCAGGTTCAGCACTGCGTCGACGCGATGGACTGCGCGCACACCAACCACTGCGGTGTGGCGGGCGGCAGCGGCAACGTCGCGAACGACTGCTACTGCGGTCCGTTCACCGGCTCGTTCGACCTCAACGCGTGTATCAGTAACGGCCCGCAGCAGGTTAACGGCGTGAACCCGCCCTGCACTGCTGCGTGGATCGCTGCGACGGAACAGACCACGCCGGCCAACGTGCTCGGCGCGATCTCCGACACCAGCGTGCCCGCGGGCTGGGCGTACTTCCTGCTCGACTGCGAAGCGGCGAATTGCGCTTCGGTCTGCCCGTGATCTTGATCTGACTCAACGTGACGCCGCAGGAACATGAGCCCTGCAGCGTGGGGGCGCCGGTCGAAAGATCGGCGCCCCTTTCTTTTTGTCACCTGACCTTCACAGAACGAGCCGCGCTCGGGTGCTAGCTTCCGCCGCGATCTACACGGAGAAGCACCATGCGAACCCTTGGTCCCGCGCACGCACGCCTGCTGGCCCTCACGCTGCTCGCCGCTGTCGGCTGCAGCTCGGCGCACGGTTGTTCGGGTGGCGACGAAACCAAGGCCGTGCAGCCAACGGCGGCCGCGCAGAATCAACAGCCAGGCGGCGAAGTCTCGGACCGCTGTAAGCTGTGCCGGACGAAGTCGTGCTCCGAGACCGAGAACAGCGTGAACCTGGTCGCCGGTTGCTACGAGAAGCCCGACCCGAAGCTCGTTCCCAACCCGGATGCGAATTTCACGCGCGATTGCCAAGCCGTAATGAAATGCGCATTCGCGCATGACTGTGCGTACGACCCCGCGCTCGGCCCGGTGCACTGCTTCTGCGGCTCGCGCGCCGTCGACGAATGCTTGAAAGACGGTCCAGCGGACGACGCCCCGTGCGTGGCTGAATGGAAAGCTGCGACGCGCGGCAAGACGACGGGCGAAGTGCTCGAGCGCTTCTCGCTGATCGAGTATCCGAGTGGCTGGGCGTTCAATCTACTCGAGTGCGATCGCGATCGCTGCGGCCCGAAGAGCGTCGTCGGCCGCTGCACGCCATGACTCGGTCCGGGGCCTTGGCCCGCCCTCGCCCGGTGACCGCGTTGTTTCTCCGGCGTCACCGGTTTGGCACGCGGTGTTGGTACGGGTACGGCCGCGTTCGAGATGTTGGACGCAGCGAGTCGCAGCATGCACGTCCGCCACGCACCAGCCTCTGCCTTGTTGATCACGAGCGCGCTCTTGCTCGGCTGCGGGGGCACGCCGCACGCGGGCGCGACCGGCCAGCTCAGCGGAGCGGAGAGCGGCGCGAGTGGAGGGACGGCGAGCGTTCCGACGCCGAGCGTGCTCGACGCGGGTGGCACGAGCAACCTCGTCGCTGTGTGTGATGGCGCGGCGCTCGGCACGCCCTGCGGCAAGCCCGGCGATCGCCACCACTGCGTCTTCAATGCGTGCATTCGCAATGCGTGCGGTGACGGCTGGCCCTCCGACGGCGAAGCCTGCGACGACGGCAACCAACGCGACGGTGACGGCTGCAACTCGCACTGTGAGATGGAAGTGCCGCCCGGCTGTGGCAACGGCGTGCTCGAGCCGGGCGAGGAGTGCGACGACGGCAACACCAGCGACGCCGACGCATGCACCGCGTCGTGCACGATCGCGCGCTGCGGCGATGGCGTCCTGAGCGGCGGCGAAGCCTGCGACGACGGCAACACCAGCAACGGCGACACGTGCACGAGCTCGTGCAAAACGGTGGTGCTGGTGGACGTTGACGCCGGTGCCCCGGATGCGGCCACGGCTGGTGCAGCTGGCAGCGGCGCGGGCAGCGGTGGCGGCGGCGGTGCAGCTGGCGGCGGCGCCGTCGGTGGTGCAGCCGGCAGCGGCGGCGCGGGCAGCGGCGGCGTCGGTGGTGCAGCCGGCGGCGGCGGCGCTGGCGGTGCAGCTGGCGGCGGCGGACCCGGCCCCACCTGCACCTCGTGCATTCAGCTGAACTGCACCAACTATCAGGGCATCAACTGGGTGGCGGGTTGCTTCGACGCGACCGCGACCGGCGGCACGGCGCGCACAGCGGCGGCCACCGGCACGTTCACGCCTGCGCAGGTGCAGGCCTGTGTCGATGCGATGTCGTGTGCCTACCAGAACAAGTGCGGCTACACGTACGGCGCAATCGCCAACGACTGCTACTGCGGCCCGTTCCACACCGGCTTCAGCTTGGACGAGTGCATCGCCCACGGCCCCGAAGGCGGCGACCACCCGTGCAGCGCAGCCTGGCGCGCCGCGACCGGCCAGACCACGCCCTCGAACGTGCTCGGTGCGATCTCGGACGTGAGCACGCCTGCCGGCTGGGCGTATTTCCTGCTCGAGTGCGAAACCACGTATTGCGATGGAAGCCCAGATGGCGATTGCACGCCGTGAGCTTCGTGAGGAGTTGAAGCCATGAACGCGATGAACGCGATGAACGCTCGAGTGTTGCGAACGACGTCTGCATGCTTGCTCGCGCTCGCGTGCGCGGGCAGCTCTTGGCCGACGAGCGCGCATGCCGAGACGAAGGCGGCCGAGCCGGAAACGGTGGACAGCGCGCCGGTCGGGGCCGAGGGCAATGGCATCAAGACGAAGTTCATCATCGACGACGCCGATCCGGAAAATCACGTCCCGAGCGCCGCCGAAGCGATCCACTCGCCGCTCGAGATGGGCTACTGGGTGATGCTGGTGTCCGATCGCGCGCTCGAAGCCAAGAAGCGCGGCGACCTCGCAAGCACCGTGAAGTACTACCGCGCCCTCGCGAAGGCCTCGCCCGACATCGCGACGTCGTTCACGCGCGTGTGCGGCGTGTATGAAACGATGGGAGATCGCGACGACGCCATCAAGTGGTGCCGGGTGGCGCTCGACCAAGCCGGCGTCACGCTGCAGGACTACGCGCACTTCATCGGTTTGCTCGCGGCAAAACCCGAGCTCACGAGCGCCGAGTTCGGCGATGCCGACCACGTGCTCGCACACATCGAGAGCGAGCTTCAGAAGCTCGGCGCAAAGGGCACGGGCAAGAAGGGCGAGGCCGTGCGAGCAGCGCTCAACGCGTCCCAGCTCGCGTCCGAGCAGGCCGTCGTGCAGGACCTGCGCTGCCAGCTCGGCGTGCGCACGCACGACCGAGCACGGCTCGCGAGCTGCACCACGGCTCTGCGCACGCTGGCGCCGCATGACCCGAAGACCCTGGCGTTCGGCTTCGCGTTCGCCTTGATGACGCGCAACTTGGATCAGGCCGCGCAGGTGCTCGAGACGGCCAAGCAAGCCAAGCTGCCCGAGTCCGCGATCGCGCTCATGCAGCAGCGTCTGGACGACGAGCTGGCGCAACAGCCGCTCTGGCGCCGCCTGTTGAGCCGCGGCCATGTCCTGTCCACCGCGCTGCTCGGCCTCTTCTTGTGCGCGGCCGCGGCGCTGTACGCGCGTCGCAGGCTACGGAACCACGCTCGACCCGCCTCCGTGTAGCGGTGCGCCGTGGCCGGGCATGCGCAAGGCTGCCTCGCGCTCGGCGTAGACGAAGGGTCGACCGTGCTCGCGATCGTGACAGACGACGCAGCGCGCTTCCGGGACCGCGCGCGCAATCGTGGGCGTGCGCGCGTGGGGCTGGTCCGCGTGCAAGCTGCCCGCCCCGTGACAGCTTTCACAGCCCACGCCTTTGCGCTGCATGACGCCAGCAAGTTCGGCCGCGGGATCGTCACCCGAGGTGATGTGGCAGCTGACGCAGTCGAGATCGTATTGACGACCGCGCGCCAGCAACGTCTCGAACGCGCGGGCATGCGCCGTGGCTCGCCAAGCAAAATACGCGGGCGTGTGGCAAGCGGCGCAGGTCTCGGAGCCGACGAGCAGCGCGTGCGGCTTGGTCGCGACACCGCTCGGAGCCTCGACGCCGGAGGCAAGGCTGGCGTTGTGAGCATTGATGCGTGCGAACAGCTGGTCCAGCAAGCTCCGCATGGCAGGATCGCGCGGCGCTTTCGCATCGAGTCGCACGGTGTCGATGCGCACCACGCGCTCGGCTGCCGGAAGCTCGGTCGGGGGCGAGTGCACGATGCGAAAACGGCGCCCGCCGCGCGCGGCGGGCCACAGCTCGAGCGCGACCAACCCTTCCCCGTGGCGTCCGGGATGCACCAGCAGCGAGCCGTTTGGCAGCGCAGAAACGCCGGCGACATCGTTGCGCGCACCGACTTGAACCACTAAGTCTGCGTTCGTGAAGTCAGCTGCAAGGCCCACCGGGTCTGCGTCGGCCTCCGTCACGGCAATCCTGAGCCCGGCGCGCCCCGCAAGCTGCTGCGCCGTCGGCTCTGTGGCTGCATCCCCGGGAGTGCTCGTGATCTGAAGCTGCGTCGCTCCGAGCGTGCGCTGTACGCCCGCGCTCCCGCCGACCGCACGCGCATCCGCGGCGCCGACCACGCCGAGGCCATGAACCGTCTGCACGAGCGACCGTACACGTGACGCGGCGCGTCCCAGGTCGCGCGCGCCGGGCGCCAGCACGTCGACCCCGAGACGACTCAGCAGATTGCCCACGAAGTCTGCTTTCCACGAGTCCTGTGCCGCGCGCAGCGCGTCATCGCGAGCGCTCGGATCGAAGAACCAGTTGCCGGCCGCGAGCACGAGCGTTGGCTGGCCGGGCTGGCGCAGCCGATCGACCGCCGCGACGAGTCGATCCACACCGCCTGCCGGCCGTACACCGCAGCCACACGGCTCGAGCACGGCTTCGAGGTCGGCCACGACGATCAAGCGCAGCGCTGGCGCGTCGACGCGCGCCGGTAGCGGCTTCGCGTCGTCGCGGGAGCACGCGCCGACGGCGCACGCGACCAGGCACAGAGCAACGGCCCGAGCTACGGCACGCACTCGCTCTTGCACTGTTCGTAGTCGCACTCGAGCATGAACGTAGCCCAGCCGGCGGGCACGCTCACGTCCGCAATCGCGCTCAGCACCAGCGCCGGTGTGCTTTCCCGCGTCGCCGCCAGCCACTCGTGCACGCAGGGCGCGTCGCTTGCCGGACCCATCGAATTGCAATCGTCCACGGACCGCGTGCCACAGTAGCAGCTGACCGCGTATCCGTTTGGGTCGAAGCCGCAGTTGTGCGTGCGTGCACAGCTGACGGAATCGATGCAGTTCTGTGCGAACATCGGATCGGCAATCGGCACCAGGTTGGGGTCCGGGTTGCCCAAGAAGCAGCCTGCCACGAGATCGATCGCGCCCATCATGTACGTGCTGCAGTGCGCATCTTCGCATGGCCTACATACGTCGGTGATCTTCGCCGAACAGTCGGGCGCACAACCGTAGGTCAACGCAGCTCCGTCGCAGACCTCGCCTGGATCCACACGCTGATTGCCGCACATGTTCGCGGTGCAGACGTTGCTGCACGCGTCGTCGTTCATGGAGTTGCCGTCGTCGCACTCCTCGTTGCCTTCCACCTTGGCGTTGCCGCAGATCTTGATCTTGCAGGCGTTGCTGCACTGGTCGGTGTTGATCTGGTTGCCATCGTCGCACTGTTCACCGGGGTCGACGCGGCCGTTGCGGCAACGGTTCTCGGTGCAGGCGTTGCTGCAGGCGTCGTCGTTCACCAAGTTGCCGTCGTCACACTCTTCGACTCCGTCGATGCGCTGGTTGCCGCAGAGGTTCTTCGTGCATGCGTTGCTGCACGCATCGAGGTCGTAGTAGTTGCCGTCGTCGCACTCCTCGCCCTTCTGCACCTCGGCGTCGCCGCAGCGTTGCGGCACGAGCCGACAATCCGGGTTGCAGCCGTCACCGATCGCTTCGTTGCCGTCGTCGCACTGCTCGTCGCCGGCTTTGATGCCGTCACCGCACGTGTTGTACAGGCAGAGTTGCTCGATGCAGTGGTGATCGGTGCCGCAGGGCGTACCGTCCTTCGCATGCGCGCAGACGTTGCCCGCGCCTGCGTCGTCGTCACCGACCGGCACTCCCGTGTCGTGGCCCTGAATGGGCGACTTGTTCGTGGCGGATGCGTCGTCTCCGCAAGCTGCAACGTAGATGCAGAGCAGCACGGCACACGCCGCAGCCTGGAGGCGCCTCATGGGCACACCGGCGGCTCGTAAGCGATGTTGTCGAACGCGACGATGTTCGTGGAGCCGCTCGTGCTCAGCAGCTCGAACACGCTGATCGGCGTCTGGAACGTGAAGCTCTGGGTGCCCTTGGTCATGAGCGGCGCGCTGAGCGCGCCGGCCATGTGCCCATCGGCGAGGAATTGCACGGCGATCGCCGAGTACGCGCCGTAGTCGAACGTGAGCTTCGAGATCGGGCCAGCAAACTGCAGTCTCGCCATGCCCTGCGTGCCCGCTTCCAGCATCACGTGCTTGCTCGAGAACTGAACCCAGCTCGAAGGCGCGCAGGTCCAGACCGAGCCGTCGCCTGCGATGCTGGTGAGCGTGGCCGGCGGCACGTTCTGCAGCGAGGTCTGCACGCACGTGTTGCTGGCGGTCGGATAGCCGGCGATGCCCTCGAACGTGACCACACCGGGCGCCGTGATCGGATTCTGCTTGCAGTCGAAGACCAGACACGTGTTGGTGCCGTAGTCGAGGTAGTAGCCCGACAAGCACGAGCCGCAGGCCGCGCCTTGATAGCCGGGATCGCACACGCACGTAACGACGCCGGTCGACGCATCGCACGTGGCATGCGACGAGCAGCTGGTCGGCAGACACATCTGGTCGAGCGCGCACGCGCTGCCTTGCGTGTGAAAGCCGGGTGCGCAGCTGGCGCACGCCGCGCCCGTGTAGCCTGCGTGGCAGGCGCAGACGATCACACCGGTGGTGTCGACGCAGTCGCCGTTCACGCCGCAGTCGGTTCCCGAGCAAACCTGGTTGGCGGCACAGGCTCCGAGCGTGTCTCGATGATAGCCGCTGGCGCAGCTGTCGCAGTGCGCGCTCGCGTAGCCGGCGCCGCACGCGCAGGTGGTTTGGCCGGCGCTCTCCGTGCACGTGCCGTGGGACGCGCAGGTCGTGCCGAGGCACTGCTGATCGAGCGCGCATAGGGCAGCGGAGGCATGGAAGCCGGGGGCGCAGACGCCGCAGCTCGGCCCGGCGTAGCCCGCGTCGCACGTGCAGGCCGCGAGACCGGAGCTCGCGTCGCACGAACCGTGGCCGCCGCAGCTGTTCTGCGCGCACGCTTGGTCTGGCACGCATTGCTCGAGCGAGTCGCGATGGTAACCGGTGTCGCACTTGCTGCACGGGGCCGACGCGTAGCCGACGTTGCAGCTGCACTTGATGCTGCCATCCGCGTCATCGCACACGCCGCGCCCGTTGCACGACGTCCCGGTGCACAGGTGAGTCGTGCCACCGGCGCCCGCTTCGGAGAGGCCGCCTGCGTCCGTCTGCTCGTACGGCCCGTCACCCCCGAGCACGACCTGCAGGCACTGGCCATGCGTGTCGTGGCCGTAGCCCGACGCGCACAGGTCGCAGCGCGGACCGGCATAGCCGAGATCGCAATCACACGCGATCACGCCTGCGCTGTCGTTGCAGCTGCCATGCGGCGCGCAAGGATTGGGATCCTGGTCCGCGCACGACTTGCTTGGAACGCAGCGGTTCTTCGCGTCGAGATGAAAGCCCGTATCGCAGCGCTCACAGAGCGTTCCACCGTACCCGGGATCGCACATGCACGCGGGGCCCCCGCCCTTCGCCGGCACGCATGCGCCGTGCGCCGCGCACGGGTCGTTTCGGCAGGGGTCGCCGAACACGGGGATGACGACAGCAGCCTTCTTGGGGGCCGCGTCGCTGCCACCACACGCTGCTGCAAAGCCCGTGAGCAAGGCCAAGAGCAATACGGTGGCGCGCAAACCCATCGAAACGCTCCTTTCAGTTGCACTGCGCGGCAGGCGCACCGCTCTCGACCCATGTGCGAATGCGAGCGACCACGTCAGCTGGCAACGGCGGGAGCGGCGGTGGCGGCATGCGCAGCGTTCCGCAGGTCGGCTTGTCCGACTCGAGCTTGTCGACCAAGGCCGAGCTGCCGTCGCCAGGGACCAGGCGCGGCATGCTGCAGTCGCCGCGCGCCTTCAGGTTCTTGTACGCGCTGCACGCGTCGGTCATCTTCAGGCCCCCCGCGGCCAAGGCACCGTGACAGTTGCTGAGCGAGCAGCTGGGCCCGATCACGGTGTCGTAGATATCGCTCCAATCGGACAGCGTTCCCGTACCGCCATCGATCTGCGGACGCACCCAATCGGGCACGTGCGTCTGCGACACCACCGGCGCACCGCACGCCAGCCAGTTGCGTATCGCCGCCTTGCCCGCCTGCGAGGTGATGGGTGGCAGCTTACGCGCGTCGGAACTGCGCAGCGAGTCGAACAACCAGTCTCCGTCGCCCTGCACTTTCGCGCCGATGCC
>JADGRF010000285.1 GCA_017881055.1 Sandaracinaceae bacterium
CTCGACTGGCAGGCCGCGAGCAGCGCGAACGCCACCAGGATGAATGGCTTGCAAACGAGCGCAGAGCGGATGAACGGAGCCCTTGAACGCGTCAGCTTTGTTTCCATAGAGCAATCGCTATTGTCGGTTCTTGGCAGGGCGTAGAGCAAGGCGCGCGTGGGGCGGAGCGAGACAAACATGCTGATTTCCCTGACCTTCACTCGAAGTCGTCTAAACCCGTTTCGAGCAGACAGGAAATCGTTGGGGACTGACAAGGCTTTTCGTTGGGTACAACCGGCCCGGCCATGGCCAGACGCTTGAGAAACACCCGCCCGGCAAGTTTGGCCGCATCCTCGATCTCGGTGTTTACGCGAGCCTCGACCCGGTCCGCATCGATCGACGGCATTTGTCTGGGAGCGCTTCGCAAGCGAGGCCGACGGGAGCATGCGCAGTGCACAGCCCACGAGCGTACGCGTGGCACACGGTGACATGACCGGTGAGGACTGCTCTCGCGCGCGCCTTACGTCCACGGTTTTCGACGACGCAGACGCGCGCCGCACGGATTTCCGAAAATCGGATCTCTCGGAGAGCGTTTCGTCCACACGAACCTCAGCGCGGCCGACCTGAGCCACGCGGATCTCGATTTCAGCGTTTGCGACGCGTGCGAGCTGACCGACGCGAAGCTCGATGGTGCGACGATCCGAAATGCCGTCTTCACGAGTGCTCGAGGGCTCACGCAGACCCAGGTCGATAGCACGTGCGGCAATGAGCGCACGCGATTGCCCCCTGGATTGCATGTGCATGTTTGCGAGTGACGCGCATGAAGACGGTTCCCGCGCGCTCATGCGCTGATCAGTCTGGAAACGGACACGCAACCACGGCGTTGATCTTGGGCGCGACGAAGAGCTCGAGCTTGTCACCGAACCAACGCACGCCGGCAGACACGCTGACGTCTTGGTCCAGCTCGGCGTTGTTGCACACGCCGGCGCGATTCACGTTTTGCACGCCGGAGCCCCACACGCCGTAGATGAGAACGACCCGTCTGCCGCCATCGACGGCGGCACCGACCGTGGTTCCGCCTCCGATCAGCGTTCGATAGTCTTTGTCGAGCGGAGCCGCCAAGCCGAGCTCGCCGGCGACGTAGACCGCCTGTGTTTCCCGAGTTTGCTCGGCCCACGGTCGCACCACGCCACCCGCCGCGGCGCCGAGTGGGCCCACGCCTCCACTCGTTTCCACGCCGAGCCCGAACCCGCCATGCCCCGGCGCGTACGAAAACACCGGGCCGATCCCTGCGTGGCAACCCATGGCTGCGAAGGCGACCAACACCAGTGCCATCCATCGCGCGTGCATACGACCATGCAACGCAAAGGCAGTGCCAACGCGCAGCCGCGTCCACGCGCCCACGACGGTGTTGCTGTGGCCCTAGCGGCACGGAGCGTGCTGCAGCTTCACGGTGTTGAGCAACGCGCGAGCACGAAACCCTTGCGCGTGACCGGCCCGTAGCTGGGAGGACCAGGGCGCACTACCAGTGAAAGCTGCACACGCGGACAGCTTGCTGGGGCGGGGCGGTAGCCGGCATAAACGCCATCCAGTCTGCCAGCCGCCCCGCGCCGCGTCACCCACCTGAGCAGCTACCAGCTACCCTCCCCCTGGCGGCGGGGACTGGTCGAGGCACGAGCTTGGGATGTGGCTCTGCGCGATGCGCTGCCGGAGCACGTGCAAGCCCTGCGCGGTGTTGCGGTCGAGGGACGACGATGTGTCGTCGCGGAGGTCGACGTCAGTTGCATTCGCGGTAATCGCGGTGATCTGCTGTGCGTGCGGGGAGGCGAACAAATCACCTGGGAAACGTGATCCCGGGGGGGTGGGATGGAGGTTTGCGGGGCGGGAGGTGGGCTGGGAGGTTCGGGGGGGGTGGCCGCCGCCAGGGGGGGGTAGCTGTAGCTGCTCAGGTGGGTGGCGCGGCGCGGAGCGGCTGGCAGACTGGATGGCGTTTATGCCGGCTACCGCCCACGTTCGCCGTGAGCTCGGTGGTCACGGTCACGGCGGCGTAGGGGAATTCGGTATCCTTGACCGCGGTGTCGGTCGCGCTGACGGAGTAGTGAGTCGATTCCGTCGGGCAAACATGACGCTGGGCAGTCGTCGTGCCGTCCTCCCACGTAAACGCTGAAATCAGCTACGCAACGGTCACTCCGTCGTCTGCGCGGCGGACAGCGCGTGGAGCAGGCGCGTCAGCGTCTCGAGCAGCACCGGCAGGTCTTGCCCAGGCAAGCCCGGCATGCACAGCAGCGACATCGGCACCGCGGCGGCACGCTTCTTCAGCGCGCGTGCCTTGCGTGTGAGCGCGATGTGCACCTCGCGCCCGTCGCCGCCGGCACGCTTGCGGGTGACGAGACCTGCTTCCTCCATGCGGCGTAGCAGCGGTGTCACCGTGCCAGCGTCGAGCAACAGGCGCTGCGCGATGCGCGTCACCGTCTTCGGTTGCTCGTCGTTCTCGATCTCCCACTGCCAGAGCGCGAGCAGCGCCACGTACTGCGGGTAGGTGATGCCGAGCGTCTGCAGCGGCTCGTGGTACAGCTTGGTCACCATGCGCGACGCTGCGTACAGGCGAAAGCACAGCTGGTGGTCGAGCTTGAGCAGGTCGTCGTCGAAAGACACGGTACCTTCTTTCAAAGCAGGCGCTCGATGTCAGCTGCAAGCGCTTTGGGCGCCGTGTTGGGAGCGTAGCGCTCGATCGACTTTCCGTCGCGGCTGACCAGGAATTTCGTGAAATTCCACTTGATCTTGCGCGTACCGAGCAGACCCGGCGCGGCGCTCGTGAGGTGCTTGAACAGCGGCTCGGCGCCCTCACCGTTCACGTCGATTTTCTGGAAAAGCGGAAAGCCGACCGAGAACTTGCTGCTGCAGAAGGCCGCCACTTCGTCGTTGCTGCCGGGCTCCTGGTGACCGAACTGGTCGCAGGGAAAGCCGAGCACGACCAGGCCCTTGTCGCGGTACTTCTCGTAGAGCGCCTGCAGACCTTCGTACTGCGGCGTGTACACGCAGCGGCTCGCCGTGTTGGCGATCAGCAGCACTTTGCCCTGGTACTCGCTGAGCGAGACCGGCTTGCCCGCGATGTCGTTGACCGTGAATTCGAAGACGCTGCTCATGGCTACCTCTAGGTTTTGGCGCACCCTGCCACGCAGATACTTTGCATGCAAAATATTTCTTGCGGCCGGCGGCTGGTGCGGAAGAACACGGGGGGCTCGCCAGCGGCGGGAGCCTCAACTATTCTCCGCGCAAATGCTGTTTGGGGGTCTCCCGTGCGTTCCAATCACTCGCTTTTCTTGTCCGCTCTCTTCGCTGTTTGCTTCTGCATCCCGCTAGCCTCCTGCAACAGCAGCGCGACGCACGACCACGACGGGGGCGCGCGCGACGCGAGTGTCGTCGATGCCGGTCACGATGCGGGCCCTCCGGTCGCATGCACCTCCGACGGCGACTGCGACGACAGCCTGTACTGCGACGGCATCGAGACTTGTCGCGACAAGGTGTGCGTGCCTGGCAAGACGGTCGTGTGCGACGACGGCATCGCTTGCACGAAAGACGCGTGTTCCGAAGCGCAGCACGAGTGTCGCGCGCTGCCCCCCGACGCCGATGGCGACGGTCACTACGACAGCGCCTGCACCGACGAAAAAGGCAAAGCGCTCGGCGACGACTGCGACGATGCCGATGGGCATCGTTTCCCCGGCAACATCGAGACCTGCGACGCCACGAACCACGACGAAGACTGCGATCCTCACACCGTGGGCGACAAAGACAGCGACGGCGATGGTTTCATCGATGCCAAGTGCTGCAATCCGTCGAGCGACAAGAAGGGTGCAAAGCTGCACTGCGGCGACGACTGCGACGACCTGAAGAAGAACGTGAGCCCGATGGCGACCGAGGCCTGCGACGGCTTCGACAACGACTGCGACGGTGTCACCGACGAAGGCGTGACGCGCATGATGTACCCGGACCGCGACTTCGACGGCCACGGCGCCGCGAAGGTCGACGCGAGCTGGGACTGCAAGGGCGTCAAGAAGGAGTACCTGGATCTCAAGCCGAAGCTGGTGTGCGCGGGCGAGAAGGGCTACGCGACCACGTCCGACGACTGCAACGACTGCGATCCCGACATCAACCCGTCGCAGCTCGAGATCTGCGACGGCAAAGACAACGACTGCGTCGGCGGCGTGGACGACAAGCACGAAGAAGCGCTCTGGTATCCCGACGTCGACGGCGACAACTTCGGCGACATGCACGCGAGCGGCCTTGCGATCGTGAAGAGCTGCGATCCCGTGAAGAACCACGTGCTGCGCGCGACCGACTGCGACGACAACGATGCCGCGCTGAACCCGGCGGCCGACGAAGTGTGCGACGGAAAAGACAACGACTGCCGCAACGGCGCCGACTACCAGCTGGGCGTGAACGACTTCGAAGACGACGACGCCGACCACCACGCCGACAAGAACTGCGGCGGTGCAGCTGACGACTGCAACGACGAGGATCCGACCACCGCGGCCGGCAACGACGAGATCTGCGACGGACGCGACAACGACTGCGACGGCGCCGTCGACGAGAACGTGGCGTCGACTGTGTGGTACGTCGATCACGACGGCGACGGCTACGGTGACGACGCAGCGCCGCAGGAGGCGTACTGCGGCACGCTGCCTGGACGCACCTCGCGCCCGGGCGACTGCAACGATCAGGACGCCACGGTTCATCCGGGAGCGGTCGAGCTCTGCGACAACATCAATCAAGACTGCGACGCGCAGACCGACGAGACACCGGCCGAGTCGCGGTGCTCGCTCGCGCACGCCGATCCGTACTGCGCGCGCGGCAAGTGCCGCGTGGATCTGTGCAAGCCCGGCTTTCGCGACTGCGACGACAACCCCGCGAACGGTTGCGAGACCGTGGGTACCTCGTGCGGCGGCGGCGGTGCCGGCAGTGGCGGCGCGGGCACAGGCGGCACGATCGTGCCGATCCTACCGGTCGACTGCCTGGGTGGAACCCAGCACACGGGCGACGTGACGATCACGACGACTGGCGACTTCGTGACGCTCAAGGGCGTGGCCTGTCTGCAGGGCAACCTGTTCGTGAGCAACTCGACGACGATCGTCGATCTCTCGCCGCTCGCGAGCTTGCAGTTCATCAGCGGCACGCTGCAGATCAACTCCAACTCGGCGCTTACCAGCCTTGCTGGCTTGTCCAACCTCACGACCGTCGGCGTCACGCTCAACATTTCGTCCAACCAGGCGCTGAAGAACGTCGACGCCCTGTCGGGCCTGACCACGGTCGGCGGCAACTTCGTGATCAGCAGCAACGGCGCGCTGCTTCAGCTCGACGGCTTCAGCTCGCTCTCGCTCATCGCTGGCAGTGCCGACGTCTCCTACAACAACGGGCTCTACAGCGCGCTCTTCCCGGCGCTCCAGAAGGTCGGTGGGAACCTCACGATCACGAGCGACCCTGCGCTGCTGTCGCTGGCCGGCTTCGGCATGCTCGACAGCGTCGGTGGCTACCTGCAGATCATCTCGGACAATTCGCTCGGCGACGTCGCCGGCTTCAACGCGCTGACGGCGGTCGGCAGCACGCTCTTCATCTACAGCAACGCCTCGCTCGCGAACGTGACCGGCTTTCTGGGCCTGGCCGGAGTCGGCCTCGACCTGACCATCCACGATAACCCCGTGCTCACCGCGCTCGACGGTCTCGGCTCGCTCGATCACGTGAACGGCGCGTTCAGTCTCTACAACGACGGGCTGCTCGGCATCACCGGCTTCGCCAAGCTGAACAAGGTCAACGGCAGCTTCCAGCTTTACGGCGACGGAGCGCTCGCGCATCTCGCGGGCTTTGCAGGCCTCACCACGCTCGGCAGCGACTTCCTGATCCAAGGTAATCCCCAGCTACTCGACATCACGGGCTTCGCTGGTCTGCACGTGGTGACCGGCAAGCTCACGATCGACAGCAACGCGGCGCTTGCGGCCGTCAGCGGCATGACCGGTCTGCAGAACGTCGGCGATGCGCTGCGCGTCACGAACAACTTACTCTTGTCGGACATCTCCGGTCTAAATGCCGGAGCGTTCGTGCGCCTGGGCAACGAGCTGCGCATGGCCGGCAATCCGAGCCTGTCGCACTGCCAGGTGGACGTGCTCAAGGCGCGGCTCGCAGCTGCCTCGGTGCCGTTCACCGGCTCGGACTACAGCTGCTGCAACTTGGGCTGCGGCACCTGCTCGGGCGCGGTTTGCAGCTTCGGCGTGGGCGGCGGCGGCCAGAGCGGCGACTTCCTCGGCGACGTCGCGATCAGCGACACGTCGAGCATGGCGCTGCTCGCCAACGTCAAGAAGATCATCGGCAACCTCACCATGAACAGCACGAATCTCACCACGCTGGGCGGGCTCTCTGGCCTGCAGGCCGTGACCGGGAGCGTCAACATCAACTCCGACAACTTCCTCGCGTCCCTCGCGGGCTTGTCGGGCCTGACGACCGTGGGCGGCAACCTGGTCATCGACAGCAACCCGATGCTCGGCAGCCTGTCGGCGCTGTCGTCCCTGACCAGCGTGGGCGGGCGCCTCGAGCTCTACAACGACGGATCCCTCGGTTCGCTTGCGGGCCTGCAGAGCCTGGTGTCGGTCGGGGGCGACCTGGCCGTCACCTACTGCCCCGGCATCACCCAGATGGACGATCTCACGAGCCTGCAGAGCGTGGGCGGGCGCTTGCAGATCTCCGAGGACAACGGCTTGCAGCATCTCGACAGCTGGAACGCTCTCAAGACCGTCGGCAACGGCCTCGAGATCAACTACGACAACGCGCTTACGACCATCCACGGCCTGCCGAACTTGACCACGCTGGCTGGCGACTTGAACATCGAGAACGATCCCGCGCTCACCGCGGTCGATGGTCTCGCGGGCCTACAGGGCATCGTCAACGGTGCCCTGCGCATCAACAGCGACGCGGCGTTGAGCACGCTCAGCGGTTTCGCGAATCTGCAGAGCATCGACGGCTTGGTCGAGATCGAGAGCAACCCCGGGCTCTCCGACATCACGGGGTTCATCAAGTTGGCCAGCGTGCAGGACAGCCTCACGATCGCGGGCGATGGCCTCGTACACCTGACTGGCTTTTCCGCGCTGGTGCACGCGTTCAAGGATCTGGTCGTCGCGGGCAATCCGCAGCTGCTGGACGTCACCGGCCTCGCCGCGCTGTCGCTCGTCGATGGCACGCTCCAGATCACGGACAACGCGTCGCTCACACACTTCAACGGTATCGCGAAGCTCGACAAGGTCGGCGCCGACTTGCTCGTGGCGCGCAACTCGCTGCTCGCGAGCCTCGACGGACTGACAGCTGCGCCCCTGAGCAAGATCGGCAACAACTTGGTGATCGTGGTGAACCCCCTTCTGTCGAGCTGTCGCGTCGACGTTCTGTTCAATCAGGTCAGCGCACGCGCTCCAGGTTTGTCCGGTCAGAATCGCAGTGCCGCGAACTCCGGCTGCAGCATGTGCTCGGCCAAGACCTGCAACGTGGGCAATGGCACGACCTCGGGCCAGAGCGGCTTGTACACGGGCTCGATCAACCTCAACGGCGCCACGACCACCGCAGCCGATCTGGCGCTCTACCGCAACGTCACGGACATCACGGGCAGCGTGTCGATCAACGCGACGCCGCTTACCAGCTTGAACGGCCTCGACAGCTTGCAGCACATCGGCGGCAACCTGGTGATCGACAGCAACACCTCGCTCACCAGCGTGGCGGCGCTCGCCAAGCTGGTAACCATCGACGGCTACTTCGAATTCGAGAGCGAGAACGTGATCCCCAACTTGATCGGGCTCGGTCAGCTGACCGCAATCGGCGGCAGGCTCTCGATCTACTACGCGGCGCAACTGCCGAACCTGGACGGCCTGTCGCATCTGACCACGATCGGCGGCAACCTCGAGATCTACCAGAACGGCGTCAACAGCGTGGCGGGCTTGACCGACACTGCGCTCGGGCAGCTGAAGACCGTGGGCGGCAACGTCAACGTTCAATACAACGGTGCCCTGAGCGACTGCGCGGTCATGGCGCTGACCAGCGCGCTGACGACGCACGGCTGGGCCAGTACGCTGATCTCGAACGGCAACTTGGCCTGCGCGAAGAGCTGCGTGAACGGCATCTGCCAGTAAGGCTGCCAGTAAGGCGCTAGAATTCTTCTGGCCGCGTCGGCGTGACGCGCTCGCCTTCGGAAAGTTGCTTGATGAACGCTTCTTTGTCCTCGGCCTTCTCCAGGGCGGCGTCCATTTCGATCGTGTATGGTGCGAAAACTCGATCGTCGGAAAACCCGTGCGCTCGCGGGTACTTGGGTGCCGGCTGAGCACGGGTATTCAACCGCCCGCCGAACGTAACGCGATCTCCGACGCCCCGGGGCCAGCAGACAACGACGCGCGCGGCTGACCGCAGGCTCGGCAGCCCTGAGGCGTCGGCGGGCCGACAGCCGTTGGACAGCGCAATGAGGGCCGCCGCGAAGTAGCTGCGCAGCCGGGTGACGCGGCGCGGGGCGGCTGGCAGACTGGGCACACGCTTAATACCGGCTACCGCCCAGGAGCGATCGATCACGACAAGGCCGCTTCGAGGCACGGGTGCGTCCGGTCGGGCGAAAAGTCCACGAATTGGGACGCCAAGCGCCGCCTGGGCGCCAGCTGAGAGGCCCAGTTCGCGGCGAAAAGGGGGTGGTAATGCGCACCGCCGCCAGCGGGGGGTAGCTGTAGCTGCTCAGGTGGGTGACGCGGCGCGGGGCGGCTGGCAGACTGGATGGCGTTTATGCCGGCTACCGCCCGCCGCAGCGTGCACCAGGATCAAGCGAAGCAGGTCGGCGGCGTTGGTGATCTTGGCGTTGCCGTACTTGGTTTCGACCTGCTCGTACTGATGCGCAAGCTGCTCCCAGTTGGCCGGAAGCAGCGA
>JADGRF010000286.1 GCA_017881055.1 Sandaracinaceae bacterium
GCGTCCCCGGCAGGACTCGAACCTGCGACCCTCTGCTTAGAAGGCAGACGCTCTATCCAACTGAGCTACGGGGACCTGACGGAAGCCCGGGCCGTATATCACGGGGCCAGCCGCGGCGCATTTGCCGCGACCGCCCGCGACCGGGGACACCCGCGTGATCCGCTAGTGCGCAGCCCAAAATGGGCCCCTTTGCGGGTCCAGCGGGCTCGTCGCCCGCGCAGCCAGCCGCTGCAGCGCGCTTTTCACTTCGGGGTCCCCACTCTCGCTTGCGGCACGCTGCAGGCGTTGCTGCGCCTCGGCGCCGCGACCGAGCGCTCGCAGCGCCGTGCCTGCTAGCAAGTCGCGCGTCGCGAGCCACGTAGGCGGCGGATTGAAGGCGTCGAGCAACACGAGCGCGCGATCGTACTGACCTCGATAGAACGCACGGCGCGCTACGATCTGGGCGGCGCCAAGCACAATTGCTCGCTCGCGCGCTCGGTGAAGGCCGGCAGCTTGGGCATCGCTGAGGCGGAGCAGCGCTTCCGCGCCGGGACGCGAGAGTGCTGCTGCTGCGAGCCGCGCAGTCTCACTCTCCACGCCCCGCAGCGCGAGCAGGCTCTCATCTCGCGGACGCTGTACCAACGCGAGCGCAACGCCGTTTCCAAAGGCGATTTCGTCAGCTGCTTCATCGACCATGCCTGCGTCGAGCACGTCGAGCACGGCGGCGGTAGCGCGCGCAGAGCGAACGACGCTGGCGCGAGCTTCGTCGCTCGCACCGGGCGGCAGCAGAAAGCCGGCGCGCGCTTCGTTCTCGCCAAGCATGGTGACGTAGCTCGGGTACGCGTCGAGCGCGCTCCACGGATACTGAATGGCGGGTTGATCGTCGGAGAGCGGCACGTCGTGCGCGACGAGCCTGCGTAGCTCGGCGTCGGTCTGCAGGACCGAGCCCGCGATGTCAGCGAGGCTAGTGATGCCGGCGTTCAGCAGATCCGCCTGCACGCCCTGAGGAACGCTGCGCGTCGGGTCAATCACCAGCGGACTCTTGCTGCCGATCAAGATCCACTGCTGATTGAAGCCGTAGAGCAAGGCGGTATGCGGAAGCTCGGCCTCGAATGCGGCTATCATCGTGCGCATGTCGTCCACCGACAGCTGGAACACAGGCAGCCACTGCGTGATCACGCCTCCGGGGCTCAGATGCTGGCTCGCCAGGCGATAGAACTCGCGCGAGTACAGGTTCACGACGCCGGCGTGGTTGGGCGGCGGGGGCTCGGCGGTGATCACGTCGTACAGGCCACCACGCGCGATCATGTGGTGGCGGCCGTCGTCGATGAAGACGTGGCTGCGCGGATCGGCGAGCGGGCTCTTTTGCGGCGGGGGCGAGAAGCGCGGACCGAGTGACACGACCTCGGGCGAGATGTCGACGATGTCGAGACTCTGCAGCTCGGGGTGCGAGAGCAGCGAGCGCGCGGTGTTGCCGACGCCGTAGCAGATCAAGAGCGCCCGCTTGGGCCCCTTGGCGGCGAGCATCGCGGCGTGCGCCATCATGCCCATGTAGCGTCGTGCGCCGAAGCTGGTGTCGCTCATCGAGACACCCGGCGTGAGCAGCACGCGATGATGCGGCGCACCGAAGACGTAGCGCAGCTCGACGGCGGCCGTGGTCGTGGCGCCTTCACTCACGGCTTCGATCTTGCCGCCGCCACGGAAGTGGGCGCGTAGCAGGTGATCGGCGGGCAGCAGCAGCCACGCACCGATCACGAAGGCGAAGCTGCTCGCGCAGACGAGCCACACACCGCCCGCACGACGCGACGAGACCAGCACGAACGCACCCGGCGCCACGAGCAACAGCGCAGCGAGCAGGTAGCTGCGCTGCTGTCCGAGCGCAGCAAGGCCGATGAAGCCTGCGCACAGCGAGCCGAGCGTGCCCGCGAGCGTGTTGATCGTGAACAAACGCCCGGTGCTTCGACCCGCGCTCTGCACGCGCACGAGCGTTTTCGCGACGAACGGAAACGCGGCGCCCATCAGCAGGCAAGGCAGCGCTTCGAGATAACCCGCATGCAGCAGCGCCTCGGTTGCTTCGGACAGCAGCGACGGGCGGCGCAGCACGCGCGGCCAAAGCTCCTGCTCCACGACTCGCCACTCGGGTGCAAGCGCGAGCTCGGTCACGACCGCGACGCCGGCTAACGCGAGCAGCATGGCAGCGACCCGTTCGGGAGCTGCGACGCGATCCGCAGCGCGGCGCACGGCGAACGCACCGAGCGCGAGCGCGATCAGGTACACAGCCAAGAGCACGGCGAAGCTGGTCACGAGCGCGGAGGTCCAATGCGAGAGCGTGCGCGCGAACAGCACCTCGAGCGCCATGCCGCAGAAGCCACTGATCGTGGTGAGCGCGAGGGCGAGCGGGAGGCGAGCGGCGTCGTCAGCAGCATCGGGGGATGGTCGCGGGGCAGCGTCGACGCTGGTTTCGAGCCGGTTGAAAAAAGGCGCGGAAGTCGCCTCTCCACGCGCGAGCCAGAACGCAAGGCTCGCGACGATCAAATTGCACGACGCAGCGAGCACTACAGCCGCGCCAAAACCGAAGCTCGGCACGAGCCAGAAATCGGGCAGAAGAACGCCGATCACCGCGCCGAGCGTGTTCCAAGCGTAGATGCCGCCGACAGCTGCACCCGCGTTTCCGTGACGCACGAGCGCGCGCGACACGACCGGCACGGTGCCACCCATGAGCGTGGTCGGGACGAGCAACAACAACACCAGCGCGAAGGCGCGCGCGGGCAGCGCGAAGGCACCGAGCTGCTCGGCAGCGCGCGAGACGGCGTCGAGCAGCGACCCAGCGCGCAGCAGCAAAAGCGAAACGCTGGAGCCGAACAGGCCGATGCCGAGCTCGATGCGCGCGTAGAGCACGAGCGGGCGTGGCGCACGATCGGCGAGACGACCAAGCCAGGCGTTGCCGAGCGCGAGCCCGGCCATGAAGGTCGCGGTGACGAGCGCGATCGCAGGCGTACTCGTGCCGAGGTGCAGACCCACGGCGCGGATCCAGACGATCTCGTAGACCAGGCCAGCGAGCCCGGACAACGCGACGAGCGCTTGGATCACGAGGGGCGCTGGCGGCATGCCGCGGCTGAAAGAAAACGGTCGGGGCGACATGATTCGAACATGCGACCTCCTGCTCCCAAA
>JADGRF010000287.1 GCA_017881055.1 Sandaracinaceae bacterium
ACCTCGGCATCCTGCCGCTGATCGAGGCGCTCGTGGCGGAGCGCCCCGATGCGCGCTTGTCGGTGCGCGACGCGTGGAACCTGTTCGATGTCGATGTCCGCGACGGCAAGACGTGGAGTGTCACCCGCACAGCCGCCGACGGTTCGTTCTCGCGCGCCAGCGATGTGCTCGTGCAGCTCGTCGGCGTCACCTCAGGCCGGTTCTCGGTCGCCACCGCGACCACGCCGCTGCGCGCCGCGCGCTCGGGCCAGGATGAACCGCTCGACAAAGCCGTAACGGCTGCTGCGCTGAAGCTCTGCTCGTTGCTCGATGCTGTGTCCGACATGCGCCTCGTGCACGTGGCGCTCGTGACGTTCGACGACGAAGTGCTGGCTTCGCTGCTCGATTCGTCGCCGACACCGCTCGCCGAAGTCGTCGCACGCTTTCGCGCAGGCGATACGACTGCGAGTCAGCTGCTGCTCGACGGCGTGTTCACTCCGAGCGAGCTGGAAGAGTATCTGCGCGAGCTCGCGCGACGCGGCGCGATCACGGGCGTGTGGGACGAACAGGGCCTCGACCTCGTGTCGATTGCACGCCGCGAGCGCGATGAGCGTCCGGGCGTGTCGCGTCACTCGTCCCTGCCGCCACGAACCGAGCGCGCCCCAGAACGCGAACCAGAACACGAGCCAGAGCACGTCGCTAGCGACGACGAACGTGAGGCAGAAGAGCCCGCCGCTCATGTCTCCACACGCGCAGAGCTCGAAGCCGCGGTCGCGGCAGAGCCGACTCCAGCCGCCGCAGCACAACCTCCGGCGAGCGTACCTGCCGCAGCTGCACCGCCAAGATCGTCGTCGGCGCCTGCTGCTGTGCGCAGCAGCGGCCACCCGCTCGCGTTTCTCTTCGCGCTCGCTTCGTTCGTGGCGGTTGGCTACTTCGCGGGGCGCTACGTCGAGCAGCGCGCCCCGCACGCGCGCGCGGTTGCGCCGCTGGCTGCCGCGCGACCGGTCGCGCTGGTCGCGCCTGTCCCTGCGCCTCCGGTTCCGTCGCAGCCCGTCGCCGTAGCCGCGCCTGCACCCGATCCCAAGCCTGCCTCTGCCCCAGTCGACGAGCCGTTCGGTCGAGTCCTTCCGTTCATCGATCGCGGCCGAGGCGTCGAGGTTGCGCCTGATGAAGGCCTGCTCGTGGTCGAGTACGCAGGTTCGGGCGGGGGGCCCGAGCTCCTGATCGGCGAGCGCGATCTCGGGCGCGCACCCCTCGCGGTCGCATTGCCGGCAGGCCGGCACGAACTTTTGCTGCGTCGCGGTCCGGATTCCAGCTTTCGTTATCTGATCGTGCGTAGCGGCGAAACGCGCGTGATCACGCTGGCCGGCGACCGGCACTGACAGCGGCGATCACGAAGGTTGATGGCCGCTCGACCGATCAATCTCCGTGATCGCCGCTGTGAGCCCGTTCGGGGCAAGGGTGGGTCGGCTTTTTTGCAGCGCTCCCCGGGTTCCCGTACGCTCATCGGCACTATGTCCAGAAAGCTCTGGCTCTGCGTTCTGGTGCTCGGCTTGGGGTTCGGGCCTGTTCGTGTGCGCGCGGATGATCGCGCCAACGACAAAGGCTCGAGTCATCCCGATGGTCCGACGGACGTGAACAGCGAGGAGAGCGTGAGCGCCAGCATGGACGACGTCTTGCCGGGTGACACGAAGAAGAAAGTCGGCGGCCCCGCTGCGCTGGCCGAGGATCATCGCGCAGGCACCTACGCAGGCGTTTCCCCGGGTGGCAGTCAGCCGCCGCCAGTTCCGGTCGAGGCCGGCAAGACACCGCCCACGGTCACCTGGCCCGGATTTCAGATGCGGCCGAACGGAACCTCGCGGGTGTTCATCGAGTCCACGTCGTCGGTGCGGGTGGAGACCAGCACGTCGCCTGGCAAGTTCACGGTCAAGCTCACGGGTGCGCACGTGGCAGGCCACACCAACCGCCTGCCGCTCGAGACGCGCTTCTTCAACACGCCGGTCACGCGTGTGCAAATCGTCGATCAACGCGACGGCGTGTCGATCGTGCTCGAGCTGCGCGCCGCAGTGCATCCAGAGGTCTCGAGCGAGCGCGGCCCAAGCGGCTACTACTTCACGTACATCGATCTGCCCGCGGGCAAGTATGTCGAAGAAGTCGCCGCGCCCAAGGCCGTCGCCGCCACGACGGCTGCGCCTGCCGCGACGCCCGCGGACAGCAAAGACCCGATGTACCTCGACGGCAATCTCGAGGTGAAGAAGCCCAAAGCCAAGGCCAGTGCAGCCGTGCGCGCCGACACCAGCATAGACGGCGAGCTGCCCCCCAGCATCAAAGCCAACGCCAAGACCCAGCCCAAGGCCCAAGCGGGCATCAAGCTCGGCAAGTAGCCGCGCCCTTTTGACGCCTGCTGTGCGTGCTACTGCTTCTGCTTGCCGCGGTTCAGGAACTGCATGGCTTGCGTGAGGCCTTCCAGCGTCAGTTGGAACATGTCGAACACGTGCCGCACGGCTTCGATCGTGTTGCCCGTCCAGTAGGTGCTCGGCTCGGGGTTGAGCCACACGCTGCTCTTCCAGTGCTGTTGCATCGTGGTCAGGCACGCGATGCCGCTGAGCGCGTTGTCGTCCTGCAGTGACAGCGCGCCGCCCTGACGCATCAGCTCGTAGGGTGCCATCAGCGCATCGCCGACGATCACCAGCTTGTAGTGCTTGCCGCAGTCGTGCATCAGGTCCTGCAAGTACATCGGCTCGTCGAAGCGCTCGGTCTTGTACACACGGCCGTAGATGCAGTTGTGGAAGTAGTACGTGCGCAGCTCTTTCCAGTGTGTGGCCTTCTTGGCCGCGCTGAACAAGCGCGACATCGGCTCCACGTACGGATCCATCGAGCCACCCACGTCCATCAGGAAGATCACACGCGTGTTCGGCCGGCTCGGGGGTCGCGTCACCACTTCCAGCTCGCCGACGTTCTTCGCCGTCGCGTCGATCGTGCCTTCGAGGTCGAGCTCTTCGTCGGCGCCTTCGCGATCCCACATGCGCAGGCGGCGCAGCGCCATCTCCATCTGCCGCACGTCCAGCGTCAGGTCCGAGCGATACGGCCGGTACTTGCGCGCATCGGCCACTTGCACGGCCGAGCGGTTGGCGCCTTCGCCGCCGACACGAATGCCTTCCCCCGCCGCCCCCGCGCGACCGAACTGCGACGTGCCCGCCGTCCCGACCCACTTGTTGCCCCGGTCGTGGCGCTCCTTCTGCTCGTTCATGCGCTCCTCGAACAGCTTCTTCAGCTCCTCGAGATCGAGCGATTCGACCAGCTTGCGCTCTTCTTCACTGAGGTCCGAGAGCCGCAGCTTCGCGTCCTTCAGCCACTCGAGCAGCTCTTCCTTGAGCTGCACGTGCTTGCCCTCGATGCCACGGAACTCGGCCAAGAACGCCTGATCGAACGCATCGAGGTGGCCCTCGCTATGCACGAGCAGCGCGCGCGCCGTGTAATAGAACCCGTCCAGCGACGAGTCGTGGAGGCCCATGGTCAACGCCTGCGCGAGCGCAATCGCTTCCTGCGTGCCGACCGGCACTCCGTGCTGACGCAACCGATAGATGAAGGGTACGAACATACGAACTCGAGCCGTTGCGGAGAGCCGCAGGCTACTCCGCGGATATGCAACTACTGCTCCGCGGGTATGTAACTAGCTCCGCCAGCGCGCGCCGCCCGACATCTGATCGGCGTACGCCACCAGATCCTGTTCCTTCTTCAGCAGCGTGCCGAGGAAGGGCAGGTTCTTGTCGAGCTTCACATCCTTCACGCCCATGGTCTTGAGCATGTGAATCCAGTCGACCAGCTCGCTCGTGCTCGGGCGCTTGCGCAGCCGCTGCATGTTGCGAATCTTGTAGAAGGCGTCCATCGCCTGATCGACCAGGCCCTGCTCCAGCTTCGGATGGTGCACCTGCACGATCCGCGTCATCAGCTCTTTCTCGGGGAAGTCGATGAAGTGGAACACGCAGCGGCGCAGGAACGCGTCCGGCAGCTCTTTCTCCGCGTTGCTCGTGATGATCACGACCGGGCGCTCTTTCGCGATCACGTCTTCGTTGGTCTCGGTCACGCGAAAGCGCATCCGGTCCAGCTCGTGGAGCAGGTCGTTCGGGAACTCGATGTCCGCCTTGTCGACCTCGTCGATCAGCAGCACCACGCGCTTTTCCGACGTGAACGCGCGGCCCAGCGGCCCGAGCTTGATGTAGCGCTTGATGTCCCGCACATCGCCGTCGCCAAAGCGCGAGTCGTACAGGCGCTGCACGGTGTCGTACGTGTACAGGCCCTCCTGCGCGCGGGTCGTGCTCTTTACGTGCCAGGTCAAAAGCTCCGTACCCAGAGCCTCCGCGACCGCTTCCGCGAGCAACGTCTTACCGGTGCCGGGCTCACCTCGGACCAAGAGCGGCTTGCGCAAGGCGAGGGCGCAGTCGACCGAGGTCTCGAGCGCCTCGTTGGTCAGGTAGCTGGCGGTTCCCTTGAAACGGATCGGGCTCTCCATGATGCGGCGACGTGTCCTTCCTTGGCCGGGGCCGGCAGCGCAGCGCTGCGTGCCGATGCATGCGCGAATCGACGCGAAGTCATGTACAACGCGCGGTCGGTGGGCGCTACTACATGCCTTTCGAATCGCGGCTCTGGGGTGTTCTGTGGGCGTGCCTGTGCGCGCTCGTGCTGCTTGGCTGTTCCGCCGAGCGGCGCCTCCGGGCGGTGGGGCCCACCCCGTACGTTCGCTGTCTCGCCGGTCCCGAGCCTGCGGATCGCACCCTCTCCGTCGGTGCCGCCAAGGTCGTGGTTCACGGTCGACGGGTCGACGTGAGCGGACTACCCGCACATCCGAAGTTGGCTGCCTTCTCGGGCCCCGGCTTCGGTCCCCCGCCGTCAGCAGCGGCGCTCGCGGAGCTTAGTCATGCGGGCGCGGATGCACTCCTGATGCTCGGCGGGCTCGGCGACGCCGAAGCCGAAGCGGTCGCCACGGCCGCTGCCCTGGCCAAGCTCGATCGTCCGATCTTCTTTCTGGCGGGTGGTCGTGACCGCTGGTCGGTCATGAAAGCGGGCCTGTCGAGTGCCGACCGAATCATCGATGTTACCTCCGCGCACGAGCTGCGTATCGGCAGCCATACGCTGGTGCTCGTGCCCGGCGCAGACGCCGGTCGCTATGCCGTCGACGACTCGGCCTGCGGCTTCGGCGCCAGCGATCTTCATGAGCTGGCGAGCGCTCTGGGCCCCGGACCCGGCAGGGACTCGCCGCGCGCTCCTCGCTGGCTCGCTTCCTGGCATGCTCCCGCCGCCGCCGCGGGCCAGGTGGGCGTGACCCGAACCCCCGGTGGCGTCGACATCGGCAGCTGGACGCTCTCTAGATTCGCCACGCAACTAGGCGTGACCGATGGGCTTTATGCTTGGCCCTCGACGGAGTCTAAGGCCGCGCCCGGACTCCCTGGCGAGCGTCGTCAACAGCTGGTACCCCGCCTTTGGGGCCCGCGCAGCGAGCGTAGCGACGGCTCCTTCGCACCCCTCGGCTTCGCACTTTTCACGCTCGGCGACACCGCCCTCGAGCGCGTGCGCTGAGCGCTGCACCCCGCTTCCTTACGCAACGCCTGTCGTTGACTTCACCCCCCTCGCGTTCCATAGTCCGCACCCTTTCGGGGGCCCCCTGCGCAGCAATTGCGGAGGGCCTGCACCTCGACCCAGAGAGGCGTCGGAGCCACATGGCCGAGCTCGTGCTGCACCTTCACGACATCAACGAGCGCGGGAAGGACTACTCCTTCGACCTGTCCACAGCCTGGCTCGAAGAGATCCTCGCCGAGGCCGGTCTGCGCCCGGACCCGGATCACCCGACCGGCCACCTCGACGTGCACGCGCAAGAGAACGACGCCGAGTACCTGGTGAACGGGAAGCTCGACGTGGACATGGTCGCCGAGTGCGCACGCTGCCTGGGTAACGCCAAGGTGCCGGCCCACCTCTCGTTCACGTACCTGTTCAGCCGCAACGTGAAGCCGGCCGACCTCGACGCCGAAGAGTTCGACCCGGAGGAAGACACGTCGCTCTCGCGCGAGCCGTTCTCCGGTCAACAGATTGTGCTCGACGACTTGGTACGCGAGCACCTGGTCCTCGAGTGCCCGATGCAGCCCCTGTGTGCGCCCGACTGCAAGGGCATTCCGGTGCCCGCCCATATCCGCCCGCCGGCCGATGTCTTCGCGCCAAGTGATGGTGGTGTCGATCCGAGACTTGCGCCGCTGCTGCAACTGCGCGACAAGCTTCCCCCGAAGCGTTCCAACAAGGAGTGAGACGTGGCCGTCCCCAAACGTAGAAAGAGCCGTTCCCAGCGTGACAAGCGTCGTGCAAACCACGACAAGGTCACCCCGCCGAACGTGTCACCCTGCCCGAAGTGTGGCGAGATGGTGTTTCCGCATCGCGTGTGCGCGAGCTGCGGGCACTATAAAGGCCGGAAAGTGATCGACAAAGGCGACGAGGCACAGGCTTCGTGACCGGGCCGCTCTCTGGTCGGGCGGAGTCGGCTGCGCCACTCCGCGCGCGACAGCCTGGCTCGCGTATCCTCGGCACCGGACACTACCTGCCGTCCAACGTCGTGACCAACCGTGACCTCGAGAAGGTCATGGACACGTCCGATGAGTGGATCAGCAGCCGTACGGGAATCACCCAGCGTCACATCGCGGCGCCGGACGAGGCGTCCAGCGACATGGCCACCAAGGCAGCGCAACGCGCGCTCGAGGCGGCCGGGATCGCTGCGACCGATCTGGACCTGATCATCGTCGGGACGATCAGTCCCGACATGCCGATGCCATCGACGGCCATGTTCGTGCAGCGCAACCTCGGTGCGCGCAAGGACTGCCCGGGCTTCGATCTGTCAGCTGCGTGCGCCGGCTTCATCTATGGGCTCAGCATCGCGGACGCGTACGTGCGCTCGGGCATCTACAAGCACGTGCTGGTGGTCGGTGTCGAGCTGCTGAGCCGCATCGTCAACTGGGAAGACCGCACCAGCTGTGTGCTGTTCGGCGACGGCGCTGGTGCCGTCGTGCTCGGCCCTGCCAAGAACGACGGCCGCGGCGTGCTCTCTACGCACATCTACGCGGACGGCTCGATGATCGAGTCGTTGTGTATTCCGGGCGGCGGCTCGCGTACGCCGTTCAGCGCCGAGGTGCTTGCGAAGAAGCAGCACCTGGTGCACATGGTCGGCACCGAGGTCTTCAAGTACGCAGTCAAAGGTCTGAGCGCATCGGTGCTCACGGCGCTCGAAGCCAACAACATGGCGCCAGGCGACATCGACTGGTTGATTCCGCACCAAGCCAACGTGCGCATTCTCGACGGCGTGCAGCACCGCACCGGCATTCCGAAGGAACGCATCTTCATCAACATCGCGGACACCGCGAACACGTCCAGTGCGTCGGTTCCGATCGCGCTCGATCAAGCGGTGCGCGCGGGGAAGATCCAGCCGGGTCAGGCGCTCGTGTTCTGTGCTTTGGGTGGTGGCATCGCGTGGGGTAGCGCGCTCGTGCGCTGGTAGATTGTTTACATACCCGCAAAGCAGCCTTCGGCTCTTTGCGGACTGAACATACCCGCAAAGCAGCCTTCGGCTCTTTGCGGACTGAACATACCCGCAAAGCAGCCTTCGGCTCTTTGCGGACTGACATACCCGCAAAGCAGGTGCTCGGCGGAGGGAGAGAGCAACATGTTTCGACTCGACGGCAAAGTAGCGTTGGTCACCGGTGGTTTTCGCGGTCTCGGCCGCGCGATGTGCGTGACGCTGGCGAAAGCCGGCGCGTACGTGATCGCGGGCGACGTCGGCCCGGATGAAGTCGGGCAGGAAATGCTGCGTGCCGTGTCCGAAGCTGGTGGCAAGGGCGAGCTGCAGAAGCTCGATGTCACCAACGGCGAACAGGTCGAGGAAGCGATCAAGGAGCTGCACAAGCGCCTAGGCCGCTTGGATATTCTCGTGAACAACGCCGGCATCGCGCGCGACAACTTGCTGATGCGCGTGTCGGATGACGACATACAAAAAACCTTCGCCGTGAACGTTGTCGGCGCGATCAATTGCTCTCGCTCGGCGATTCGCCCCATGATGCGTGCGCGCGCGGGGCGCATCATCAATTTGGCGAGCGTCGTGGCCGAGCTAGGCAACCCAGGACAAGCCGTTTACTCCGCTTCGAAGGCCGCATTGATCGGCTTGACGAAGACGCTGGCTCGGGAGTACGCATCGCGCGGCGTTACCGTGAACGCGGTCGCGCCCGGCTTCATCGACACCGACATGACCAAGAATCTGCCGGAAGAAGCCAAGAAGTTCATGCTCACGCAGATTCCGCTCGCTCGCATCGGGCAGCCGGAAGATGTCGCGGCGGCGGTGCTGTTTCTTTGTACGGATGAAGCCTCGTATGTGACCGGGCAGGTGCTACGAGTCAACGGCGGCATGTACGTCTGAGTTAAGTGTTTCGCGTGTGTCTACACGCGGAGTTTGTGTTTCGAGCAGTCCCGAATCTTGCACCCGTTGGAGGGGTCGGATGGATATCGCGCAGAAGGTCAAGGAAATCGTCGCACAGCAGTTGGATGTGGACATCGCTGAGGTGAAGGAAGAGGCGCAGTTCATCGAGGACCTCGGTGCCGACTCGCTTGCGATCGTGGAGCTCGTGCTCGCGTTCGAGGAACAGTTCGAGATCGACATTCCCGACGAGGACACCGAGAAGATCGCCACCGTCGGTGACGCGATCAAGTACATCCAAGAGCACGTTAAGTAGGCTCTGGAGCCTGCGTGGATGTCGGAATGCGAAGGGTCGTTATCACAGGGATAGGGGCGGTGAGCCCCTGCGGGCTCGACACCGCGTCGACGTGGGCGTCGTTGTGCGCTGGCAAGAGCGGGATCGGACCGATCACGCTGTTTGATGCCAGCCACCACGGCACGCAGATCGCCGGCGAGTGTCATGGCTTCGATCCCGAGCAGTACATCGAGCGCAAGCGCGTTCGTGAGGGCGACCGCTTCATCCATCTCGCGATCGCGGCGAGCACGCTCGCCGTCAACGACGCCGGTGTGGCCGACGCGTCCGAAGAGGTGAAGGAGCTGACCGGCACCTTCATCGGCGTCGGCATGTGCGGGCTCGCGACCATCGAAGCGCAGGCCAACGTGCTGCGTGAGAAGGGGCCGCGGCGCATGACGCCGTACTTCATCCCCGGCACGATCGCGAACCTCGCGCCCGGCGCCGTGTCGATGCGCTACCACTTCAAGGGCCCGAGCTACACGACCACGAGCGCGTGCTCGTCCGGCGCGCATGCGATCGGCGAAGCGTTTCGTTGGATCGCGCGCGGCGACCTCGAGATGGCAGTGGCGGGTGGCGCCGAAGCGACCATCACCGGCCTGGGCGTCGGCGGCTTCAACGCCATGCGCGCGCTCTCGAAGCGCAACGACGAGCCCACGAAGGCCAGCCGCCCCTACGACAAAGGGCGCGACGGCTTCGTGATGTCGGAAGGTTCGGGCATCTTGATCTTGGAAGAGCGCGAGCGTGCGATTGCCCGCGGCGCGAAGATCTACTCCGAGATCATCGGCTATGGCGCTACAGCTGACGCGTACCACCTGACGCAGCCCGCGCCGGAAGGCGAAGGCGCGCAGCGCGCCATGAAGTGGGCGCTCAAGGACGCCAAGCTCAACGCCGACCAAGTCGACTACCTGAATGCGCACGGCACGTCGACCGAGGTCGGCGACATCACCGAGCTGGTCGCGATCGAGAAGCTGTTCGGTGCACACGCCAAGAACGGCCTGATGGTGTCGAGCACGAAGTCCATGACGGGCCACTTGCTGGGTGCGGCCGGCGGTCTCGAAGCAGTGATTGCTTCGCTGTCGCTGCACGAAGGCATCATTGCGCCCACGATCAACCTGGACGATCCTGACGAGCAGGCCGCTGGCTTCGATCTCGTCCCGCACGAGGCACGCCGCCGCAAGATCAACATCGCGCTCTCGAACTCGTTCGGCTTCGGCGGCACCAACGTGTCTCTTGTATTCAAACGTCATGAATGACGTTTGGGGTCTTCAAACGCCATGACTGAGTCGAGTGACATACCCCGGAAACAGCCTTCGGCTTTCCCGGGCATCAAACCAATCGCGATTGCGTCCGACCACGCGGGTTTTGCGCTCAAGGAAGCGCTGAAGCTGGCGCTCGGGCGCTGGGGCGTGGCGTTCGAGGATCTCGGTACGCACGACGAAAAGTCGACCGACTACCCCGACTACGCGCATCGCGTCGCGAGCGGTGTCGCGGACGGCCGCTACCGTTTCGGCGTGCTCGTCTGCGGTACGGGCTACGGCATGTGCATGACGGCCAATCGCCATCGTGGCGTGCGCGCCGCAACGTGCACCGAATCGTTCGGGGCACGCGCCACGCGCTCGCACAACGACGCGAACGTGCTGTGCCTCGGCTCGCGCATCACGGGGCCCGGCGTGGCCGAAGACGTGCTCAAGACGTTTCTCGACACGGCCTTCGAAGGCGGACGTCATGCCAATCGCGTGACGAAGATCGAGCCGTGAGCGCCCATTGAAGATGGCATCGTGAAGCGGGTATTGTGAAGCGGGTGTCGTGAAAATAGAGCAGGACGCGACCTTCCGCGAGCAGCGCGAGCGCTACCAGCTGCGCTTCAACTGCGAGCACTGCGCGATGTTCGACGACGTGCGCGAAGCCTGTGCGCACGGCTACCCCACCGCCGAGCACCGCGAAGCGCACTACCGCGACCCGAAGGTGTTGGTCGTGTTCTGCAAGCACTTCGAGCTTGTCTGAGCGCGAGTCCCGTTACGGCTGCGGGTGCGCGGTGACGCCGATGCTCCAGACGGCGCACGGCCGCCTGCCGTATCGATCTTCGCGCTCCAGACGGTGAGTGGAGCCTGCGCCCTGGATTCATGAAGAATGTTCGGTCAGAGCGGGATCAATGCGCGGTCAATCAAAAAACGCGTCGAGCACGCGCTGGAACGACTCGACATCTGCGGTCGAGATCATCTCTCGGATCGAGTGCATCGACAGCAGCGGGCTGCCTACATCGACGGTGCGCAGGCCGAGCTCGGCCGCGGTCAGGGGCCCTACCGTGCTGCCGCAAGGCTGGTCGCCACGCACCACGTAGTGCTGCGGAGTCAGATCCGCGCTCCGGCATAACTGCATGAAGCGCGCAGCGCTTGCGCCGTCAGTTGCGTACGACTGATTGACGTTGGTCTTGATCACCGGGCCGCCCCCGAGCACGGGTTGATGGCTCGGCTCGTGTTTGTCCGCGTAGCTCGGGTGAACCGCGTGCGCCATGTCGGCGGAGATCAGAAACGAGCGCGCCATGGCACGCGCGAAGCCATCGTGGGCGCCCGAGCCTGATGCGTACGCGACGCGCTCCAGCACTTGCCGCAAGAACAACGACTGCGCGCCCTGCGCGCTGCGGCTGCCGACCTCTTCGTGATCGTAGAGCACGATCGCGCGCGTGGCATCGCAAGGGTCTTCGGCGTTCGCGAGCGCTTCGACCGCCGCGAAACAACTGGCGAGGTTGTCGAGGCGTGCGCTTTGAATGAACTCGTCCGCGTAGCCGGAGATGCTGGCGCGCTGCACGTCGTAGAGCGCGAGGTCCCACGCCACGATGCGCTCCGGATCGCAGCCAGAGCCCGTGCGCTCGAGCTCGGCGGCCAGCATGCTCTGGAAGTCGGGCAGCTCGCTGTGCGCGAGCGCCAGGATCGGGGGCAGGTGGGTTTGCGCGTTCACGACCAGGCCGTCGCTGTTCACGCCGCGATTGAGATGAATCGCGAGATTGGGAATGCGCAGGAGCGGTCGCTCGAAGTCGATCAGGTGCGGCTCGCCGTGCTCGCCGTCGGTGTCGACGACGATGCGGCCGGCGAGTGAGAGATCGCGATCGAACCAGGTGCTGAGCAACACGCCGCCGTACACATCCACGCTCAGTTGACGATACCCGCTGCGCAGCAGCTCGGGCTTCGGCTTCACGCGCAAGCTCGGGGAGTCCGTGTGCGCGCCAACGAGCAGAAAGCCTGCGTCGTGTGGCGCAGCTTGCCCACAGATGAACGCGGCGATGCTGGTGCCACCGCGTACCACGAACGCGCGGTCCGAGGGCTTGAGCGTCCAGCGGTCTTCTTCGCGCAGCTCGACGAAGCCGGCGTCTTCCAGCAAGCGCTTGGTCTCACGCACCGCGTGGTACGGAGTCGGCGACCCGTCTACGTAGCGAAGCAGCGCAGCGACGAGATCCGTCATACGAGTGTGGGAAGTGTGGCACGTCCCGTTGTACTTTGAAACGCATGCAAGCATGCCGCGTCCTGGCCTGGCTCGTACTACTCTGCAGCATGGGCTGTCGCTGCGACCGCGCTGCACCAGGCGGCGCGAGCGCGCATGCAACGAGTGTCCACGACGCAAGCGTGGCTGGTCAGACTACGCCATCCACGCTGGCGCACGGACCACGGGTGCTCGGCCCAGTCGCAGCACCAGACGCGTTCGAGTTGGTCGCAACCAGCGAAGGTGCGACGGCCGTCTGGATTGCGCCAGGTGCGTGCGAGACCAGCTTGCACGTGCAGCGCTTCGACGGCGACGGAAACAAGATCGGCGAGTCGACGCGCAGTGGCATCGAGGCATGCGGCAGCGATGTCGCGTTCGCTGCGCGTGCTCACATCGTCGAGATCAGCGCAGCAGTCGGCGCGGGCAGGCTCGGCCTTGCGTGGATCGCACAGGACGCGAACAGCGCGGCCGTGTTCGGCAGCTACGGTTCCGACGACGCCACCACGCTCGCGCCCGCAGCGCGTCTGTCGGCAGCACCTTTGGTGCATGGTGCAACACGCGGTCGTCTGCAGATGAGCGGCGCGAGCACCGGGCAAGTGCGCGTGGCGTATCGCGCACCCGAAGCTGCGTGCGTAGGCGAAGCGGGTCGCTGCGCGCAGCTCGTGACGCAGTCGCTGCCGTCAGGCGCGCTGCGGGTCGCGGACACGCGCGAGATCGCAACACCGTGCCCCCGCATGTTGGTCGGCGCAACCGTCCTCGCCGGCACCTGGTATGATGGTTTCTGCGCAGTCAGCGGCGGCGCCAGCAAGAGCGAGCCGCTCACGCAGGTCTACGCGATCCGCCCCGAGATCTCGTACGCTGAGGCCGTGCCGGTGCTCGCGGGCTGCGAGCCACTCGGGGTCTCGCCGACCTCGAAAGGTGTCGCCGTCTGGGGGCTATGTGGCGGAACGCTGCGCGCGCATGTGGTGGCGGCGATGGGACACGAGCTGGTGCTGGACGCGGTCACGCGCGAGGCGAAATGCCAGCAGGATCGGCCCGTGCTGAGCATCGTCGCCGGCGACGGGACGCGCCTCGACTCGCCGCAGGATGAGCCGCGCGATCGTCTCGAGTTGCTGCTGCCGCCGGAGCTCGCAGGCCCCGCCGCGCGCGCGGCCTTTGCTGGGCGCAACATCTTCGTGACGGAAGTGAAACAGGGGTCGCTCGTTCTGCGCGTGTTGGGCTGTCGCGGTGATTCGCTGGTTGAGTCGTTGGCTTTGCTGTAGAACGCGGAGTTTCGAGGCCGCGACCGCAGCGAGCGCGCGGGTTCCGAGCTCACGAGGAGACAGTCATGGGAAGTTTCACTGCGTTGCTGCTTGCGACGCCCATCTTTGGTTTCTCCCTCAGCGTTCCAGCGCTTCAACCTGCGTTCGACATCAGCGCGCGCACCGTCGCCGAAGTCCACGCCGCGGCGGTCGCTGCGGACTCGGACACTGGCGCAGGCAGCAGCTCGGACGACGACAAAGGCGCGGATTCGGCCAATGCCTCGACCGGGACGAGCGGCCGGCAGAGCGACCAGGCCGACTACGTTCACGAGCTCAAGCGTCGCGACAACATCGCCGGCCTTCACCGCGTCTTTGGCATTTCCACGTGGGCCTCGATGACGCTTACCGTCGCGCTCGGCGTGATGAGTTACTACAACCTCTACGGCATCGGTGCCTCTCAGGGCAGCAATCCGTGCGTGACGGGTAAAGCGATCGGCGGTGACAGCGGTTGCAACACGATGCGCACGCTGCATGCGGTTTCCGCCGGCCTCACGACGGCGCTCTACGCGACGACGTTCACGTTCTCGCTCGTAATGCCCGACCCCGATAATCTCTCGGAAGGCAAGGGCGAGTTCGCGAAGACGCTGCGCCTACACAAGACGCTGCGCTGGGTGCACTTCGGCGGCATGATCGCGCAGGCGCTGATCGGTATAGTCATGTCGTCGAATCTGCTCGGGCTCGATCGGGCGAACAACTACGGCACGCTCCGAACGTTGGCCACCTTGCACCTGGCGAGCGGTCTCGTCACCTACGGTGCGCTGACCTGGGCCGGCGCGCTGATGACGTTCTGACAGCGGCCCTCAAGCTCCGTGATCGCCGCTGTGGAACAGCAGCAGCGGTTTGCAGATGCCGCTCATTCGTCGATTCTTTGCTTGCGTGCGGGCCTTGCGCATCGGTACCATCGCCGTACGCCGGGCTTGGGAATTTCGCTGTCTTCCGGGTACGGTATAGTGTTTTCGCTCGGTCTCCACTGGTCAACAAGTGGCTCAGACACGAACCGACATGGTCGCACCAGCAGCGGGTGAGCCGCTTCCCAGTGAGGCGATGCAGAAGCTCAGGCTCGGCAACTACCTCGGCACGCTCGAGGCAGATCCGGACGACTTGGCTGCCGTCGAGGGGATCCGCGAGATCATCGCGAGCCGCGACCCGGAGCGCCTCGGCGAGGAGCCCGTTCGGCTACTCGAGATGGCCCGTCAGGGCCACGAGCTGCGGGCGGAGTTTGGCACCGTCGCGCGCTTGATCGAAGTCGAGCTGCCCCTAGTCGAGGACGACCGCGCCTTTGCCGGCTCTCTATATAAGGAGTTGGGCCGGCTGCGAGCCGACTTTCTGCTCGAGCCCGAAGCCGCGCTCGAGGCGTATGGGAAGGCGCTCGAGTACCGCGGCGAGGACTCCGAGATCCACGACGCGCAAAAGCGCTTGGAGCAAGCTGAGGCGAGCTGGAAGAAGTTCGCCAAGCGCCTGGTCGAGGAAGCCGAGTCCGCCACCGACCTCTCGTTGAAGACCTCGCTCTTGCTGCGCGCCGCTACGTTCGCGTGGCAATGGAAGCGCAAAGGCAAGACCAAGGACGCAGACAAGCTGTGGCGACGCGTGCTCGAGCTGGACCCAGCCAACCTGAAGGCGGCGTTGCTCTACGAGCACATCTTGCGCGAGCGCGAGGAATGGAGAGCGCTCGCCCAGCATCTGCTCGATACCGCCGAGGCCGTGCGCGAGAAGCAGGACCGCATCAACTGCTACGTGCGCAGCGCGCGCGTGTTCGCGCGCAAGCTCGGCGAGAAGAATCGCGCTGCGGCTTGCTACGAACGCGTGCTCGACTTCGATCCGACCCACGCCGAAGCCATGGCGTATCTCTCGGAGTACTTCACTGAGAGCGAGCAGTGGGATCACCTGGCGGGCCTGTACGAAGACGCGCTGCGTGTGCCGCAGAAGCTCGAAGTGGAGCAAGGCGTCCTGCTGCAGATCGGCATGGTGCACTACCGCATGCGCAAGCGTCCGGAAGACGCCGAGCCGCACTTCGCGCGCCTGCGTAAGCTGGACCCCACGCATCCCGCGATGCTCGACTTCTACCGCGCGTACTTCGCGACGCCGGCCGAAGCCGAGTCCATGATTCGTATCTTGTCGGACGCTCAGCGCGTGTGCACCGACCCGGCGCGCAAGCTGGAGCTGGCGAGCGAGGCGGCGCGCCTGTCGCAGTCGGCGCCGGGCATGGGCGAGCGCGCGATCGAAGCCTGGAAGGTGGTGCAACGGCTCGATGCGGGCAACGAAGAAGCCGCGCGTGTGCTGAAGGACCTGTATCGCAAGGCGGAGAAGTGGAACGCGCTCGTCGACATCTTGAAGACGCAGATCGACGCAACGCCGGACGAAAGCGAAGAAGGCAAAGCGCAGAAGGTCGCGCTCCTGCGCGAGCTAGCCGAGGTGTACCGCGATCACCTGCGCCTCGAGGGCATGCTGATCAATGCGCACAACGCGATCCTGCGCATCGTGCCGGGTGACCGCACGACGCTCGACGCGCTCGCGCACAAGTACCGCGAGCTCGGACGCTGGAACGACCTGATCAACGTGCTCACGACCGAGGCCGAGCTGCTGCCGGACGTGTCCGCGCGCATCAGGATGTACCTGCAGGTGGCCGCGCTCTGGGTCGAGCGTTTCTCGAACTACAACCAAGCTGCCTCACCGCTCGAGAAAGTACTCGAGCTGGATCCGCAGAACCGCGAGGCGTTGTCGCGGCTGCGTGAGATCTACGAAAAGAAGCGCGCCTGGAAGCAGCTGTTCGAGGTCACGAAGAAGGAGCGCAGCGTAGCGAGCGATCCGACGGCGCGCGCGAAGCTCACCGTGGCGATGGCCGAGCTCGCGGCCGACCGTTTGCAACGTTACGACGAAGCGCTCGTGCTCTGGCAGGAAGTGCTCGGCGACGATCACTACGGCAGCGTGGCCGCCGAAGCGGTCGAGAAGCTCGCCGAGCGCGAGAAAGACTGGAAGACGCTTGCCGCCGTGCTCGATCGCCAAGTCGCGGTCGAGACCAGCGACGAGGCGAAGATCCGCGTGCTCCTGAAGCTCGGCAGCTTGCACGCCGAGCGGCTGGACGATCCCGAAGGCGCGAGTCGCGCGTGGCGACGCATCTTGGCGATCGATCCGCGTCAGGGCAGGGCGCTGCGTAGCTTGCGCGACAGCTTGCTCTCGTTCGGCGAGTGGGACGGCCTCGAGCAGCTCTACGAGCGCGCTGGTGATTTCGAAGCGCTCGTCGACGTGCTCTCCGGCGAGGCGGACCGCGTCGAAGATCCTGCTGTGAAGATCGATCTCAGCTTCCGCGTGGCGCGCATCTTCGAGGAGAAGATAAAAGAGCCCGCGCGTGCGCAGCGCAGCTACGAACGCGTGCTGGCCGTCGATCCGAAGAACGCGCGTGCCGCACGTGCGCTGGCACCGATCTACGAGGCCGAAGAGAAGTGGTCGAAGCTGTGCGCGATGCTGGATATCGTGCTGTCCAGCCTCGCCCCCGACGAAAAAGAGGAGCGCTTGCTCCTGCTCGGCCGCTTGCGCGTGCTCTCGCAGGAGAAGCTGCGCGATGGCGAGCTGGCATTCCGACACGCGCTCGCGGGCTACGAGCTGGCGCCTGAAAGTGCCGCGACGCGACAGGCGCTCGAGTCCGCGGCGGAAATCGCGCAGGCCTTCGAGCGCGTGGTGGAAGCGTACGCCGCGCGGCTCGCGAAGGCCGAACCCGCCGAGGCGCTTGCGCTGCATCGTCGCATCGCCGGCTTGGCGGGCGAGCGCTTGGGTCGCAGCGAGCTGGCGGCGGAGCATTGGCGCAAGGTGCTGGCGAGCGAGCCAGCTGACACGGCCGCGTTGACCGCGCTCGATCGCATCTACCGCGCTGAAAATCGCACGCAGGACATTCGCGGCCTGCTCACGCATCGCTTGGAGCGCGAGACCGACAGCGCCGTCCGTTGGGACATCCTGAAGGAGCTGGCGATCCTCGAAGAGCTGAAGCTCGGCGACGCAGACGGGGCAGCGGCGCGCTACCGTGCGCTCACCGAGCTCGATCCCGCGAGTGGCGAAGCTTGGGCGGCGCTCGATCGACTCGCGCTCGCCGCCGAGCGCTACGACGAGCTGGCCAAGGTGCTCGAGAAGCGACGCGAGCTCGACACCGAGCGTTCTGCCAGCGTGGAGTTCGGCTCGCGTTTGGGCCTTTTGTGCTTGGAGAAGCTCGACGACGCGGAGCGCGCGGTCGATGTGCTCGCGCAGGTGATCGAGATCGAGCCCGGTCAGGGAGCTTCGCTTGCTGCGCTCGAACAGATCGCGGAGCAGAAGAAGAAGCTCGCACCGAAGGTTCTGAGCACGCTCGAGAAGGCCTACGAGCGCATCGGTCGCTTCGACAAGCTCGCGAACGTGATCGGTCAGCGCTTGAAGACCGTCAAAGACGAGGCGGAGCTGCGGCGCCTGCGCTTGCGGCTGGCGGAGATCAGCGGCGGCAAGCTCGGCGACTCGCTGGGCGCCTACGCCTCTCTAGAAGCCGCGTTTCTCGAACAGCCAAGTGATACGACGCTCTGGGACCGGCTGGCCGAGGCCGCAGAGCTTGCCAAGCAACATCGTGCGCTCGCCGGTGCGTACGGCCTCGCGATCGACGCGGGTGATCTTTCCGACGCCGACCGTGTCGAGCTCGCGGTTCGCGCCGCGCGCATCTACGACGAGATCTTGGGCGAGCCGCAACAGGCCGAGGCGTTCCATCGGCGCGTGCTCGCGCACGATCCGCTCGCCGACGTCGCGTTCATCGCGCTCAAAGAGGTGTACACGAACAACGAGCGCTGGGACGACCTGCAGGCGCTCTACAAGAAGCGCATCGAGGAGACGGTGGACGCGGGGCAGAAGCTCGACCTTCTGCTGCAGGTCTGCTTTCTGTTCGAAGAGATTCTGGATCGGCCAGATAGCGCCATCGAAGCGTATGAAGCGGTGCTCGAGCTGGCGCCGGACCACGGACCGTCGCGCCGCACGCTGGAGAAGCTGTACGAGCGCACGGAGCGTCATCGCGACTTGGCCGAGCTGCTGCGCGAGAACCTCGAGCAAGCCGAAGGTTATGATCAGGTCGACCTGATGTATCGGCTCGGTGACTTGCACGAGACGAAGCTCGCCGAGCCGGGCGTCGCGGTCGATCACTACGAAGGCGTACTGCAGCAGCAGCCGCACCACTTGCGTGCGCAGGCCGCTCTGGCGCGCCTGCTTTCGGTGCCCGGACAGCGGCAGCGTGTGGCTGCGATCCTGGAGCCGATCTACGAGAGTCAGGGTGCGTATCCGGACCTCGTGCGCGTGCTCGAGATTCAGCTGGCTGACCGGGAAGGAGCCGAGGCGAAGGGCGCCCTCTGCATGCGCATCGGCGAGCTCTACGAGCAGCGCGTGAAAGACGCCGAGGGCGCGTTCACCGCATACGCGAACGCCGTCGATGCCGATCCTGCCGACCGTGCGGCGCGGGAAGCGCTCGCGCGCATCGCGAAGTCGCGTGACTCGTATCGGCGCAAGCGTGCGCAGGTGCTGGAGCGCGCGGTGAGCGCGGTGCAAGATGCCGACCTGCAGGTGGATCTGCTCTCAGAGCTCGGCCAGCTGTTGGACGAGTATCTCGACGACAAGGTGGCTGCCGAGCGCGCCTACGAGCGCCTGATCGAAGTTGCACACGGGCGTGACGACGTCGTGCTCGAAGCGTCGAGAGCGCTGGAGCGTCTGCATTTGCAGAGTGGCGATCACGTGCGTCTCGCGAAAGATCTCGAACGCCAAGCCGAGCTCGAGCTGGATGTGCGTGCGCGCGAGCGCTTGTACGTGCGCTTGTCCGAGCTGTATGAACACAAGCTCGACAACGCCGAGGCTGCGATCGTCGCGCGTCAGAAGTGCCTCGACCTGGACGACCGCAACGCCGACGCCCTGATTGCCCTCGAGGGCCTCTTCGAGCGCGCGCACCGTTTCCCCGCGCTGGTCGAGATTCTGCAGCGTCGCGTGCAGATCGAAGACAGCGAAGCGGAGCGTCGCGCCTTGTCGCGACGCATCGCGCTCACGTACGAGGAGAAGCTCGGCGACAGCGAGCGCGCCATCGAAGCGTACAACGAGGTTCGCAACAACTTCGGCAACGATGCCGACACGCTCGCGTCCCTGGCGCGTTTGTACGAAGCGGCGGCGAGCTACCCCGAGCTGCTCGAAGTCCTCGAATCCGAAGCGGCGCTGGCCGTCACCGGCGAGCAGCGCGCTGCGCTGCGTTTCCGCATTGCCGAGATTCAGCGCGAAAAGCAGAAGGAGACGGAGGCGGCCATCGGCACGTACGAAATCGTGCTGGAAGACGATGGCGAGCACGCGGGCGCCCTCGCGGCGCTGGACACGATCATTCACGCGCCCGAGGGGGCGTACCGCAAGGACGCCGCACGCGTCGTCACGCCGCGTTACGAGGCGCTTGGCCTTTACGACAAGCTGCTCGCGGTGCTCGACCGTCTGGCCGAGGACGACGACGAGCTGGAGAAGCTCGAAGCCTTGCGCAAGGCGGCCAGCGTGGCCGAGCGTGGCCAAAACGATGCGGCCAGCGCCATGCGCTACATCGGTCGCGCGCTACGCGTGGCGCACTCGCATGACAGCTTGTCCGAGCTCCTCACGGAGTACGGCCGGCTCGCCGATCTGACCTCGGGCTTCGCCGAGTACGTCGCGACGCTGGAAGAGATCGCGCCGCAGATCTTCGACATCGAGCAGAAGGTTCGCGTCTATCGGCGCGTGGCCGAGGTCGCGCGCGAGAAGCTGAGTGACACCGCGCTCGCGCGTGCCTCGTATCGCCGCGTGTTGGAAGAGCAGGCGGACGACGTGCCCGCGCTCGATGCGCTGCTCCTGCTCGATCAGGAAGCGGGCGACCACGCCGCGTTGATCGACGTGCTCAAGCGCAAGATCACGCTGGTCAGTGCACCGACGGAGCGCGCCGCGCTGCTCATGCGCCAGGCCGAGGTCTACGAGCGTGGGGCGGATCAGCCCGAGCATGCCATCGAGGCGCTCGAAGAGATCATCGCGGAGACGCCTCTGCCCGCAGCCTACGACGGCCTCGAGCGCTTGTACCAACGCACGTTGCGTTGGGCGGATCTGTCGGCGTTGTTCGAGGGACAGATCGCGCGCGGCGTCGGCGATGCCGTCGCGCTGCGCTACAAGCTTGCGCACAACAGCCGCCAGCACTTGTCCGATACCCACGCGGCGCTCGAGCACCTCCGCGAAGCGATCGCGCACAACCCGCGGCACGCGGACTCGATCGCGTTGCTCGAGACGATCATGGGCGAGCAGGGCGAGCATCGCGCGATCGCAGCCGAGATCCTCGAGCCTGGCTATCTCGCCCGCATGGAGTGGGCAAAGCTGACGGCGGCATTGCGCGCGCGCGTCGAAGCCGAGCTCGATCTCGACGAGCGCAAGCGCTTGCTCGTGCGCCTCGGCCGCATCTACGAAGAGCAGCTCGAAGACTTCGACGAGACGCTCGAGATCTACGCGCGCTTGTTCCGCGAGGATCCGCGCGACGAGGAAGTCTGGGAGACGCTCACGCGGTTGGCGAAGCTCGGCGGCCAGTGGAGCCGCTTGGCGAAGATCCTCCAAGAGGCGTTCGCAGACGGTCCGGTCGAGGACCCGGTCATCGCCAAGCTCGCGCGCTACGTGGGCTCGCTCTACGACGAGCGCATCGCGAACCTGGTGAAAGCCGCCGAGAGCTACGAGAAGGCGCTCGCCTTCGATCGCGAGGACCGTGAGGCGTTCGGCGCGCTCGAATCCGCGTATCTGCGTTCCGGCAATCACGCGGCGTTGGTCGAGCTTTACACGGTTCAGGCCGGTGTCGCGCGGGACGATGCCGAGCGGGTCGCGCTCCTGCACAAGCGCGCGAAGATCCACGCCGATGAGCAGCAGGACGGCGCGAGAGCCGTTGCAACCTATCGCGAGATCCTCGAGATCATTCCAGACGACGCCGCGGCCATCGCCGGGCTCGAAGCGCGCTTGGCGGCGACCGAGGACTACACGGGCCTTGCGGAGCACCTGCGCCGCCGGATCGAGCACAGCGTCGGCACCCCGGATGAAACCACGCAGAAGCACCGTCTCGCCGAGCTGCTCTGGGAGCGCTTGCAGGACGAGACCGGCGCGATCGACCTGTTCGAAGAGATCACGCAGACGGATCCTAAGCACGGCCCCGCCATGCTGTCGCTCGAGCGCATCGTGCAGGAAGAGCGCCATCGCCTGCGCGTGACGGAGATCCTCGACCCGGTCTATCGGCACCTCGATCAGTGGAAGAAGCTGATCGCGATCTACGAAGCGCGCTTGCCGCTGCTCACCGACCGGTCGGAGGCCGTACGCCTGCTCGCCGAGATCGCCGAGCTGCACGAAAATCGCGGGCGCGACCTGCGCCTGGCCTTCCAAGCGTACGCGCGCGCGTTTGCACGCGAGCCGGACAACGACGGCACTCGTGCGCACATCGACCGCCTCGCGAGTCGCGTCGGCGCGTGGGACGACCACGTTGCAGCATACGAGGCTGCCCTCGCTGCCGCGACCGAGGACTCGGTCAAGGTCCAGCTGCTCACGACGATCGCCCGCGTGCACGACGAGAAGCGCGGCGATCCGCGTGCCGCGATCAAGGCGTACGAGCGGCTGTTGGCGGTCGATTCCGACGACGCGAGCACGCTCGACGCCCTCGAGGCGCTCTACACGATGGTGGGCGATTGGCGCGGCTTGATCGGCGTGCTCGAGCTCAAGGTGAAGGCGGCGTTCAGCGCCGAAGAGCGCGGCGACGGTCTGCGGCGCGTCGGCTCCGTGCTCGAGGAGCTGCTGGGCGACCGGGACGCCGCCATTGCTGCATACAAGCGCGCCGTCGAAGAAGTCGATACCGACGAGCGGGCGCTCGAAGCGCTCGATCGACTGTACGCTGCGGTACCGAAGCCGCAGGAGCTCTCGGCGGTCGTGGCGCGGCGCATCGAGCTCGCACAGGTTCCAGCTGACAGGATCGAGCTTGGACTGCGTCTGGGCGAGCTGTACGAAGACTCGCTGCATCAAGTCGACGAAGCGATCGAGACGTATCGACGCGTGCTCGACGACGACGCCGAGCAGAAGCACGCGCTTCTCCGCCTCGCCGTGCTGTACGAACGCCAGGGCATGTGGCAGGAGCTGCTCGAGAACCTGCGCACGCAGATCGGGCTCGCAACGAGTGTCGACGAACGTGTCGTGCTGCACTGCCGTGCGGGTGGCGTGCTCGAACGTGAGCTGGCGGATGTGCCCGAAGCCATCGAGTCGTACCGGCAAGCGCTGAGCATCGATCCGCGTTGCGATTCGGCGATCGCGGCGTTGATGGCGCTGACCGCCAAGGAAGATTACCGCGCGCTCGCTTCCGACGTCGTCGAGCCGCTGCTCCGTGAGCAAGAGCGCTGGGACGACCTCGTGAAGCTGATCGAGCGGCGTGTGCCGAGCATCATGGACCCGGTCGAGCGGCGCATGGAGCTCGTGCGGCTTGCCGAGATCCACGAGCACGGCCGCGGCTCGGCGCTGGACGCGTTCGCAGCGCTCAAGCGTGCGCTCGCCGACGAGCCGACGGATACCGCGGTTCAAGACGAGCTCGAGCGTCTGGCGCGTCCGCTCGACAGCGGCGCCGACCTGTACGCCGTGTTCATGGAACGCGCCGCCGGCATCTCCGATCCGGCCGACGCGGCGGCGCTGTTCCGCAGAGCCGGTGGCATCGCCGAGGAACACCTGCGTGACGACGCGCGCGCGATTGACGCCTACGTGCAGGCATCGCAGCGCGACGACGATGCGCCCGAGACGCTGCTCGCGCTCGATCGGCTGTACGTGCAGACCGAGCGCTGGCAAGAGCTGGTCGACGTCTTGGAGCGCAGGGTTGCCGCGCTCACTTCGCCGTCCGAGCGCGCGGAGCTTCTGATCCGTCTCGGTCAGGTGCGCGACGTCCGCTTTGGGGACGGCCACGGCGCGTTCGTGGCATTCAGCGAGGTGCTGGAGAACGACCCTGGCGAGGCGCTCGCCATCGCCGGCATGCAGCGCCTCGGCCAGCGCGATGATCTCGCACGCGACGTGCTCGACGTGCTCGAGCGCTGCTTCCGAGAGACCGGCGCGATCGACAAGGTGGTAAGCCTTTACGACATCAAGATTCGGCTCGCACCGAGTGACGGCGAGAAGATTCGTCTGCTGAGCGAGGCGGCCGCCATGTGGGAGAACGAGCTGCACGAGCCCCGCAAGGCTTTGGACTGTCTGCGGCGCGCGTACGAGATCGACAGCCGGGACCTTGGCCTGCTCGATCAGGTCGAGCGCGTCGCGACGGCCGGGTCGGCATGGGCGGACCTGGCTGGGCTGGCGCAGCACTTGGCGGCGTCGCGTGTGCTCGAAGGCGCGCGCAAGCGCGAAGTCCTGTTGCGCGTCGCGGGTCTATATCGCGAGCACATCGGCGATCCGGTCGGCGAAGAGCTGTGCCTGGTAGGGGCGCTGGCGCTCGATCCGAAGCAGCTGACGGTGCATGCCCGGCTCACTGAGCTGCTGCGCGAAAAGGCCGAACCGGCGGCCCTGGTGAGCGAGCTGCGCGCGTATGCCGACGTCGAGCCTGACGCCGCGCTGCGCACCGAGCGTCTGCGCGAGGCCGGTGAGCTCGCCCTGGATGCGGGCGATGTCGCGACTGCAGCCGTCTGTTTCGAAGGCGTGCTGGCTTCGGGCGGCGATGAAGCTGGCGCGCTGTCGGCGTTGGCCGAGATCCGCGAGGCGGGGGGACGCGCTGCGGAGAGCGCCGAGCTGCTTCTACGCTGGCTCGCGATCGAGACCGACCCAACGCGGCGCATCGAGCTGCGCTACCGGATCGCGGAGCTCCAGACCGGTGTGCTCGCGGCGCCAGCGCGCGCTGTCGACACGTACGCGGCCTTGCTCGCCGAGCATCCGGACGAGACTCGTGCCGCGGGCGCGCTCGAACAGCTGCTCGAATCCCTCGAGCGCTGGAGTGAGCTCGAAGCTCTCCTGCAAGGTCGCCTGGCGCGCGTCGGCGACGCAGCGGAGCGCGTCGCGCTGCGCGTGAAGCTGGCGGGCTTGCTGGAGGTGCGGCTCGGCCAGCCCGATGGCGCAATCGAGATGCTGCGCGCGCTCGTGCTCGATGCACCAGGCTATGCGCTCGCGCTCGACGAACTCGAGCGGCTCTACGCACATACGCAGCGCCATGAAGATCTGGCGACGCTCCTTGGCACGCGTGTGGCTGATGCCGCCACCGCGGGGCAACCTGAGCTCGCCGCGGCCAAGGCGTGGTCGCTCGTGTGCCTCTACGAGAACACGCTCGGCGATGACGCACGCGCGCTCCGGACGCTCGTGCAGCTGCAGACGCTGACGCCCCACGATCAGCGCGTGCTAACAGAGCTGATTCGCCTGTACCAGAAGAGCGAGCACTTCCTGCAGGCCGCCGGAGCGCTCGATCAACTGATCACGATGCAGACCGGCGCCGAGGCCGCGAGCAGCGCGCTCGCGCTCGCGGACCTGGCCAAAAAGCGCCTCTCCGACCCCGCGCTCGCCGAGAACGCGTTGCGCCGCGCCCTGGCGCTCGACCCTTCGCGAATGGACGCGCGGGAGGCCTTGAGGTCGCACTTGGAGCAGACGGAACAGCACCAGAAGCTGGCCGAGCTCCTGGCCGAGGACGCCGCCGCAGCTGCCACGCCGGCCGAACAAGCCGCGCTCTATACGCGCGTCGCCAGCCTCTACTCGACCAAGCTGAACGAGCCCGCGGCCGCGGTTTCCTTCCTCGAGCGTGCGACCCAGCTCGTGCCCGACGATCGCGCCGCGTTGCTCTTGCTCTGCGATCTGTACATCGCCGCGCAGCGCCAAGTCGACGCGGTCCCCGTGCTGGAGAAGATCATCGCGTCGTACGGGGGTCGTCGCGCCAAGGAAGTCGCCGTGTACGAGCACCGGCTCGGCCAAGCGTACGAGTCAGCTGGAAACTCCGACGAAGCGCTCAAGCATTACGATGCCGCGTTCAAGATCGATCTCACGAGCGTGCCGGTGCTGCGTGACCTCGGGCGCATCTGCTTGGCGCGCGGCGACCTCGACCGCGCCCAGAAGACGTACCGCGCGCTGCTCCTGCAGAAGCTCGGCGCCGACGTCGGCATCAACAAGGCCGATGTGTACTTCCGGCTGGGCGAGATCTCGCTCAAACAGAACGACAAGCCCAAAGCCAAGTCGATGTTGGAGCGAGCCATCTCGGAGGCGGGCCAGCATCCGGCCGCCAAGGCCATGCTCGAGCAGCTCTGAATGGCAGCGGAAGGTCAGCTGTGCATCGACGGAGTGCTGGTGTCGGCCGCGGACGCGCGCGTGTCGGTGTTCGATCGCGGTTTTCTGTACGGCGACAGCGCGTTCGAGGTGATGCGCACCTACGGTGGCAAGTCGTTCTGCGAGCGCGAGCACCTGGATCGGCTCGTTCAGTCGTGCGAGCGCATCCTGATTCCGCTGACCATCTCGACCGCGCAGCTCTCGCGAGATGTAGCCCGCACGGTCAAAGCGTCCGGCCTAGCCGAGTGCTATGTGCGCGTGATGGTCACCCGCGGCGTGGGGCCGTTGGGTCTCGATCTCGCGCAGGCGCAGACACCGAGCGTGCTGGTATTCGCGCTGCCGTTGCACCTGCCGCCGGCGCACTTCTACACGGACGGCATTCGTGTGGGCCTTTTGCAGGTGGGACGCAGCACGGACGGTACTTCCGCCGTCGGCGCGAAGACGAGCAACTACTTGGGCAGCGTGCTGGCATTGCACGCGGTGAAGCAGCGCGGCTGCGACGAAGCCATCGTAGTCGGCCCGCACGGTGAGCTGGTGGAAGGCGCGACCAGCAACGTGTTCATGGTGAAAGCGGGCGAGCTGATCACGCCACCGATCGAAGCGGGGATCCTCGCCGGCATCACGCGCAAGACTGTGATCGAGCTGGCCGCCGAGCGCGGCATCCGCATGCGCGAGATGCAGACACATCCAGCGGATCTCTATCATGCGGACGAAGCGTTCATCACGAGCACGATCCGCGAGCTCGTGCCGGTCACACGCGTCGACGATCTCGTGATCGCCAACGGCAAGCCTGGGCCGCTCTCGCTGATGCTGCTCGCCGCGTATCGCGAGCGCGCTCGGACGGCCAGCTAGCGTTACTGCTTGTTGCAGTTGGCGTCGGGCGTGATGTTGCCGTCGGCTTTGCATTGCGTCAGCGCGGCGAACAGGCTCGTGAAATAGGCATCGCTCGGCATCAGCTCGTTCGGCGCCTGGCCCGAGCCGAACTTGTGCGAAGAGTCGGTGCCGTTGCGCGTGAGCGTGATCTGCGTCGTCGGTCCGTCCGTGCAGCCGGGGCAGCCGTACGTATCGGCTAGTGTTACTCCGACGAGCTGCGCCGCGATGCTGCGCGCGAGATCGTGACCGTGCGGCGTGAGCGTCCCGGTGTTCGTCGGCTTGCATTGCCCGCCGGTCAGACAGTCGAGCAGCGTGACCGCATCGCAGCCGCTGGGCTCGCCGCTCGCAGCGGCGCTGATCGTCACCATCGCTTTGCACGAGTTCGCGCAGAAGCCGCTCTCATGGGTCGCCGAGACGAGGACCGAGTCGCGCGCTACGTCGCCACAGCGCGCGCCGGCGTCGTGCGAGCCACCGGAGCTGCCGGAGCTACCGGCGTTACCGGCGCCAGAGTCCAGCGAGTTGCTCGGCGAGCTGCCCGCGTCGGCCGCTGCATCGCGCAGCGTCGCCGCATCGCCCGCTGCATCGTGAGCGTGCCCCGCGTCGCGCAGCGTGAACTCTGGCTGCTTCGCACCCTCTGGGGTCGCTTCGAAACAACCGGAGCTGCCGAGCACGAGGAGCGCGGCGCCAGCTCGCCAAAGGCCCATGGAGGTCTTCATCTCGGACAGGGTGCCGCACGCAACCCGCGACGAAAAGCCCTGTTTTCGGGACCACTCCGGCTGGGTGCTGGGGTTGTCCCTGCGGTTATCATGACCCATAGTCGCGCCGCCCACGGACCTGCCATGGACGCCATCTACAAGAGCGAACAGAACCGCGATGTGGCCCCGGCCAAGCCCGGCGAGTTCCGTCCGCTCGCGCTCGGCCCTCTGTCGATCTGGCCGCCGGTCGTGCTCGCGCCCATGGCCGGCGTGACCAATCCGCCGTTTCGTTCGCTCTGCCGCGAGTTTGGCGCGGGCCTGTACGTGAGCGAGATGATCACCGCTCGCCCGCTGGTCGAGAAGAACCAGAAGACCGACAAGCTCGCGAGCTTCAGCGAAGACGAGACGATTCGCTCGCTGCAGCTCTACGGCGTCGACCCCTACTACGTGGGCGAAGCGGCCAAGCGCCTGGTCGGTGAGGGCCGCGTCGATCACATCGATCTCAATTTCGGCTGCCCCGTTCGCAAGGTGACGCGTCGCGGCGGCGGTGCGGCGATTCCGCTCAAGCCCAAGCTGCTCGCGGGCATCGTGCATGCCGCCGTCAGCGGCGCAGGCAAGGTGCCCGTCACGATCAAGTTCCGTGTCGGCATCGACGACACGCACCGCACGTTTCTCGACTCGGGGCGCATCGGCCAAGAAGAGGGCTGCGCCTACGTCGCGCTGCACGCACGCACGGCCGCTCAGCTCTACGACGGTCAGGCGCGCTGGGAGCACATCGGCGAGCTCAAGCAGCACGTCACGCGCATTCCAGTGCTCGGCAACGGTGACATCTGGGAAGGCGAGGACGCGCTGCGCATGATGCGTCAGACCGGCTGCGACGGCGTCGTCGTGGGACGCGGCTGCCTCGGTCGTCCGTGGTTGTTTCGCGACCTCGTAGATGTGTTCGACGGTCGTGAGCCGCGCGACCCGCCGCGCATGGGCGAGATCGCCGCGATCATGCTGCGTCATGCCGAGCTACTCAGCGCGTGGATCGGCGAGCTGCACGCGATGCGGCAGTTTCGTCGCCACGCCAGCTGGTACACGAAGGGCTTTCGCGGCAGCGCGCGCGCACGCCAAGAGTTCATGCATGTCGAGACGCTGGAGCAGCTGCGCACCGTGCTCGGCGCGCTCGATCAGGGCGAGGCGTTTCCGCCGTCTGCGATGCGCGTGCCACGTGGCAAAGGTGGAGGGACCCAGAAGGTCTCGCTACCGGACGGCTATCTCGACAATCTCGACGACGACACACCGCCGCTCCCCGAGAGCGAGGAAGACGGGGAGGGTGGATGAGCGCGCTACCTGAGATCCACGGAGCGTGTGACGCGCGCTTTGCCTCCGTACGAGAAGCCTTCCTCGAGAACTTCACCGAGCACGGAGAGCTCGGCGCGGCGCTCACGATCTACGTCGACGGTCATCCGGTCGTCGATCTTTGGGGCGGCGTGGCGTCGCGTGCCGAACAGCAGCTGTGGCGACGCGACACGCTCGTGAACGTGTTTTCGACCAGTAAGGGCCTCGCCGCCCTGTGCGTGCACCGGTTGATCGATGCAGGCCTGCTCGCGCTCGATGCGCCGGTAGCTCGCTACTGGCCCGAGTTTGCAGCTAACGGGAAAGAGCACGTCACCGTGCGTCACGTGCTCGGACATCGCGCCGGCTTGCCCGCGCTGCGCGTTCAGCTGCCGCAGACAGCGCTGTACCATCAAGACATCATGGCGCGCGCTCTCGCCGACGAGGCGCCGTTCTGGCCGCCCGGTGAGCAGCACGGCTATCACGCGCAGACGTTTGGTTTCCTGCTGGCCGAGCTCGTGCGCCGCACGACCGGCATCACGCTGGGTCGCTACTTCCGTGAGCAGATCGCGGGTCCGCTGCAGGCCGACGTGCACATCGGGCTCGGGCCCGAGAACGATCCCCGCGTCGCGAAGGTGACGCGTCCGCTTGGCGCGACGCCCGCGCCCGGCGAAACGGATCTCATGAGCGTGTTCATGCGAGAGCCGAGGTCGATGACCGCGCTCGCATTCACCAACCCGATCCCCGTGCCCGGCGCCGTCAATACGCGCGAGTTCCGCGCTGCCGAGATCCCTGCTTCGAACGGGCATGCCAGCGCCGAGGGCTTGGCGCGGATCTATGCGGCGCTGGCCGGGGGTGCGCACCCAGGGTCGCACCCACCGCCGCCGATCCTTTCCCGAGCCGGCGTGGCCCGCTGCCACGAGCAGCAGAGCTTCGGCTACGACCAGGTGCTGCGCCTGACGACACGCTTCGGCCTCGGCTTCATGCTCTCGCAGCCCGAGGGCAGCGGTTATTTCAGCCCGAATCAAAGCACGTTCGGGCACCCTGGCCTCGGCGGCTCGATTGCGTTCGCCGATCCGGTCGCTCACATCGCGTTCGGCTACGTGATGAACCGCGCCGGCATGAACATCCTGGTGGGGGAACGCCCGCGGCGCCTGATCGACGCCCTGTATCAATCCCTGTAGGCTTCTCCCCGCGCCGGGCACGCCCTTCGCGCCCGCCCGATTTGACGTGCGCGAAAAGGTCCGTTACACCACCGCGCCCCGGAGGAAATCATGGCATCGGATACCCGCAAGACGGATCTTCGTCGTCGTCGCAAGCGTGCGAGCGTCGGCAAACAGCAAGCCAAAGTGCGCGCCAAGAACGGCACGCCCAAGTTCGCGATTCATCCCGAGACCGACAAGAAGTAGCGCTCACTGCGTGTCAGTGCAGCGTGTGGCTCTGGCCGTCGTGAACGACGGTCGGAACCCCCGTTTCGCTCGGTTGGCGTCGGTTGTCGAAGAAGTCATCGATCGGCCCCTGCGTGACCGTCGTGGTCTGTGCGCTCTGCGGGATCGGCGGCGTCGCCTGCGCGCTGAGGCCCGAGGACGGCGCCTCCGTCGTGCGTGCCAGCGGCCGCGCTTGCACCCGGTGCGTCGCATCGAGCACGGCTTCCTCTCCCTCCCAGCGGCGCAGCGTGCTCTTGTGTCGGATGCGCGTGCGCACGTAGCCAATCACGAGCAGGATCGCGCCCAGCGTCCAGATGAACGACAGGCCGATCAGGAACGCCGGCCAGCGCCCGAAGCGTTGCGACAGTGCGTTCCGCCACTCGCGCTCCATGTAGCCGAGCGGCACGTGGTAGGCATTCTTGACCGCATCGGCGAACGGTACGTGGGTTGCCAGCTGACCGAGCAGCTGACGAAAGCGCACCCGGTCATCCGCGCTGCCCTGCATGTAGCTCACGAAGTCGGCGCTCTGCGCGTAGGCGAGGTCGACCTCGTTGTGGCGCAGCGGAAACGACGCCGACAGCCGGTCGAGAGACAGCAAGCGCCCTTGAATCGTGCCCTCCCAGAGCGTGCGGCTCTGCGCGAACGAGCGCTCTCCCGCTTGATGCACGGCGAGGCCCTCCGTGAACCAGCGCGGAACTTCGCTGCCTGCCACCGCGCGGTACAGCGCCACGTGCGACAGCTCGTGCGTCAGCACGCCGCGCATGTCGGGTCGCAACCAAGTATCCGGCTCGGTCAGCGTGAGTAGGATCAATCCCTGCTCGGGGAACGCGATGCCATCGGCGTAACCGGGCAGCGGCACGCCGCGCGGCGCCAGCGCCTGCATCTGCTCCGGGTTCGTCGCGACGCGAATGTCGAGCTCGGACGAGACCTTGGCTCCCAGCTCTCCGGCCACGCGCTGCCACGCCTCGGCTTCATGCGCCTCCAAGTTGCGCACCTCATCGCGTGCGGCAACCGGATAGCTGAAGCGCGCCGCGCCAACCTTCTCGGTGACATAGCCGTGTGGCAGGTGAAGGTCTGCGCTGCTTGCGTCTGCGCGCACGCCCACCGCGCTGCCCATCAGCACGCATGCAAGCAGTGCCGCGAAGCCGCGCCAGAAGCCGGGTCGGCGTGAGCGCTGCGCGTTCGTTGTCCGTTCCGCGCGTCCCGCACACGGCTCAGCGGCGCGCCAGTTTGAACCAGGCGTCAGTACAGGTACGCCGTGCGTGTGACCAACGGCTGTCACGAACTTCCCGCAGGATAGCATCGGCGCTTCACAGGGGCAGGTGGCGAGTTCGGGTTTTGTGTTAACCTCGTGCGGGTCCATGGCTGCCTCTCCCGTGACGACCTTGCGCGCCGTCTTCAACTCCCTGTTTCTCTGTCTTTGGACGGTTTTCATGGTCACCGTCGCCGTCAGCGCGAGCGTAATCAAGGGCGACCCCGGCGTATTTCGGCGGGCTCAGCGGGTCTGGGCGCGGGGCCTGACACGCGTGTGGGGGGTCGACGTGCGGCTCTACGGGGCCGAGCACATGGATCTCACCCAGAGCTACGTGGTCATGGCCAACCACCAGAGCTACGCCGATATCGTCGCGCTCTTCCAGGTGCTGCCGATCATCCCGGGCTTTCTCGCCAAGAGCGAGCTCAAGCGCGTGCCGTTCTTGAGCATGGCGCTGCGCGCGGGCGGTCACGTCGTGATCGATCGCCACAAGCACGACAGCGCGATGCAGACGATCGACAGCGCAGCCGAGCAGGTGCGCGCGGGCAAGACCGTGCTGATCTTCCCCGAGGGCACACGCAGCGGCGAAAAGCAGATCGCCGACTTCAAGAGCGGTGGCTTTCGCTTGGCCAAGTCTGCGGGCGTCGCGATCGTTCCCGTCGGTCTTCGCGGCACCGGAGAGGTGGGCCCGAAGAGCAGCTTTCTGTTCTATCCGGGCACGATCGAAGTGCACATCGGTCCGCCGCTGACGGCGGCAGAAATTCAGACGGCAGAGTTCGAGCCGCTGATCGCCGACGCGCGTGCTCGCATCGCCGAGCTCAGCGCCATGCCTGAGCGTGCAGCTGCGCCCGCCCACGCTTGACCCGCACCAGCGTGAGCCCGTGCGCAGGCGCGGTCTCGCAGATCGCGAGCCGCTTGGCCTCGGGGCCGAGTAGCGCGCTCACGTCGTCGGCGGTCACCTTGCCACGGCCCACGGCCAGCAGCGTGCCTGCGATGATGCGCACCATGTTCTTCATGAACGCGGTGCCTTGCACCTCGAGCGCGAGCAAGCGCGAGTGGCCGGACCACGCCGGCAAGAGCTCCACGCGATGCAGCGTGCGCAGCGTGTTTTCGCGCGTGTCATCCGCGGCTCGGAACGCGCGAAAGTCGTGCGTGCCGACCAGCCGCGTGCACGCCTCGTGCATCGCTGCAAGGTCGAGCTGCACGCGCACGCTCGCGAGCTCGAGCTCTTCGTTTCGGACGCGGGCATAGCGACCCAGGTGGTACGCCTGCGTGCGCAGCAGCGGGTCGCGCGCGTAGCCCACGTGGAACAGGTAGCGGTACACCTTCTCGAGCGCGTCGAAGCGCGGGTCGTACCCTGGCGCGCAGGGCGCGGCATCCTGCACCGCTACGTCGTCGGGTAGGTACCGGTTGAGCGCCAGCAGCCAGCGTCGCGGCGACAGCTCGCGCGTCGTGGCAAACGCTGCGACTTGGCCGTGCGCATGCACGCCGGCATCGGTACGGCTGCAGCCGCGCACCAGCACGGGGTGTTGCGCGATCTTCTCCGCCGCGTGCTCGAGCACGGCCTGCACCGTGCGCGCGTTGGGCTGTCGCTGAAAGCCGGAGAACGCGGTTCCGTCGTAAGCGACCGTGACGACGACGCCGTGGTCCATGGTACGCCTCGGAAAAGTCTGCTTCAGAAGTTGAAGCCCAGGCCGACCAGCCAGGCCGTGGCGCCGATCGGTAGCGACTTGCTGGTCGGTGCGAAGTGATAGATCTCGAGCGCGATGAACGTGTGGTTGATGCCCCACTCCTCGTCCATGCTGCGCGCGGCAGCCGGCTCGAACGTGTCGAGATCCAGCGCCAGCTCACCCGCGTAGAAAGGGCCCACGCTCCAACCGGTGGCATCGGTGCGCGTGCCCGTTCCAGTTGACCAGTGCGCCCACTCCCAGCCGGCCTTGCCTGTGAAGATGAACGGCACCTTGAGCAGGCGCGGCAAGGCATCGATGCGGAGCGACCCCATCGCGACGAGCGGGTTGATCGTGAACGTAGTCTTCTCGCTGACCACGGTCCCCGACGGTCCCAGCGCGCGGCCCGAATACGACGCCATGCCCACGCTGCCGCCGACGTTGACGTAGAGAACCTTCGGCACGCGCAGCGCGATCGCGTTCAGCTCGAGATCGAGCAAGGGGCCCGAGTCGCCGCCGTAGAACGTCTTGAAGGTCTTGTCGCTGCCCGTGTTCGGTGTGTACGGCCCGCCGCGAAACACCACGATGAAGCGCTCCGGCGACACGAAGCTCTTCGTCGCGGGGATCAAGTCGTCATCGAGCTGCGCGTGCGCCAGCTCTGGAAGAGCTGCCAGGGCCACGAACGTGCCCAGCACAAGCAACCAGCTTGGTGGCATCGTGCGCATCATGAGCGCCTCCGGCGCGTGCGAGCGACGAGCCCGAGCAGCGCGAGCGCGATCGGCCAGACGGCAGCCATGGTCAACGGATTGTTCCTCGGCTGGCCTGGCAGCGAGCAGGTGCAACCCGGCTGGACCGTCCCGCCGCTGTCTTTGTAGGCACCCCAGAAACCCGTCGTCGGCACGACCGAGATGCACGTGATGTTCGAGACCGGGCTGGCGTTGCCGGCGAGGTCGACCGCCACCACGCCAACCGCCACGAGCTTGCTGCCGAGCTCGCTGCCGCTGACCTTCGTGCTCACGACTTTGCCCTCGATCGTCTTGCCCAAGAGCTCGGTCGGCAGGCTCTTCGGATCTGCAGCCACCTCGTCGCCCGCCATCAACACCTTGGAGCTGCAGCCGTTGGGCTGCGTTACGGTACCGCCGTCCTCGCCGCTGACGGCGGCATCCGAGCTCGACGAGCTGGCGTCGATCGTGGACATGCTGGACATGCCGGCGTCGTACGTCGCAGCGCTGGACGCATTCGGGTCCCAGACGAGCTCGAAGTGATTCACGTCCGAGCTGGTGCTCGACCAGTTGATTGGAATCTCGGTGTCACCGACGCCGCCGCTCACGCCCGTCGGCGCGGCTGGCGGCTGCTGATCGATCAGCAGGCCGTAGGTCGAGAACACGGTCGCGACCTCGTTCGAGTCCAAGGAGTTCACGCCCAGGAAGTACAGCGTGCGCGTGCCCTCGAACCGGTTGGTCGAGTCGCCGCACAGACCCGCAGTCGTGACCTCGAAGCTGGAGATTGTCTTATCGGTCTTGGCGATCTGCTTCGATGCAACCGACATGCACTGCATGCCGTTGGTGTTGGTATTGCGCGTCGCCACGTTGCAGTCGGTGCCGGACGGGCCAACCCACAGCTCGATGTACGCCGGGTTGACGTTGCTGCCGGGCAAGTTCTCGATCAGGAAGCTGAGCTTGACGTGGCTGTCGCACTCCTTCTTGTTGAGCGGCCGGAGCGACATCACGTTGTACGCTGCACCGTTGACCGACAGCAGCTTCACCGTGAACTGAGCGCTGGCGGTCGGCGCGGCGATCGCGAACGCGGCCGACAGGGCCAAGAAGGCGGACAAGAAGAGATTTTGGGCGTGCGCACGCATAGTGTTCGGCCAGAATGCAAACATCGGTCCACTCCGGGAGCGCCCGATTATCACGGTTTTGCGGGCGGGTGGGCGACAATCTGGCGCGGTCGGGCCGCAGCGTCGTGACAATCTGTCAGCGCGATTTTCGCTTCGGCCTACGCCCCCGGAGCAGTGCGATGAAGGCGGCCGCCGCGGGGCTCGGCCGCTTGCCCGCGAGCATTACCAGGTGCAGGTCGCGGCGGATGTGCAGGTCCGACAGCGTGAGCTCTGCGAGTCGACCCGTGCGCAGCTCTTGCTCCACCGTCAGCCGCGAGACGATCGCGATGCCGAGGCCATGCAGCACCGCGTTCTTCAGCGCTTCGGTGCCACCCAGCGACATGATCGGCTCCACGTGAATGGCATGCGCGCGCAGCGCGGCTTCCACGACGTCGCGCGTGCCCGAGCCGCGCTCGCGCATCAGCAGCGGCACGCTCGCCAGCTCGCGCGCCGCGATCGGAGCCCGGGCCAAGAGTGGGTGATCGGGCGGCGCGATCGCCACCATTTCATCCGCGGCCACGGTCTCGGTGGTGAGCGCATCGGTTGCCACCAGGCCCTCGGTGAGCCCGAGGTCCAGGCGATTGTCTCGTACGGCCGCTTCGATCGCGGCGGTGTTGGCGATCTGCAGGTCGAGCTCGACGGCCGGGTGCAGCCGATGCAGCTCGGCGAACAGGCCTGGCACCAGGTAGCTGCCGATGGTCGTGCTCGCGCCGATCGACAGGCGTCCGCGGCCGAGCCCGGCGAGATCGCGCAGCTCGGTGAGCGCGGACGCCTCCGAGTTCAGAATGCGCTCGGCGTGCTCACGTAGGGTTTCGCCAGCCGCCGTCAGCCGCACGCCGCGCGGCAAGCGGTCGAACAGCGCCATGCCTAGATCCGCCTCGAGCTCCGCCAGCTGCTTCGAGACCGCGGGCTGGCTGATGCGCAGTGCTTGGGCCGCCCGGGTCAGGCTGCCAACCTCAGCGACCCGTGAAAACACCCGTAAGTGGTTCAAATTCATGGTGTTTAGTTAAATAACCAATGGTTATGGTTATCATAAAAAGAATGCAATTGCATTATCGGTGACGCTGCTCCAGATTGCGAGCCATGCCGAGCAAACTCCCCATCAAGTGGGTGGTGACCGCGAACTTCACGGGAAGTGGCGCCGTCGCCTACATGCGTGCCGACCACTCGTTCTCGAACGCCGTTGCGGAGGCCGCCGTGCTCGCGACCAAAGAGGACGCGGAGGCCGCGCGCAAAGTGGCGCTGAAGATGGAGCGCATCGTCGCCGATCCGTACGTGATCGAAGTGACGCATGAAGCTGGCGTGCTCGATCTACTCACCGCTCGTGAGCGCATTCGCGCAAAGGGCCCGACGATTCCGATGCGCAGGCCCGATCCACTCGTGCACGCGGGGAGCTGACCGACCATGTACCAGTACGACGAATACGATCAGAAGATCGTCGAGGAGCGCGCCAAGCAGTTTGGCGGCCAGGTCGATCGCCGCATGTCCGGCTCGATCGAAGAGCTCGAGTTCAAGCCGCTGCGTCTGCAGAACGGCCTGTACATGCAGCTGCACGCGTACATGTTGCGCGTCGCGATCCCGTACGGTCTTCTGTCATCGAAGCAGCTGCGCATGCTCGCGCACATCGCGCGCACCTACGACAAGAGCTACGGCCACTTCACCACCCGCCAGAACCTTCAGTACAACTGGCCCGCGCTCGAAAACGTGCCGAAGATCCTGGAGTGCCTGGCGTCGGTGCAGATGCACGCGATCCAGACCAGCGGCAACTGCGTGCGCAACGTCACCTCGGACCACTTCGCCGGCGTGGCAGCTGACGAGCTGGAAGATCCCCGCCCGTGGGCCGAGCTGATTCGCCAGTGGTCCACGTTCCACCCCGAGTTCGCCGCGCTGCCGCGCAAGTTCAAGATCGCCGTCGGCGCGTCGCCGGCCGAGGATCGCGCCGCGGTGCGCTTTCACGACATCGGCGTGTTCGTGACCGAGAACGAGCGCGGTGAGCGCGGCTTCGAAGTGCTCGTGGGTGGCGGCATGGGTCGCACGCCGCACATTGCGCCGGTGATCGGCAAGTTCGTGGCACGCCAGGATCTACTCTCGTATCTCGAGGCAGTCCTGCGCGTGTACAACGCGTACGGCCGCCGCGACAACATCTACAAGGCGCGCATCAAGATCCTCGTGCACGCGCTCGGTGTGGAAGCGTTCCGGGCCAAGGTCGAAGAGGAATGGCTGCAGATCAAGGACGGTCCGCTCCAGCTGACGGAGACCGAGATCGCGCGCGTCGTGAACGACTTCGCGCCGCCTGCCTACGAGAAGCTGCCGGCCGCGACTGCGCTCTTGTCGTCGTTCGTGCTGGGCAAGGACCGCGCGCTCGGTCGCTTCGTGAAGAACAACGTGGCCACGCACAAGCAACCTGGCTACGTCGCGGTGACCGTGTCGCTGAAAGAGCGCGACATTCCGCCCGGCGACATGACCGACTACCAGATGGATCGCTTCGCCGAGCTGGCGGATCGCTTCAGCTTCGCTGAGCTGCGGGTCACGCACACGCAGAACCTCGTGCTCGCGGACGTGAAGGCGAGCGACTTGCCCGCGCTGCACAGCGAGCTCGCCGCGCTCGGCCTCGCCACACCGAACGCGAACAAGATTACGGACCTGATCGCGTGCCCGGGCCTGGACTATTGCGCGCTCGCCAACGCGCGCTCGATCCCGGTGGCGCTCGAGATCATGCAGCGCTTCGAGGACATCGACTACCAGAACGACCTCGGTGAGATCAGCGTGAAGATCTCGGGCTGCATCAACGCCTGCGGCCATCATCACGTGGGCCACATCGGTATTCTCGGCATCGACAAGCAGGGCGAGGAATTTTATCAGCTCATGCTCGGCGGTGCGCCTGGCCACGATGCGAGCATCGGCGAGATCCTGGGCCGCGCGTTTCCGCGTACCGAGATCGTGCCCGCGATGGAGAAGGTGCTAGCGCACTACCTGGCTGTTCGGCAGGCGCCGGACGAGCGCTTCATCGACGTGGTGCGGCGCACGGGCCTCGCGCCGTTCAAAGAAGCCGTCTACGGGCCAGCGCCCGGCAGTCAGAAGAAACCCGCGCAGGAGACCGTTCATGCGGATCATTAAGAACGCTCGCACTGGGGTGGACCGATCCGCGCAAGCGCGGATCGAGGATGACGCCTGGTCGCACGTGGCGGACGACGCCGAGGTGCCCGCGCAGGGCGACGTGATCGTGGGGCTCGCGCGCTACCGCGAGCTGCGCGCTACGTTCGCGAAGCGCGCTGGCAAAGTCGGCGTGCGCGTGCACAGCAACCAGGAAGCCAAAGAGCTTGCCGATCTGACGGCCGAGCTGCCGCTGATCGCGATCGAGTTCCCCAACTTCAAAGACGGTCGTGGTTACACGACCGCGCGCCTGCTGCGCGAGCGCTTCGCTTTCAAGGGTGAGCTGCGAGCGATCGGCGACGTCATGCGCGACCAGCTCTTTTACATGACCCGCTGCGGTTTCGACGCGTTCGAGCTCAAGTCGACCAAGAGCTTGGACGAGGCGCTCGGTGCGTTCAGCGAGTACTCGGTCACGTACCAGGGCGCAGCCGACGACCCGCGCCCGCTGTTCCGGCGTCGCGCGCAAGCCGTGCGCTGAAGAACGAAGTCGCCTTCGGCGCTTGGGCACTCCCGAAAGGGAGCGGGTAGCCCTATTCCTGTTTCGGACGAGAAAAGCAGTCGCGCTGCCGGTCGTTTCAGGCAAAATACGCGCGGTCGCGGACCTGGTCCGATGCAGGAGAGCCCCATGCGCGTGAGATCCGTTGTTTCGTCGATTGGCTCGGTGTTCTTGCTGCTGCCGTTAGCGGCAGGCAGCGTGTTTGCCCAGGCAGCGGGGGCTGCTGCGAAGCCTGTTCCCGTGCAGCCCGCAGCGGCACCTGCCGCGCAGCCGGTCGTCGCAGCGCCGGTGGTCGCTCCGCCTGCAGCCGCAGTTGCCGCCCCCGCCGTCCCTGTCGCCGGCGCCGCTGCCGCCCCGGACGCCTTCAGTCTCACGGACGCGCTCAGCGCCGGCGTGCCGATGTCGGCGGACGATGTCGCGAAGCGCGCGGTGCGCACGTCGCCTAGCGTCGAGAAGGCCGAGAAGAACGCGCAGAAGTCAGCGGCTGCCGCGGAGCAAGCCGACCTCAGCGTGTATCCGCGGCTCGAGCTCGAGGCGCGCTACACGCGGCTCAGCGATACGGGTCCGGGCCCGTTCAAGTTCATGGGGGCCAACGTCGTGTTTCCGCAGATCCGTTTGAATCAAGGCCTCTTCGAAGCCCGGCTCGTGTATCCCGTCAGCGCGCTGTTCTTCAGCGTACTGCCGCGTTACCGCGCAGCCATGGCCGCGGCCGACGCGCAGAAGATCCAGGTGAAAGTCCAGGAGCAGACGATCGCCTCGATGGCCAAAGAGGCGTACTACAACTACGCGCGCAGTCGCGCGACGTTGATGGTGGCACGCGCCGCGCTCGCGCAAGCGGAAGCGCATCGCCGCGACGTCGACGCGCTCGTGAGCTCGGGCACCGTGGCACGCGTCGAGCTCATGCGTGCCGACGCGCAGGTCGCTGCAGCGCGCGTCGCCGTCTCGCGCGTGGAAGGATCCGTCGCGGTCGCGCGCGTCTCGATCTGCGCGCTGCTGCACATGGAAGTCACCGACATCCACGTCGACGAGAACCTCGAGACCGTGTTGCCGGCGCTGGCGAACGACCAGAGCGGGTACCTGGCGCTCGCGCTCCAGAACCGCTCCGAGGTGAAGAGCCTGCGCACGCTCTCCGACGCTCAAGACAAGCAGATCGAAGCCCTGCAGGGCGACCGCTTGCCCAAGCTGAACGTCGGCGGCACCGTCGATCTCTCCGATCCCAACCAGCGTTGGTCCAGCTACGACAACAAGTGGTACGCGAGCTGGGCGGCGTACGCGTCGCTGACCTGGTCGCCGAACGACTATGCGTTCGCGGGCAAAGGCATCGACCAGACGCGCGCCGACCTGGCGGGTATCCTGTCGGACCTCGAGAACATCGAAGACGCGCTGCGCACCGAGGTCGCGCGCGCCGTCGAGGACTACAACGCCGCCCGCGCGGCCATGGAGAGCGCGCTCACCGGCATCGCGGCGGCCGAAGAGAGCTACCGCGTGCGTCGCGAGCAGTTCCGGGCCGGCGCCGCCACGGCCACCGACGTCATCGACGCCGAGAGCGAGCTGCGCACCGCCCGCATGGACCTCGTGAACGCCTCGATCGACGGCCGGATCTCGAAAGCGCGCCTGGATCGCTCGATCGAAGCGAATTGAACGGGGCCGGATCGAGGTTCGGGCACGGCGGCGAATCCGTTGCTTGACAGCGATCCGGGCAGCCCGTAAATAAGTGCGCCCATTCGGGGATCGTCCAACGGCAGGACTCCAGATTCTGGCTCTGGATATCTAGGTTCGAATCCTAGTCCCCGAACCAACCCGTGCGTCTAATCCGCGCGACGGGGACTCGTGACTTGAGAACTCACGAGCACGTCACTGGCCCCATCGTCTAGCGGTTAGGACACCAGCCTCTCACGTTGGTAACGCGGGTTCAATTCCCGCTGGGGTCACCATAAGTATCGCGTAGTCGGCTGTTGTCGTGGCCAATGGCGAGTTCGGGGAGCGCATCGGCAAGCGGTGTTAGCTCCCCGATTTTCAATTCAGCGACGCGCCGCGCTGGCGTGTACGCGAATGCGATGCCGCTCGGGCGCCGGAACAACCTATCTGGAAAGGTCACCACGACCGGCGCCGGCGTGGGTCCACTGCTCGATGGCGATCCGGTCACCACGCTCGTTGCAGCTGACGGCGGTGGATCCCCGGGGTCAACGCCGCACCATGTAGAACGTGTTGGCGGTCGAGGTCGAGCAGTGCGCCGGTACCATGCGGCCGCGCGCGTGATCCATTGCGCCGCCCCAGTGATCTGCCCGCGGGCAAGGGTTTGGAAGCTTGCCAGCTGCAAACTCGGTCACCAAGTCGCGCAGCCTCCGCCAGTTGCGATTGAATGACACCGACCTCTCGGGCAGGTCGGACCACGGAAACGCGCGCACTTCGAGAGCGCGCGGGTTATTCGCGTTGATCGCGCTGTAGTGGAGCAGTAGATCCAGCCAGGGACGTCGCGCATTGCGAGCACGCCGCTGTGTGACGTAGAGCAGCGCTACGCAGTCCGACTGGCGCCAGGTGGCTTCCAGATAACAGACTCGCGCCGCCCATAACAGCGGATCGTTTGGATCGCGGGTGTCCTGCTGCATGTCGCCAACGGGCGATGATTCCGCACGAACGATGCGACTTGGAAGAAGAGCGGCGCAGCACAGGACGATCGTTAGAAAAGCGAAGTTCCCCGCGGTGTGACCAGTCAAGTGAGTCATGCATACTCCTAGGCAACGCGGGCCTAGTGGCAACAGACGTGCCAGATCCGATCGTTACGGATCAGGCGCTGCGGCCCGAAATGATGGGCTGCGGGATGCGTCGCACGCGCCAAGACGTCCGAGTCGGACAATCACGCCACACGCGTTGGGCCGCAAATGCGCAGGCGCGAGCTTTGGCGCAACGCGTGGGCGAGACCGCGACGCGTGACGGAGGGCGCGTGGGCGTCGGCGATGCCTATGGCGACCGCGGCCTGCTCGAGTAAGGATCTTTGAGGTCGAGTCGGGCCGCGTCGACACGCGGGCCGGACGCGCGTGCAGGCGGCGGCTTCGGCTGCAGCGCGATTGGTTCGTGTTGCGCGGGGGCCTGGTTGGTGCGCGGTGCTCGCGCGTTGGCCTCGATCGACACCGTGTCGTTCGGCGTGCATTGCTTGGCCGCCAGCGTCAGCTGCTGCGCCTCTGGCGCCGCAGGCATCACGATGTGGGCGCGTGGGCGACCGTACAGCGTTGCTCCGTAGCCGAGCAGGCCCAGGCCGATTGCTGCTGCCGTCGCATAGCCCACGAAACGCGCCGCCACGCGCTTGGGAATCGCCACGGACGCCGATCGCCACGGGCTGGGTAGGACCTCCGGCACCTCACTCGTCTTGGGCGCGCTGCGCGTGAGCCGCACGGTGGCCTGCACCTCCACGGGCTCGAGGGGCGCGTGGTGGACGTGCCAGTGACGCGGGATCCATGCGCCGCAGATGTCGTGTTCGACGCCGCGGGCCTCGAGCCAGCAGGCGAGTGTGTCTCCCAGTTCTTCGATGGTTTGAAAGCGGCGTGCGCGATCCTTCGACAGGCCACGCTGCAAGATCGTTGACAGCTGCACCATGCCGGCACCCTCGAGGCGCAGCGGGGGCACCTGGTGATGAATGACGGCATGCAACAGCTTGCTGTAGGTGTCTCCATCGAACGCCGCTTGGCCCGTGATCGCCTCGTACAAGACGACGCACAGCGCCCAGATGTCTGCTCGGGCGTCGATGTCGGTTTCGCCGCGAGCCTGCTCGGGCGCCATGTACGCCGGGCTGCCGAGCACCGTGCCACGCGACAGAAAGTCGAATGAATCCACGTCCTCGCACTTGGCGATGCCGAAGTCGATCAGTTTCGGGTGGATGTGCCTTGAGTCGCCGGTCAGGAAGATGTTGTCGGGCTTCAGATCGCAATGCACTACGCCGTGCTCGTGCGCGCACTGCAAGGCGTCGATCACGGGCAGCAGGATCTGCACGGCGGCCTCCGGCGTGAGGCGTGTCTGTTCACGCAGCAGCTCGCGCAGGGTCCTGCCGCAAAGCAGCTCCATGACCAGGAACGGAGTGGCAGGCTGGACTTCGCCGTAGTCGAGTACGCGCACGATGTGCGGGTGGTTGAGCTGCGCCTCGATGCGCGCCTCCGCGAGCAGGCGTTGGCTTGCTTCCTCGCTGCGCAGCGCTGGGTGAATCAGCTTGATCGCGACCCGCGCGTCCAACGCTTCGTGCCGCGCAAGCCACACCGACCCCATGCCGCCGTCGGCGAGTAAGGTCACGAGCCGATACTTGTTGGCAACCAGCGCACCCGCGACATTGTCGCTGGCTGCTTCGTCGTCGAGCGGCGCCGGGTTCGGGTCGCCGCGTTGGAATGAGCTGCTCATGACACGGTGCAAAGGCCTGATGCAGGAACCGCGCCCGGTCGATTCCGGGCACAATGCGCCCTGAAATGCGCAGCGAGCAGGTGCGCTGTGTCCCGCGCGCACGGTGAGACAAAAATGCCAGCGCCCTGTGGTGCGGGCTTGACGTCGCGCCATGCGGGCGTACGCCCTAGCTGTGCGTGTTCTTGGAGTGGGAGCGAGCTGCGAGCTCCTCGATATGTATCTGCGGCTGTTGCGCGCGGGCCATGAGGTCCGCGTATACAGCCACGACTTCGCGGAGAGCGGCGTGATGGCGGGGCTCGTCCCGCGTGTCGAAAGCTGGCGTGCGCAGCTCGATTGGATCCGCGACGCTGACGGCGAGGGCGGCGTGGGCGGCGTGATCGTGTTCGAAGAGGCGAGCGCTGGCGCCGAGCAGGATCAGCTGCGACGCGACGGCTTCTTCGTGATCGGCGGTGGCTCGTTCGGTGATCGGCTCGAGAACGATCGCGCGTTCGGCCAGCGTGTGTTGGCCGAACTCGACCTCTGCTGCGCCCCGATGCACGAATTCAGCGGGCATGAAGCGGCCATCGCGTTCGTGCGGGAACATCCGCAGCGCTACGTGCTGAAGCTGAACGGCAGCGAGGCTGCGGCGTTTCGCAACTTCGTCGGCCGAAGTGACGACGGGGCCGACGTGATCGCCGTGCTGCAGGGCTTGCCCTCACGCTTGTCGACCGCCGGCGTGAGCGCACAGGGCTTCGTCCTCATGGAGCACATCACGGGGATCGAGACCGGCGTGGGCGCGTACTTCGACGGCGAGCAGTTCCTATTGCCCGCTTGCATCGACTGGGAGCACAAGTGCTTCTTCAACGGCGATCTTGGCGAGCTGACGGGCGAGATGGGCACGCTCGTATCGTATCGGGGCTCCGAGCGGCTGTTCTCCGGCACGTTGGCGAGGCTGGCTCCGCTGCTGCGCGAGCACGGCTACGTGGGGTACATCAACCTCAACACGATCATCAACGAGCGCGGTGTCTGGCCGCTCGAGCTGACATGTCGCTTCGGTTACCCAGGGTTTGCGATCCTCGGTGCGCTGCAGGAGCTGGGCTGGGCCGAGCTGTTCCAGCTGCTGCGTGAAAGACGCAAGCGAACGTTCGCCACCAAGCCCGGCTTCGGCGTGGGCGTCGTCCTGACGCTGCCGCCGTTTCCCTATCGCTTCGGCTATGAGCAGCTATCGAAGGGTCTGCCCATTCAGTGGAGCCCCGAGCTCGCGGAGCACGAGCGCGAGCATCTGCACTATGGCGAGGTGGCACTGGTCGACGGCCAGCTCGTAGCGAGCGGCGTCTCCGGATACCTCATGGTGGTGACCGGTGTCGGCGCCACGGTCGAGCGCGCCCAGGCCGAGGCGTACGCCTTGGCAAAGAAGGTGATCGTTCCGAACCTGCGCTACCGCACCGACATCGGCGAACGCTTCATGCGGAGCGAGCAAGCGGGCCTGCGTCGTCTCGGCTATCTCGACTGAGCTGGTCTTGTGTCAGCTGGAGCGCTGCGCGGTAGCGATCGAAACAGCGAGCTCCAGCGCGCAGGCGAAGCAGCGCGCCCTCTGCGAACGCCGTTGCAGCGCGCGGCTCGCTCGCGACCAGTGGCAGCAGAACTTCTTGGTTCCAAGTCTTCGAGTGCTGCTTGTCCAGCGTGGCGTGCAGCGCGAAGTAGCGGCGCGCATCGCCGTCGACGCCCAAGCGCTGCAGGCCTGCGTTCACGAGCGCGGAGCGACCGGGCGCGGTGAGCTCGACCACGCCAAGCGCGCCGAGCGCGTGATAGGCGTACTGGCGGTTGGCCGCCAGAGCCACCATCAAGTTGGCGAGCGCGAGCGGCTCCCAGACCTGCTCGTCGTGTGCAGACAGCGAAAGCTCCTGGGCCAGCTGATCGAGCATGAGGCCGTGCACGGCGCGGACGTGGCCGCGGCCCATCTCGTCCCAGTAGTTGCGCGCGAGCTCGAGCTTCGGGCGCAGTGGAAGCTTGAGCTGCGTCAACGCCACCAGATCGTCGAAGCCCGCTTCGCCGGCCAGCTCTTGTCGCAGGAACCATTTCATCTGCGTGCGCGAGGCGCGCCGCGCCAACCACGGAAACAACGGGTCGGACTGGCCCGGCCCGTGCTGCTTCAGGCCCTCGAACCAGCGCAGGAACGCTTGCGGCTCCGACGGGGCGGACTCTGCCCAGACGCGGACCCCTGCGCGTTCGCCCTCCACGTAGCCGAGCTCGAGCTTGCGTAGCTCGTGCTCCCGCTGCAGCAGGCTCTCCCAGCCCGCTGCAGGAAGGCGCGGCGTCAAACGCAGGCCGTTCAGCTCGGCGAGCTCACGGTGTAGCGCGCACGAGGAAGCGTTCGAAATGTCCATGCCGCGCGCAGGTGCAATGGCGATGCCAGGTCGCCGAGTCGCTGTCTCATATGTTAGTTGCAAAACACGCGCAGCCCGACCACGGCGATTCGCTCCACGTTTTCATAGCCGGGCGCGTCGAGCTCGTCTCCGAAGACGTCGGGATCGAGCTCTTCGTATTCGAAGCGCAGGCGCTGTTCCTGCAGCAACGGTGTCACATGGTGCAAGAATGTATCTTCACCTGCCACGATGGCAGACCCCGTGTAGACGATCAGTGTTCCGCCCGAGGCAAGCCGCGCAAGGCCTTCGCGGACGATGCGCACGCTCAATGCTTCGCCGTGTCTGCCGCCGCCGTCGCGGTACAAGCGTGCGCTGGCGTCGCGCATGTACGGGGGGTTGGCGATGATCAGGTCGGCGTCTCCGCGTACGTCTCGGAGCACGTCGCTCGCGACGCATTCGAGCTGCACATCGTTGAGCGCGGCGTTGATCTGGGCCATGTACAAGGCGCGCGGATTCACGTCCGTCAGCAGAGTCGAGACTGCCTTGTGTGCGAGCGAAATGCCCCCGATGCCCGTGCCGCAGCCGATGTCGATCAGGCGCTTGCAGGCCGGCGCCCAGCGCTCGAGCAGGTTGCAGAAACGATAGCTGTCTGGGCCGAAGAACACGGCATTGGCGTCCCGCGTAGGAAACGACGAATGCACGAACAGCGCGGAGCCACGCGACGAGAAGCGCACGCGAGAACGGAATTGTTCGGCTGCGGGCTCGAGCGCGTCGGCTGCACGCAACAGGTCGAAGTAGCCCCGAGGCAAGAACTCGGCCTTGAAGGGGCGATTCCATCCGAACACGTCGCGCAGGGTGCGCCCCTGCGGATCGCCGAGCCGGTCCCAGCGACCGTTCACGCGGCGCTGCGTTTCCGGGGTCACGGTCGTGAACTGATAGTGCTGTGCGCGCAATAGGCGTCCCAGCTCGAGCAGTGCGAGTGACGAACCATCCATGCTCTGATCGCTGTGCATCCTTGCTCCCATCGAGAGTCCCATCGGGTTCCGCTGCCTCAGTTGCGCCGGCTCACTGAGCAAGGGTCGCGCCAACCCAGGCGTGCATGGATGGTGCTTGTGTCAGGCGGGATGACGAGAGCTGCGCGGGGCGTTTCGCCTCGCTGGGACGCGCTTGCAGTCGCGAGGCCGTGCACAGCGCCGCTCCCCGGAGCGACGCATCTGGTACGGCAACTGCATGAGTAGATCGATTCGTAGGCCTCTCCGGTCATTTGGAAAAGGACAGCGTCATGCTCCAGGACATCTTCAGGAACAAAATGCGCGCGATGCGAGGGCTGGATGCGGCGCAGGTGCTGTCGGTGCTGGGGCTCGCGCCGCGCCGTTCGTCAGCGGAGCTGATCGCGGAAAGCGCCGTCATCTTCGCGGCCGGTATGTTCGTTGGCGGCTGCATCGCGCTGCTACTCGCGCCGACCAGTGGCCGCCGGATGCGCGAGCAGCTGAACGGCAAGGTCTCGGACCTCCGGGAAACGCTCGGCGCGAAGGCCAGCGAGATCGTCGATGGCGCGGTCAGCGCGGTGAAGCCGACGCTTTCCGTCGCGCACGACGAGCAGGACGCCCAGAACCACAGCACACGCACGCGTTCCGGCACGCAGCGCTCGGCGTCGCCATCCAAGTGATTGAGTTCGATGCTCGACGCGCGCTCACGCCAACGCGGGCATCGGCCCGCGCTATGCGTGCTCGCCTGCCTGAGTGCCGCTCTCCTTCCGTCGGCAGGCTGCGCCGGCATCCCGAAGGGTCGCTACGGGGTGAAAGCGATCGAGTGGAAAGGCCCGAAGCGCATGAGCACGGAAGCACTCGCACCGTGCCTGATCACGAAACCACGTGAGCGCTTCGAGCTACGGCTCGGGCTCGGCAGCACGAGCTGCGGGGAGCCTCCGTTCGACGAGCACACGCCGAGGGTCAGCCTGTGGCGTTGGCCGTGGGCGGAGTGGTCGCTCTACGACTCGGCCGTATTCGACGTCGACCAGAAGCGCATCTTGCGTTGGTACGCAGCACGCGGCTTCTACCAAGCCCGGATTCTCGACGTGGACTACAGCGTCGACGGCAGGCCCGTCGAGTCGCCTGACGTCTGCGACGACGACCACTGTGCGTTGACGATCCACGTCGCGCTGGCGGAAGGCCAGCCGGTACAGGCGACGTCGGTCGAAATTTCCGGCGCGGCGCAGCTGCCAGCCGACCTCCAGCGACGCCTGCAGAACGTGTTGCGGCTGCGCGTTGGGCTGCGTTTCGACGAGGCGCAATACGCAGCCGACAAGGACTCGTTGCTGACGGAGCTACGAGACGACGGGTACGCGCGGGCAGAGGTGCACGGGCAGGTCGACATGGATCGCGATCGCCTCGCCGCCCACGTGCGTTATCTCGTGCAAGCAGGCCCGCTCTGTCGTTTCGGCCACGTGCGCGTCGTAGGCAATGCCGAGCTCGATGCCGGCGTGATCACCCGCACGGCGGGCATTCCTTCCGGCAAGCTGTACGACCAACGGGTCGTGACCGACGGCGAGCTGGCCGTGTACTCGCTCGGCGTGTTCTCGACGGTGCGCATCGATCCAGAGCCGAACGAAACGGGCGAGGTCGTGAATTTGGTGCTGCGTGTCGCGCCGGGTCGGCGCGCGCACTGGCTGGTCGGCGTGGGCATGATGAGCGGCACGCTGCAACGAGCCACTTCGGACGAAACCGAGAGTGTTCCCGAGTGGGACGTGCATCTGCGCTTCGCGTACCACGACGACGATTTCGTAGGCGGCATGCGCAAGCTTCGGCTCGAGGACCGCCCGCGTTTGATTCTGCTGCGCGACTTCCCGCAGGTGCCGCCGGGTGGCCCCGTGCTCGGCAACGCCGTGATCACGAGCTTCGAGCAGCCCAGCTTCATCGAGAGCCGAACGGTCTTCTTCAACGACAACCAGTGGGACTACGGACCTGATCCGTTCACGGGCTGGTTTCGGCACGACCTGGCCGTGAAGGTTGGCCTGCGACGCAAGTTCTATCACCAGCGCCTGGAGCTGCAGGTTGCGCTCGAGCACGACCTCTACGAGCTCACCGGCTCGCACTCGGCGCGCAACGTATCGAGCTATCGTCTGCCCTTCGCGGAGCAGGCCGCGCACCTGGATCTGCGCGACAACCCGCAGCGACCGAATCGCGGCTTCTATTTTGCGGCGACGGTTCAAGAGGCCGTCAGGCTCGGCTACGGCTCTTGGGACTACGTGCGTATCTTGCCCGAGGCCCGCGCCTACCAGCGTCTGCCTTGGCGGATCGTGCTGGCGGAACGCCTCGCGTTCGGTGCGCTGTTCATCTTGGATCGTGCCGCGGGCCTCGACAGCGTGTCGAGCGCGCTCGGCCCGCAGACGTATCGCTTGCGTGGCGGTGGCGCGACCAGCGACCGAGGCTTTTCGGCCGGCCGGCTCGGCGACGGCATCGACGGCGGCATCAGGCGCTGGGAAAGCTCGCTCGAGCTGCGCGTTCCGATCACGCATGACATCGGTCTTGCGCTCTTCTTCGACGCGGGCGACGTCAGCCGCAATGCCCATGTTCGTTTCGATCATTTGAACGCGGCGACCGGTCTCGGTCTGCGCTATTTCACGCCCTTCGCGCCGATTCGCTTCGACGCGGGCTGGCGCATCCCCGGTTGGCAGGTGATCGGCGGGCCGGAGCCTGCGTTGAAGACGAGCGTGCTTCCGTCAGCTGTACACCTCACCATCGGGGAGAGCTTCTGATGCCTGCCCGCTGGAAGCTTGGCTTGCGCCGCGCAGGGATGATCGTTTCGGCTCTGATCGTTGGCCTACCGCTTTTGTTCGTACTGGCGCTCGCGCTCGCGCTGCGCGTGCCCACCGTGCGAGGAATGTTGCGCGAGCGCGCAGCGCCGGTGATCGGCAACGCGCTTCACGCGCGGGTGACAATCGGCGAGCTCGAGGCGTTCTCGCTTTCGTACCTGAGCTTGAAGGGTGTGCGGGTCGTGGACCTGCACGGCCATGAGGTTGCGAGCGCACAGCAGCTGAGCGCGCACTTCCGGCTGTGGGATCTGCTGCGTGGTCGTGTGCTGATCACGAGCGCGCTGGTGGAGCAGCCTTTCGTGGACCTCGGCGCGCCTCTCGACGAGGGTGGCGGCTTGCCAGGCCTATTCAAGACCCCGAGCGCGAGCGGGCCGAAGCCGTCGTCGTCCTCCGTTCTAACCATCGAGCTGCGCCACGTGCGCGTACGACGCGGCAGCGTCGAAGCAACGCTTGCGGGCTCGCGCTTCCGTGTGGACCGGCTCGAGGCTCTCGCCGGAGTCGAGTCGGCGACCGAGCTCGGCCTGCGCGTAGCCTCGCTGAGCGCGCGCGCATCGCGCGATGGGCAGCCGCTGGGCGACATTCGCCACATTCGGCTTCAGCTCGCGCCCGAGTCGGAGCTGCACGGTCGCGCGTTGATCGATCTCGAGCAGTGCCAGCTGACGCTAGGCTTCGACTTGCAGCGCGGCTGGACGAAGCGGGACGCCCGCGTCTGGGCGCAGCTGGATGTTCAGCGCCTGTCCCCGACTACATGGAGCGCCTTCGGCTTCGGCGCCGGCCCGCTCTCTGCGCCGGTCGATTTGCACGTCAGCGCGTGGGGACATCGCAGCGCGGTTCGCTACGCCGCGGCGCTCGAAACGCCGGCCGGCCGAGCGCAGCTCGAAGGCAGCCTCCGCGACCTGAACACGCTCGACGCGACCCTGACGCTGGTGCAGCTGCAACTGCAGCGCTTTCTGCGTGTGTCGCTGCCGACCGTCTCCGCGCGCCTGCGCGTCCATGTGAATGGCAAAGACGGCCTGCGCGCCGGCGACGCGTGGCTGCACCTCGACCGGGCGTACTACGGGACTGTAGCGCTCCCGGAGGTCCAGCTGCTGGCGCACGCGAACGAGGCGCGCGTGCTGTGGGTCGAGCGGCTGTACGCGTCGTACCCGAATGGTGCGGGTTCGCTCGAAGCTCAAGCCACGCTCACTGCGCACGGGGCGCTCGAAGTGTACGCGCGCGCACGTGCTCCATCGCTCGGCGCGCTGTGGCAGGCTGCGCGCGTCGCTCCGGGGCTCTCGGGGCGAGCAGACGCAACTGTTCATCTGAAGAAGGCTGCGGGCGGCACGCTTCACGCGGCTGCATTCGGCGAGCTCGCGCGCCTGGCGTATGCGAAGGGGCACGTCGCGGCCGCGCGCTTCAGCGTCGAGGTCGAGGCGGCGCTTCCGGCTCTCGAAGCACGGCGGGTCTCTGCGCGTCTCCATGCCGACGAACTTCAGTTCGCGCACGCAGCGCTTCCGCAGCTCGACATGACGGTCATCGGCGCTGCCGGCCACTACGAAGCGCGCGCGGGCTTCGGTTCGCGTGGTGGGCTCTCGGCGCGCGCCGATCGTGTGCGGGGCCTGTGGACGGCGAGCGTGCGCGCGGCAGTGGCCGTCCGTCCGCACGACTGGCTGCGCGCCGGCGTGAGCAGCCTGAGCTACCGGGCGCGGCGACTCACGCTCGAAGGCGCGCATCTCGAGTACTGTGGCGCCACGCTGCGTGCCGCTGGCACGCTCGGCGCGAAGGCCGGTTCCCAGCTGACGCTGCACGTTCGTGTTCCGGATCTCGACGCGGCCACCCGCGCATTCACGGACCGACCGATCACCGGCTCGGCGCTGGCCACCGCGACGCTGCGCGGCAGCGTCGCTAAGCCCCAGCTCGCGCTCGATGCCAGTTATCGAGCTCCCAACCTTGCCGGCCTGCGCGATGCTCGAGTCGTGCTCGCGTTGCGCGTGGACGGTCGCCGGCGCCTGCTCGACCTCCAGACCGACGCGTACGCGAGGGGTGCGGCGGTGCATGGCGCAGTCCATGGCGGCTGGCGCGGCGACCTTTCGCTCGCGGCTCTGCAACGCGGGCGGCACGAGATCACGCTTCGTCTAGATCATCTCCCACTGGCGCAGCTCGACCTGTGGCCCAAGTCGGCCTTCGCCCCGAGTGTCGCAGACGTGTCGGGGCGGCTGCACGGGGCAGGCACGTGGGGCGAGCCGGCGCTGGACGGTCAGCTGGAAAGTCAGCTGCGCTGGACGGGCGACGACGGGCCGCTTTTGGTGTCGCTCTCCGGCGGCTACACGCGCTCGGAGCTGGACCTCACGATCGACGGCCGTGATAGCGCAGGTCCGCTCGTGCATTCCCGCGTGCACACGAAGCTGGAAGGCTCTGGCGGCGCGAACAGCCCGCAGGGCGGAGTCGCGGGTCAGCTGGCAGAACGCTCGTGGGAGACCTCGCTCTCACTCGCGGCGCGTGGGCTCGATCACCTGCCGGCAGCGAAAGCGCTCAACCTGAGCCCGGGCCTTTGGCCCGCGAAGGTGTCGGCGAACGCGCAGATCCGTCATGAGCCTCATGCCGAGCCCGTCGGCAAGCTCGAGGGCGACGCGGTCTGGCCTCCACCGGCCGCCCACAGCGACGACGAGCGCTGCGGTCTGTGGACCGAGCCTCGCATCGTGGGAACCGTCGACATCAAGGACGGCGCGCTCGTTACGAAGATCCGTGTCGTCGTAGCGAAGCGCGAGGTCCTCGCGCTCGATTGGAATTCCAAAGCGCCGCTCGACGATTGGCTGCGGCCGAGCAGCGTGCAGCCCGTGAACGTTTCGGTCCGTGCGTCGGCGCTGCGGCTCGCAGACTTCCCCGAGGTGTGCGAGGTCGCAGATGGCCAGCTCGACGGCACCGCGCTGGTGTCGCGCGCGCTCTCCCAGAGCACACGCGTGGACCTGGACCTGCACGGCAGCGCGCTGCGCTGGGGCAAGGGTCCGAGCTACGACCTGCGCGTCTCGGCCAAGGCGCAGGATGAGAAGGTCAGCGCGGACGCGCGCATCGCGCTCGGCGCCGGCTCCGCGCGGATCACGGGCACGCTCCCGCTCGACGTCGCCGGACGCATGCCCACGGTCCCACTCGACGGTCCCATTCGAGCGCTCGTTCGGCTCGATAAGATCGACGTGCGCGCGCTGCTCGGTCCGCTG